>JBFJVZ010000232.1:0-12120 GCA_041623895.1 Pirellulaceae bacterium | reverse complement strand
CGGATGCTCCATTTGCACCAGCGAACGAACCAGGCTGAAACGAAATCCATACAAGGACTCGAACTCGGGCCGCTCGACCTGGCCCTTCAGTGGTTCGATCGCTTCGTAAATTTGGTGTTGTCCCAAAACATCTGCGGCGACGATTGCCACGACCACTTGTGGGCAATCCAAAAGTCCAATCACGGCGTCTCGTGCCTGTGGCCGCTTGATTTGGGCAACCACATCGGCCAATGTTGAAAAACTTGGCGGTAACTCTTCGCCCTCAGCGGCCGCTGCGGCATGATAATCAAGCGCGTAGATCAAGTCGTGCATGCCGTCGATCCGCCCGGCAACATTGTGCGCGAGCGCGGCCAAACGCTTTTGCCGATTGACTTCATTGCGTCCAACCAAAATACGAGCCAATCGCGATTTCACGCGGCTATCGGCGCCGCTAACCACAGTGACATCCGGCGTGGCAACCATCCAAATGAGGGCACCCAAGGCGAACGCCAAGTAGATCGAAGAAGTCCGAAAGCCCGTCACTCAGTTCCCCTGCAAAGCGTCGGCGGCAAAATGATGAAACTGATTTTAGCATTTCGACGCTGATGGCAACAGGAAAATGGCTACTCCCGCCCAGCCAAGAAATCCAGCGATCCCAGGGCTGAGAGAACCAAGGCGGAAAAACGCCTCAAAACTCACGCTGCGGGTCAGTTAGATTGAAAGGCTGGTCTGGTTAGCAGCACTCATCGCTACTGCAGGGAGCAAGCCGTGTCCGACGATCACGATCTCTGGATCGCAGCAACCACGGAGATGATCCGCTCGCATCGGCGGATGATTGATGCGGCGATCACTCAACTGTCGGATCAGGAAATGCACATGCGGCCGTCGCCGGACATGAACAGCGTCGCGGTGATCCTCCGGCATTTGGCTGGGAATTTGCAAAGTCGCTGGACTGATTTTTTGACGACCGATGGCGAAAAACCAACTCGTGATCGCGACGCCGAATTCCAAGACTGGGACGGCGACAGGGCCTCGTTGATCGACTACTTCGACGCCGGTTGGCAACTTTTCACCGCAACGATCCTGTCGCTGCAGCCCGAGGACATGACGCGAACGGTCTTGATTCGCGGCGAAGCCCACTCCGTCCCCAAGGCAATCATCCGTGGTGTCACGCATGTTGCTTATCACGCCGGCCAAATCATGCAGACCGCTCGTGCGGTCCATCAAGGGGAATGGCAATGGCTGACGATCGCGCCGGGGCAAAGCCAACAGCACAACGCATCGACGTGGGGCACTGGGCGCAGCCGCGGTGGTGGCGGCTAGAGCATTTTCATCTTTCACGTAGCCGTTTCCGAAAAAGGCCCCTTTTTCGATGGACACATCGTTGTTGAAAATGCTCTCGTGCTTTGTCCAGATTCAATCTTAGGGTGATGGTCGTAGCCGATGTCGCCAGACTTCGGGGTATCGTGGAACGAACCGAATTCTGGCGAATCCGGCTACCCTAAAGTCAAGAGTTGACGGAGCACTAGGCTGACAAATTAACCGGAAGCTGGGGAGATTTGGTGGTATTGCTAGACACCGCGGTCCAGCTTATCAAGCCAGCATCCAGGCTGCTTTGTATCGCAAGCCAAGGTTCAGGATTTGTTGCAGCAAGGCTTCGTATTCGATGCCGACCTGATGAGCTGATTCGGCAAAGTCTTCGCCGTATTCGATGTTGGGATTGGCGTTGGCTTCGATCACGTAGAACTCGCCGGATTCGGTCATCCGCAAATCCATACGTCCGTAGCCGCTCATGTTCAAGGCGCGATAGACGCGTTTGCACAACTTTGACAACCGCTGCTGCGTCATTTCATCCAGTCCCTTCGCGGCATAAGTCTCGATGCCGTGTTTTTCCTGGTATTTGTGATTCCACTTGACTTGTCTGGTGGCGATCTTGGCGATGTCATCAGGCATTTTGCCAAAGTCCATCTCCCAGGCAGGGAAGGTCTTGAGTCGATTATTGCCAATCACACCCACGTATAACTCGCGGCCTTGGATGTATTGTTCGGCAATCGCATCATCGTTGGTTTTGTCGTGGATGAACATGACTCGTTCGGCCAAGGCTTCGTCCGTGTTAACGATCGAGGCTTGGGAAATGCCAAACGAGGCGTCTTCGACCACCGATTTGACGAACAGGGGAAACTCCAGTTTTTTTGGCCGATGGACAGTGCGGCCAATCGGAAAAACAGCAAATCGCGGAGTCGGAATGCGGTGATAAGTGAGAATTTTTTTCGACAGTGCCTTGTCTTTACTGAGCAACAAGCCACGGGGATTGCAGCCGGTGTAAGGCTGTTGCATTAATTCCAAGTAACTGATGATGGCAAAGTCATAAGTCGGCACACCGTGGAATTCTTCCAACAGCATGAATGTGATATCAGGTTTGAACTCGCGCAAGGCGTTGCGGATGGGAGACAAATCATCGTAAACGCCCACCGGCAGCACGTCGTGTCCCAATCGCCGGAGCGTTTCGCAAACATCGAATTCCGCTTTCCAGTCATCAAGCTGTTCGTCGCTGATGCCCTTGAGTGTTTCCGGTGGTACGTGACCTTCACGAACAAGCACTAGCACACGCAGCTTGCTCATACGGCAACCCTATGCCTTCCCTCGTGCAAGAAATTGGTCGTGCGCACGGCAACCAGAATCATGGCATCACGGCGCGCTTCGTCGGCCGAACTTCCCAGCCGCAATTTCAACTCGCGGCACCTTTCGATCATTTCTTGGATCACTTGATCAATTGTGTAGGAATGTTCCCCAGTCCACTTGGCAACGGACCGACGCAGGTCGGCTCGAATCCGCGTCAGAAAAGTCGCAGCCGTCATGTGGCGGCGATGTTCGGCATCGGATGAAAAGAGTTTTCTCAAATCGTTATCGAAGAAATTAGGATAATCCAACCCGTAGTGCTGACGCTTCAACTGATAGTGAGTACGCAGAGTCTTGCGAATCCGTGAAAGCGAATCCGTACAGGCGCGACTCCGCACGGGCGGCTTTTTCCCATTCAGAGATTTCATGCAGTCATCCACATACTCCAATTTCCGCATCGCCGGCCAGCCACGGTACCGCGTTCGCCAGCGCGAACCGGGACGTAACCAAACCGCAAATGTCTCCGCAAAATCTTCCAAAGGATGCGATTGAGCATACCACATCTCCAGATGTAGCACGTAGTCGCGGCTGGACGGTGTGGGTTGGTAATATTCCGGATAAGGCTCAGATGGCCGGCCAAAAAGTTTTCGAAATTTGGCTTTCCGACGCAACCGAAAGGCCGTGTCAATCGCGTGACCGACTTCGTGCCGCAAAATCTTCATGCACCAATCTTGCGTTCCACCCTCAACCTCCAACAGCTGCCTGCGCTGCAGTCGCATCAAGCGCGGATGTGCCATGTAAAAAGGGATTGCCACGCCCGGAACGCCATCGGGCGAAAACCAATCGTCGCTGAGCCAGAAATGAGGACGAAAGTTTAGCTCGCGATGAGCCAATTCCTCATTCAACTGCTCGATCCGCGCCTCCAGCGCAGTGCCGCGGATGGCAAGTTTTAAATCGCACATCCGCAAGTTGAGCAACTGCTCGTCGGACATTGATGATAGATTGTGCTTACGATCGGCCATAGCAAACGTGGATCGACAGAACAGCTCCATGGAGTCAATCAAGGCGGTCGGGACAGTGTATTCAATTTTCCAAATATGTCTTTACCTAAAAACGCTGATCCCATCAAAAGCAATTTCGCAGATAGCACAGATGGCAATTCACGCGGAGACAGCTGCTGCTCGCTGTTGACCGGTTATGGTCGGTCCGCGATTGCAGTGATCGGCGTCCGAGGTGCGAACGCCGTCGCACTGATTTCGCAATGCTTTGCCCCGGCAACGCGGCGTCAGCTGCGACCCGGCCAAGTGCGCTGCGGAAGCTGGGCCAAGCAAGATCACGGGCACGATCCTGAGCCCCCGATCGCCACGGCTGAATCCGTTGTCGTTGTGCCCCTGGCTGACAACGAACTCGAGATCCATTGCCACGGCGGCAGGGCTGCAAGTGCACGAATCATCGACGATTTGCGGGAATTGGGCGCAAGATGCGTCGATTCAGCGGAGTGGATCGGGGATCCGCACCAGCCGCTGCTGATCCGCGAGGCGGAACAGGTCTTGAGCGCTTGTCTGACCGCTTCCATGGCCGCAATCGCAATGGACCAGATTCGCGGCGCGATGCTCGATCGGTGCTACCATGGGCTGGCAATGCTCGGACAATCCGACGACGCCCTGGAAAAAGTCCGCTCGCTCGCAGAGCAAACGTTGTCGCTGGCGGATCTCGGCGTGCGGCTCGGGCATCGATATCGAGTCGTGTTGTTGGGACCGCCCAATGTCGGCAAGAGCAGCTTGGTCAACGCGATGGCCGGCTATGCCCGCAGCATCACCATGGATTTGGCGGGCACGACACGGGATGTCCTGCACGCCGATACCGTGTTCGCGGGGGTACCGGTCCGCTTGAGTGATACAGCGGGAGTACGAGCAAGCATTGAGCCGATCGAACAGCAAGGCGTTGCTCGTGCTCAAATTGCCGCCGAAGAGGCCGATTTGATTGTCTTGGTCGGCGCCCCGGGCACGCCGCTGTTGGATACGCCACCGGGAAAACGTGTGCTCCGCGTGCTCAACAAAGCTGATCTGATTGCCGATCCCATTGGCATCGACGATTCGATGTTTCAAACGGTCGCCACCTCCGGCCAAGGCATTGACGAGCTGATCGAGGCCATCGCCGGCGCACTGGTTCATTTCCCCGTAGCCGGAACACCGGTCCCAGTCTCGCAGCGGCAAATCGATTTGCTCCAGCGGTTGGCGGCATCGGTCGACTCGCAACGGGCCGGCAATCTGCTCACCGAACTGATCCACGGGCCGGCAGGGCGGAGAGGCTGAAAAAAATCAATTGGCCTGCGCGCACGGCCGGGTTAACCATCCGAACGGTGTTTTTCACCGAAAGAGCAGCAGATTACCAAAAAAATCGTGCTGGCTTTCAATACGTTCGCGGCTGATAGCCGGAATCCTGGTAGCGTGGATCGAGCGGAGGTTGCTGCTGATACTGATTTACCGGTGGATCGTAGGTTGCTGGTGCGTTATCACCGTAGGGCTGGTTTGGCTGCTGGGCGACCTGCTCGCTGGTTACCCGCTGGCCGTCTCGATCCAGGAATTCGCGACCGTGTTCGATCGCCTGTCGAGCATCACCCCGGATTTCGTCGCGATTAATACGGATGGTGGTGCCCTCGTCATCGCGATCGATGGTGAACCAGCCAGCCAAAAAAGCACAAATCAACAGAATTCCAAGGACAAAAATCGTACGCATCGCGAAGGCTTCCGTTCGTAATCGTGTTTGGGCGGTTGAATCAAGCGGGCGTCCTCACGGCCTCGCTTCGATTTCAAGCATTAGCATCACCGCGGTCGAAAGGACAAGTGCGAAACCGTGCTAGCATTATTCGTTGGCGGTCGCCAACAGCAGTCGGGAGTCATCATTTGGGTTTCATGGGGAAGGAAATGAGTCGTCAGTGGTTATCTTGCAAAGTCGTTCTTCTTGCCTTTTCGATCGCCGTGATCGGGTGCAGCAAGACAAATCCTGTCAGTGAAATCTCGCTGAAACAAAGTGGCGTCGCGGTGGTCGACCGCGATACTGCAAGCACATCCAAAGGATGGCCCGCGTGGCGCGGTCCCAATGGCGACGGGCACGCGGAAGACCAACCGTTGTTGACCCACTGGGACGATTTAACCAACGTCGTTTGGCGGACCAACGTGCCTGGCCGCGGACACAGTTCGCCGGTGGTCGTCGGCAATGCAGTCTATTTGACGACGGCACTGGAGGACAAACAGATCCAGCAAGTGATCGCCTTTGATCGTGAAAGTGGTGATTTGAAATGGCGTACTGATCTGCACAGCGGTGGATTCCCGTCCAAACGAAGCATCCACCCCAAAGGCACGAACGCCAACGGCACCTTGGCGTGTGACGGCGAACGACTGTTCATCGCATTTCTGAACTCCGACAGGATCATCGCATCCGCGTTGGATCTGAACGGCGAAATCATTTGGCAAAAAGAAATCGGCAAATTCGTTTCCAAGTTTGGTTACGCTCCGTCACCGTTACTCTACAAGTCACTCGTCATCTTTGCCGCCGATAATCGCGGCGGTGGCTATCTGGCGGCAGTGGACGGCGCGACCGGCGAGATCGCCTGGCGAGTTTCCCGCGAGAATAGGGATACTTACTCGAGTGCCGCCGTTGCAAACGTCGGGGGTCGTGACCAGTTGTTGATCAGTGGCTGTGACATGCTGGCAAGCTACGACCCGGCAACCGGAAACGAGAATTGGAAAACTCGGTGTTTGTCGGAGGCAACGTGTGGCACCGTGGTCAGCAGCAGCGACTTGATCTTCGCCAGCGGCGGTTACCCGGAGAAAGAAACGGTTTGCTTGGATGCGGACGGCAATCGCGTTTGGGAGAACCAAACGAAAATCTACGAACCGTCGATGGTCGTTGTCGGAGACCATTTGTTTGCGGTCACCGACGATGGCATCGCCTATTGTTGGGCCGCGGGCACGGGCGATGTCATCTGGAAAAAGCGGCTAGGGGGCAACTTTAGCGCGTCGCCCATCGTTTGTAATGGCCTGGCGTACGTACCGAATTTGGAAGGTGAGACGTTTGTTTTCTCAACCGCCGGGGAAGAGTACCAATTGATTGCCAAAAACGAGCTCGGCAACGATTGTTACGCCAGCCCCGCTGTGGCCGACGGGCAATTGTTTTTGCGGATTGGCGTCGGGCAAGGAGCGGATCGACAAGAGCAATTGGTCTGCCTGTCGGACGTCTCGGCCGCCGAATCCGCGCAATAGCTTTTTTGCAATCTGGGCATATTGACCTAACGTGTCAATCGCGTCTGGCATCCTTTCATGCGGTGCAACTCTTTCCTCGGACGTGTGAGGCACACGATGTGCAACGAAGATCGAGCAGACGGATTCGAAGAACCTGGGGACGAAAAACATGGGGAAGCGACAGAGACCGGCTGGCTGATCCAGCAGCGATCACCCGATGGCGGGCTACCCGGCCGCTACTTGCAAATCGGGACCGGCCAGTGGTGCCCCAGCCAATACGCGACACGATTTCCGCTCCGGCGAACGGCGGTCGCGTACGCGCACGAATTCGGTTATAGCGTTGGCTACACCGCCGAAATCGTCCCCTACGAGGGGTGAGCCGGTTCGACTCGCAGCCCGGACGAATTGTCCGTCCGTTCCATGTCGCTTGGGGCGGACGAATCTGCATTGTCGATTACAATGAGCGGCTACCCTCCCCGCCTCTTGCCCGCCTTCCTGTACCACCTCGTCCATGAACAACTGGCTTTTTTCGCGTTCAATTATTGTTGTTGTGCCTATCTTGCTGATCGCCTTGCCCGCTGGGGCTGAAGATCAAACCGAAGTCACAGCCGGGCATAGTTATCACGGTGAAGCCTTTAATGAAGGACCACGTCAAGCCGCAGTGCTGATGCCCGGGATGGCAAAGATCGATTTTGACACGTCAACCAAGTCAGAGACGGCGCAAAAGTTCATCCAGCAAGGCATCGCTCAGTTACACGGTTTCTGGTTCCTGGAAGCGGAAAGATCGTTTCGCCAGGCTGCCAAAGAAGATCCCGATTTGGCAACTGCCTATTGGGGAATGGCGATGGCCAACGTCAACAACCAAAGCCGGGCACGCGGTTTGATCGACGAGGCCATGAAGCGGCGAAACAAGAACACCAGTCGCCGCGAACGTCTGTACATCGAAGCTCTCGATCGCTTGATCCCAAAAGCCAAAAACGGTGGCGAGAAGGACTCCGAAGCAGACAAAGATGCTGAGCGTGAAGCAAAGAAGAAAAGATCCGAGCGGTACGTTGCTGATTTGGAAAAAATCCTGCACGAGTTTCCTGACGACATCGAGGCAAAAGCTTTTATCGTCGTCCATCTTTGGCAAGCCAACCGCTATGGCGTCAAACTGACCAGCCATTACGCGGTCAACGCCCTGTTAGGCGAAATCTTTGCCGTCAATCCGATGCATCCGGCGCATCATTATCGCATTCATTTGTGGGACTCCCCGCGTCCGGACAACGCTCTCCAATCCGCAGCAAAGTGCGGCCCATCCAGCCCCGGAATAGCCCACATGTGGCACATGCCGGGGCATATCTATTCCAAACTAAAACGATACGGCGACGCGGCCTGGCAACAAGAGGCGTCCGCGCGCGTCGATCATGCACACATGATCCGAGCTCGATTGATGCCGGATCAGATCCATAACTTTGCCCACAACAACGAATGGCTCGTCCGCAACTTGATTTTCGTTGGGCGAGTGCGCGATGCGCTCGACTTGTCTCGCAATCTGATTTCCCTGCCTCGACATCCAAACTACAACTCGCTGGAAAAACGCGGCAGTTACAAATACGGCCGCCAGCGACTGCTGCAAACCTTGACGGAATTCGGATTGTGGGACGAACTGATCGCCGAATCGGGCGGACACTACTTGCCGCCAACCAGTGACAAGACTGAGCAAGCAGAATGGCTCAGCTGGCTGTCCGTCGCCCGCTTCATGACCGCCGACCAGCCGCGGGCCGCCAAGACATTGCGTTCGCTGCGGCGACGACGAATCGCACTGCAAAAGCAGAAATTGGATTTGGCTGATGGCCGCAGTGAATCCGGCGACAAGGAAGGGCAAAGCAACGACGACGAGCAAGAACAACCTACTGTTGACGAGCTCAAAAAACAGATCGAAAGCCTGAAACCGTTGATCGCCCGCGCCGCTGCCGCCGCGGCAACGCATCGCAAAGACGTCGCTGCACTCAAGCGGCTGGCCAAAACCGCCAAACTCAATTCGCTGATGCAGGCTCAGTGGTTGGCCGATGCGGGCGATCTGCCCGCCGCGATCAAACTGGCCGAAAACGCGGTCAATAGTGGCAAGAATCAGGTGCGACCAACGGCGGTCTTGGTGGATTTGTTGTGGCGCAAAGGTGACAAGGAGGCGGCAAAAAAACATTTCCAGGAGCTCCGCAAATTGGCCGGCCAGGCGGACATTGACACGCCGATGCTGGCCAAACTGGCTCCGGTCGCCGCAGCCGCCGGCATCCAGGGTGACTGGCGGATCGCACCCGAACCGGCGGAAGACCTGGGCGATCGACCACCGCTGGACGAATTGGGACCGTTTCGTTGGCAACCTTACGTCGCCCCATCGTGGGAAGCAACTTTGCCCGACGGTGAACTGACTTCCAGCGCTCAGTTCGACGGACGATCAAGACTGGTGATTTTTTATCTCGGCTTCGGTTGTCTTCACTGCGTGGAACAGCTTCACGCCTTCGCTCCTAAGCTTGATGAATTCCGCAAGTTGGGCATCGACGTGGTGGCGATCAGCAGCGAAGACACCGAACAGCTAAACGCCGGCCTCAAGGACTTTGACAAACCGTTGGCGATTCCCTTGTTGGCCGACCCCGAGCACGAGGTGTTCAAAAAGTTTCGCTGCTGGGACGACTTTGAGGATCAGCCACTGCACGGCACGTTTCTGATCGACGCCCAAGATCGCGTCCGCTGGCAAGACATCAGCCACGAACCCTTCACCGCCGCTGACTTTGTCATCGAAGAATCGAAGCGGCTATTGGCGTTACCGTGATCGTCGGGAATCACATTTTTTCTTGCCGTGGGACGTAATGCCGGTTGTCTTGCACCAATCCGCAACTTGCCATAGGCGGCTTAAGGTACGATGTTGCTCACCGACCCGATGACGAGGAGTTCTTCGATGCGCGCGATATTTGCTTTGATCATCTCTGCGGCTTTCTCAACTGCTTTCTGTCAGGAAGCTTCCGTTGTTCTGGTTCAGGAGCGTCCGCAAGATCAGCGGCTGGGCGAATTACGAAACCTGAATAGTTACTTTCCCTTCAAGCGAGTTGACATTGACCAGTGGCCGCGGCGGCAGGCGGAAATCCGGCGGCGGATCTTGATTTCGCAAGGTCTCTGGCCGATGCCCTCTAAGCCGGATTTGAACGCCGTGATTCACGGACGCGTCGAGCGCGATGATTACGTGGTGGACCGGGTCTTCTTTGAATCGATTCCCGGGCACTTTGTGACCGGCAGTCTGTATCGGCCAAAAGGCAAATCGGGACCCTTTCCTGCCGTCTTGTCGCCGCACGGGCATTGGCGCAATGGTCGCTTCTACGATGCCGGTGAAGCACAAATTCGGAAAGACCTGGAAAGCGGCGCAGAGAAGTTCGAAGTTGGTGGTCGCTATCCCATTCAGGCACGCGCGGTTCAGCTTGCTCGCATGGGTTGCCTTGTTTTTGTTTACGACATGACGGGTAACGCAGATTCGATCCAAATCGGACATCGACCCGACGAGTGGTCGCATCTAGACCGTGAACAGAATTGGGGATTCTTTAGCACTCAAGCCGAATTGCGTTTGCAGAGTATGATGGGGCTGCAGACGTGGAACTCGATCCGCGCGATCGATTTTCTGTTGCAGCTTGATGACACCGATCCCACTCGGCTCGGAGTTACCGGCGCCAGCGGTGGGGGCACGCAGTCGATGATCATCGCTGCAATCGATGATCGCATCGCCGCCGCGATGCCGTGCGTGATGGTATCGACGTCGATGCAAGGCGGCTGCACTTGCGAAAATGCCTGCTACATGCGAATCGACCAAGGAAACATCGACATTGCCGCTGCAACAGCTCCGCGACCGCTTGGGCTGACCGCCGCCGACGATTGGACCGTGGAACTGGAAACGAAAGGCTACCCGGATCTCCGCGAGTTGTATTCAAAGCTCGGGCACAAAGATCGTCTCACCGCCGCGTTCAACATTCAATTCGCCCACAATTACAATCACGTCAACCGCACCGTGATGTATGGCTTTTTCAATCGTCATTTCAAGTTGGGATTCAGCGATCCGATTCTGGAACGTGATTTCGTTCCGCTGACGAAAGAAGAGGCGACGGTTTGGACCGCTGATCATTCGGCACCGAGTGGCGACGCGGTCGGCGACCCTCACGAAGTCAAGATCATTGCACTGGCAACCAAGGATTCCGACGAACGAATGGCAGCCTTGATCCCGGACGCGCCGGAGCAACTGACAGAATACCGTCGTGTTGTCGGCGGTGCCTGGGAAACCATTCTGGGCCGTACTTTCGATCAAGTTTCCGACGTCAACTTCTCGCAAACCGAACAGACCAATTACGCCGGTTTCATTCTCTCACTGGGACGTTTAGACCACACCTCTGCTGGTGAACAGTTACCGATGGCAAAATTGCAGCAAGTCAATGGCATTGAAAAGGGTGTTGTGATTTGGGTAACCGATAACGGCAAATCAGGATTATTTGACGGCGACGAAGTCGTTCCGGCGGTTGCCGAACTTTTGCGCGGCGGCTACACCGTCGTCTCGGCGGACCTGGTGGGGCAAGGTGAGTTCACTGAGACCGGCGAACCGCTGGAAAAACAACCGATGTGGTACCAGCAAGATGGCAAAGCCGGCTGGCATCGTTTTGCCGGTTACACCTACGGATACAACCACACGCTTTTCGTCAAACGAGTTCACGACGTTTTGACGTTGGCTAAGTATGCGAAATCCGAATCGTCTACAGTGCATCTGGTCGGTCTCGGCAAACACGCTGGAGCCATTGCTGCCGCTGCCCGCAGCCAAATGGGCGAAGCGATCAATCGAACGTTCATCGACATGGGTGGATTTCGCTTTCAGTCATTGACCGAACACGACGACCCGATGTTTGTTCCCGGCGCGGTGAAGTACCTGGACGTTGACGGATTGTTGTCGCTTTGCGTTCCCGGAAAAGTCGACATCGTTGGATCCAAAAGTAACGTCGTGCGGCAGGTATCCGAAGCGGCGAGTGCAGAAAGCTCGCTTCGCTGGCACGAAAATAGAGAAGAATTACTGGCTGGCATGAGACAAACATTGCAACAATGATGCTGCCGGGAAGTAGCGGGCGCCGCCGGCGGCTATTAGCTGGAAAACGCCACGTTTGGGTTAAAACGCCGTAACTCGCCGTCTCATTAGCCGCTGGACCTTTAGCTCTCGGTTTGTTCGTTTTGCGCCGCATTAACCGCGTACTAAGGCACTGCGGCTGATAAGAGT
>JBFJVZ010000231.1:0-12140 GCA_041623895.1 Pirellulaceae bacterium | reverse complement strand
GGCAAAGAAAGCGAGCAACACTCGCTTTCTTTGCCGGGGGAGAAGGGAGCCAGTTTAGAGTAGGCTGGGCTCGGAGAGGAAGTCGCGAGCCCGCAATCCATTGAACACCGATCGCAGTTTCGAGCTTTCGTTGGACGCCGAGGTTGGACCAGTCGATGTCACGAAGAAAATCCGCTCCGTGACTTCGGTGTGGTCACCGCTGCAGGTTAGCGGCTTCGGTGCAGTTTCCTCGGAATCTCGTCCAAGAATTTGAGAAGACCGCATCGAAGCAATTTCGCTTCGACGCGCTGGGCGATGCAACCGAGGGGAGTTGCGAGCTGAGTTCTTGAGTTTAACAACGGTGATGTCTTTGCCCTTGATCACGCGACATTTCCGTCTGGTACACTCTTGCCGTATTCAGGTTGTGTGAGATCCCGGATGAGGCAGGCTGACTGATGCGATGTCTGATTTTTTTGCTTCTCATGGTCCCCGCTGCGGTCGGTTCTGCCGCTGATCGGCCCAATATTCTGTTCTTCCTGGTTGATGACATGGGCGTTGGCGATACGTCAGTACCCTTTCTATACAACGACGGGAAGCCTGAGAAGATCCCGCTGAATGATCTTTACCGAACGCCGAACATGGAGAAGCTCGCGGCAAACGGCCGGCTGTTTACAAACGCGTATTCCTATTCGGTATGTTCGCCGACTCGCATCAGTCTGATGACGGGTCAGGAAGCGCCGAGACACCGGGTCACGACCTGGACGCATCCTAAGCAGTCATCGGTAGACACCGGCCGCGTCAAGACAGCTAAAGTCAAGAGCCCCGCCGGCTGGCGCGTCACCGGTATCGACCGCTCTTTGCCCTTGCTGCCGCGTCTCATGAAGCAGGCCGGTTACCAAACTCTGTTCGCCGGAAAAGCTCACTTCGGGCCCGACGACACACCGTCCGGCGATCCCACCAACCTCGGGTTTGATGTGAACATCGCCGGCTTCGGCGGGGGCGGTCCCGGCAGCTATTGGGGAAAGTACAACTATTCAGCAAATCATCGCACAGGCGCACATGTGTGGGATGTACCCGGCCTAGAGAAGTACCACGGCACTGACACGTTCCTGACTGAAGCAATCACCCTCGAGATGAATCAGGCGATTGAAGAATCGGTGAATGCCGAGAAACCGTTCTTCGCGTACATGAGTCACTATGCAGTACATGCGCCGTGGCTGTATCCGGATGCGCGTTTCACCGAGAACTATCCCAAACTGAAGGGACACGGTCTTGCCTTCGCCACGCTTGTCGAGGGCATGGATAAATCGCTGGGTGACATGATTCAAAAGCTCGATGATCTGGGTGTTGCAGAAGAAACGCTTGTTATCTTTTTTTCAGACAACGGCAGTGCCTGGTCTGCCAACGGTCCCTATCGTGACAAGAAGGGTTCGCGCTTTGAAGGCGGGCTGAGAGTGCCGTTGATCGTTTCTTGGGCCAGGCCGAATCCGCAGAATCCCATGCAGAAACAATTTGCGATCCCCGCAAATTCCGTTGAGCACGACGTGGTCACCTGTGTGGATATGATGCCGACCATGTTGAGTATCGCCGGTGCCAAAATTCCCGATGACGCGGTCATTGACGGTCACGACATCAGCCCGTATTTCACAGGCACACCCGGGACACATCGGCCGCAGGAGTTTCTGACTCATTTTCCACATCGTCATCGCAATACACTTTTCTCCACCTACCGGCAGAAAGACTGGAAGATCATCTACAGTTATGCGTCTGAAGAGTGGGGACTGTATAACCTCGAGGACGATCCACTGGAGCGCACGAACTTGGTCGGCAAACGACCCGAACTCGCATTGTCGTTGGCAAAGAAACTGGTGCAGCAGCTTGACTCACAGAAGGCGATGTACCCCGTGAGTGTCAGTGATGACAAAGCCGTGAAGCCGAATCTTGGTGCGCTGTGAGTGGGCCGCCAAGAGAGTAAGGTGGTGAGATGTCTTCTCGCACGACGTCCCATCTACTTTTTCGAGAAATTGTTGACG
The DNA here is from genome assembly GCA_041623895.1 of Pirellulaceae bacterium. GTDB lineage: Bacteria > Planctomycetota > Planctomycetia > Pirellulales > Pirellulaceae > JBFJVZ01. Next base: position 10,128 of record JBFJVZ010000231.1, on the reverse strand, counting down.
CAGTTACTTCACTGCACATTTTCCTACCGATAGTCCAAGTTTCGAGGAAACTGCGCCAAAGCTATTTCGCTTCGACGCGGAGAGCGATGCAACCGCACGCACGAAAAGTCATTGGAAGCTGAGGCGTTAGAGGCCAGGTGCTTGCAGCAAGTGCTTCTTGCGGATCGTTGCGTCGCACCGCGCAGTGCGGACCCCCCACGCAGAGGCGCTGTGGGGGGAGGACCCGAGGAATCCGGGCCCCTTACCGATTCTGATGGTTATCGCAATTCTGGATTGGAGTAGTCGGGTAGCCGAAAGCCGTGCCTTTTAAGTTCTGTGACAGCGCGTTGTCGTGCGTCCTCCCATTCACCATCGTCGTCCGTCGTGTCATCAAAATCAACGTCGCGGTAGATGGCGCGATGAAGGCATGTCAACATATGACGTAAAGGCCAGTTTCATACCCTTGCCATTCTGAGGCTCCGTCAACCGATTTGATTCGCGTTGTGGCGGTTGCAGCAACCGAGGAGCGCGAGTGAAGACGCACGCGGACAAGAACTTCAATGTGCCACAGCGACTCCGCCAACCTTTCTGATACGGTCGCTTCCGGTGGAGATCAACAGGTCACCGGCTGAGTCAATCACTAGACGCTGGGGAGAATCGAGACCAGCGAAACGAGCAAGTCCGCCGTCTCCGCTATATCCTTCTTTACGTCCTACGATGATGTCAATTTTCCCGCCAGGCGTGACTCGAAGAACGCGGTCCGCCCTCATCGGTGGCTGGTGCGCGACGCCGGCGGATTGGCTCGAATCAACAAGGAACAGGTTGTCCTCCCCGTCCAATTCGATTCCCGTCGGTCTCTGCAGTTGAACTAACTCAGGTCGTGCGGGCACGCCGCCGCCTCGGTTTCGGCCAGCACCGAAAACCGTAGAGATTCGACCGTCGGTTGTAATTACTCGAACGCATTGGTTGCGTTCGTCGACAAAGTACAGGTTGCCTTGACTGTCAAACGTGAGGTCTGACGGAAAACTCAGTTGCGCTCTGGTGGCACGTCCGCCGTCGCCAGAATATCCGGGAGTTTCAACTCCGGCGACCGTCGTGATGATTTGACTGCGATCCACCTTGCGGATCCTGTTGTTACCTGAATCAGCAATGTACACGTTACCCGCTTGGTCAATGGCCACGCCGAGTGGCCAAGCAAGACGCGCGCGAATCGCGGGGCCTCCGTCGCCGCCGAAGCCATGGTGTCCATCGCCAGCCAAAGTGCGGATTTTTCCCTTAGACGTCACCACCCGGATCTTGTGGTTGCCTGTGTCCGCAATGTACACGTCTCCATTGGATACGGCGACGTCAAACGGCTCAGCGATTCGGGCGGTTACTGCCAACTTTCCGTCGCCGCTATATCCGGGGATACCAGTTCCAGCAATTGTGTGAATGATCCCATCGGGTCGAACTCGACGTATTCTGTTACCGTCCCATTCAGCGATGTAGAGATCTCCTTGACTGCTGATTGCCATCCCAGCGGGCTGTTGTAACTGAGCAAGCAGGGCGGGGCCGCCATCGCCGATCGGCAGCAGTGGCATTTCCACTAGTATCCTTTCGAGGCGTGACATCGCTTGACTATTTAATTCATCGCTGCTCCATGATTCCCTGAAAGCCGCTATGATGCCGGTGAGGTCGCCTTCGCTTGGCTCTCTGCCCTGCCGATGGAGGTTCGCACGGAAACGCTCACGCAAGGCGAGCTCTGAAAGTCTCATGACCCCTTCTATGCCCGCTTCGAGGCTCCACACACGCGACATCAGGGCCAGGGGATTGCCTTGTACTTCGTCAAGCTCCTCGAATAATCTTTCCCTAGCCTGCTGGAGGCCTTCTTCGGCCTTAGACGCTCGACTGTCGTCCACGTCGCGTGGTCCCCGGCCAACGAGGGTGGCTATGTAATTGTCCGCCACCGGAGGTCCGATCGTTTGCCCGGTTACTTGCCCGGCCTTTCCTGGTCGGTCCAAGTCAGAGCAAACAACCCAGCCGAGCACCCTGCCTTCGGCCGATTCTTTGATCCGGCACCACTGACGACCGCTGCCAAGATACACGCTACCGATAAAAACGGCAGTTCCTTTGCTTAGCTTCTCAGACTCCTTACTCGCAGAATGTGGTGTTCTATGGACCGTAGCCGAGTCAACGATCACTGTAGCCTCTTCCCCTTCCGCCGGCGTCTTGGGGGGGCCGATCGTTTGACCGGTTGGTGAAACCGCCGAGGACGACCGCGCGTTCGCCTCAGCCTTTTCAAGTGGTCGGTCCAAGTCCGAACAAAGAACCCAGCCGAGAGTCCTGCCGTCAGCCGATTCTTTGATCCGGCACCATTCACGACCACTGCCAAGATACACGCTGCTGACAAAGAGGGCTGTTCCCTTACGCAGACTCCCAACCTCCGTACTCGCTGAATGTGGGATACTATGAACAGTAGCCGAATCGACGTTCACCGTGGCCTCTTGCCCTGCCAGTGGGCATCACCGATATCCGCCAACCGAATATCATGGTCGTCGTTTCTGTACCGCGCGCAGTCCGATGACCATGGGGCCGTGCGGCAAACCGCGGTGCAGGAACTTGCCCGCGGCTGGAAGGACGACCCCGAAGTCATTGCGATCCTGAACCGCAGAGAGCATGGGAGTGAATAGTCCGGCTACGTGTTAGGACGCGCTATGCGAAAGATTCATCAAGCTCACTGGCACGCTCATCAAGAATACGGGCTTTCGAGTTGGGCCAGCGGTATGTTTGGGAACGGAGCGGACGCTGTTGCACCACCTTTGGGGTGCCTGGGAAATGCGGGATCGCTAACCTGGGGTAAGCTGCGCGACCCCCAGGCTTTGTTGTGGAACCGCTTCGCGGTTTAAAACCTGTGTCCGGCAAAGTTTGGTTCTCTGCGCGGAGTTTGTCGGGAACCCTTAATTATCTTGCACTGGGCAGGTTATGATGATGTGATTGAACGCGTGCTCGATTTTCTTTGGCAGAGGATCTGTGAATCGACGTCTTGCTTCTTTCCGGACTCTCTTGCTGCTTGCCGCAAGCATGTTGCCCGGCATCGCTGCTGCGCAGTCGCCCCCCGCGGCGAGTCGAATTGCTGCTGATGTCGAGACTTTCGTTGGCACTTTTTGTTTGGATTGCCATAACAGTAATGATGTAACCGCCGGAATCGACTTGGAAGCAATCGATGCGTTGTCCGCTGCCAAGCATCTGGAAGTTTGGGAAAAGGTCGTCAAGAAATTGAGGGCGCGCCAAATGCCGCCCAGCGAAGCGGAACGGCCCGACGAGGAAACGCTTGTCCGAGCACTCCATTCTTTGGAACAGACGCTGGACCAGTTCGCCGCCGATCACCCCAAACCGGGGCGGACCGAGACGCTGCGACGACTGACACGCACCGAGTACCGAAATGCGATTGCAGATTTGTTAGCACTGGATGTGGACGTCAGCGAACTGCTACCGGCCGATGAGGCGAGTCATGGCTTTGACAACATCACCGTCGGAGAACTTTCGCCCACGCTGATCAGCCGCTATGTCTCGGCGGCGCAAAAAATCAGCCGCTTGGCGATTGGCCGGTCGACAAAATCGCCCGGCGGCAAAACCATTCGCATTCCTCCCGATGTCACCCAGGAAGAACACGTCGAAGGTCTGCCGCTGGGAACACGCGGAGGTGCACTTATCGAACATACCTTCCCCGAGGATGGCGAGTATGAGATCCGTGTACGACTAGCGCGAGATCGCAACGAACATGTCGAGGGTCTGTCCGAACCGCACGAGTTGGAATTGCTGCTGGACCGCCAGCGTGTGAAGCTGTTCCAAGTCAATCCACCGCGCGGCAAAGCGAAACCAGCCGGTGAATATGGCAAGCCGAGTCACGAGAACGTGGATCGACACTTGCATGCCAAAGTCTCGGCGTCGGCAGGGCCGCACAAGATCGGCGTCACGTTTTTAAAGAATCCCTCGTCTTTGTTGGAGACCAAACGGCAACCGCTGAACGTCCATTTCAACATGTACCGCCATCCCAGGATTGGTCCGGCGGTGTACCAGGTTTCCATCGCCGGTCCATTCGATGGTAGTGGCGCCGGCGACACTCCCAGCCGGCGGCGCGTCTTCGTTTGTCAGCCAGCCGGACCAGCAGAGGAACAGGATTGTGCGGAGCGAATCATTGGAACGCTTGCCCGCCGCGCCTATCGGCAACCGATCCTCGAGGCAGACCTGGTCCAGCCGATGGCCTTTTACAACGACGCCCGCGAGCAAGGTGACTTTGAAGACGGCATCGAAGCGGCGCTCAGCTGCGTCCTGATCAATCCAAAGTTTCTGTTTCGAGTCGAACGTGATCCGCCCGGCGTCGCGCCTGGAACGGTGTATCGAATCAGCGACGTCGAGCTTGCGTCTCGGCTTTCGTTTTTCCTTTGGAGTAGCATTCCGGATGATGAATTGCTTGATCTTGCCGAACAAGGCAAGCTTTCTGACCCCGAGGTGTTGCAGCAGCAGACCAGACGCATGTTGGCCGATGCACGTTCCCGGTCACTGGTCAGTAACTTTGCCGGACAGTGGTTGTATCTTCGCAATTTGGATTCGGTGACTCCGGACGGGCGTCTTTATCCTGATTTTGACGATAACTTGCGGCAAGCGTTCCGCCGAGAAACCGAGTTGTTGTTTGAAAGTATTATCCGCGAAGATCGCAGTGTGATGGATCTGTTGAAATCAGACTACACGTACCTGAATGAGCGGTTGGCCAGGCATTACGGCATCCCGCATGTGTACGGCAGCCGGTTTCGACGGGTGTCGCTGGATGACGACAGCGAGCGTGGCGGCTTGCTGCGCCACGGCAGCATTCTGACCGTGACTTCGTACGCCACACGAACATCGCCGGTCATTCGCGGCAAGTGGATCTTGGAAAACATTCTGGGCACACCGCCACCGCCGCCTCCACCCAACGTGCCAGTATTGAAAGACAACACGGTGTCGGCCGCGCTGCCGATTCGCCAACGGCTGGCACAGCATCGCGCGGATCCAGCTTGTGCCAGTTGCCACAACTTGATCGATCCCGTCGGTTTTTCGCTGGAAAACTTTGATGCGGTCGGGCGTTGGCGAGACCTCGTGGCGGGCCAGCCCGTGGATGCGGCAGGTGGACTTCCCGATGGAAGTCGATTCGATGGTCTGGCGGGACTGGAGCAAGGATTGCTGGATCGCCCGGAGCTGTTTGTGGGTACAATGACCGAGAAAATGCTGACTTACGCAATTGGTCGCGGGCATGAATTTTTTGATGGGCCAGCGATTCGCAAGATTGTTCGGGACGCCAAGCCTAATGATTTTCGTTTTTCAACGCTCGTTTTGGGAATTGTCGACAGCGTTCCTTTTCAGATGAGAACATCCAAATGATCGTGATGAAGAAAGCTTTGCCGCGGCGAACCTTCTTGCGCGGGGCCGGAACCGCACTGGCGCTGCCGTTGCTGGACGCGATGATTCCCTCGATGACCGCCTTGGCTGATACGGCGGCCAGCCCGGTGCAGCTCCGTCGTCTCGGATTCGTGTACATGCCGATGGGATGCGACATTTCCAGTTGGACACCGCCGCACGAAAAGTCACTCGACCAGTTGTCGCCGACGCTCAATTCGCTGGCTCCTGTCAAACAGCATGTCACCGCGATTACCAACACGGAGTTGCAAAACGCGTATCCCGGCACACACGCAACATCCAACGCCGCTTTCCTGAGTGCCGCCAAGGCCAAACGTACCGAGAGCACTGATTACTACCTGGGGACAACGGTCGACCAGATCGCCGCCCGGCACATCGGTCGGCAAACACAGTTGCCATCGCTGGAAATGTCGATGGATTTGTTGTCGGTTGTCGGCCAGTGCGACAACGGATACGCCTGCGTGTATCAAAACAATCTCTCCTGGTCATCGCCCACCACGCCGCTTCCGGCCGAGGCCCATCCGCGGATTGTGTTTGAAACCCTGTTTGGTGAAGGCGGCAGCGCGGACGAGCGCAGCGCTGCCCTGCAAAGACGGGCGAGTCTGTTGGACTCTTTGTCGGACGAAATCACACGACTGCAAAAGACCCTCGGTCCCGCCGATCGCCGCACCGTCGATCAGTATCTGAGTTCGATCCGCGAAGTCGAACGTCGCATCGCCAAGGCCGAATCGAACACCAAAGAAAACCCGCTGCCGGATTTGGATCGCCCGGTCGGAGTCCCCGCCGATTATGCCGACCACGCCAGGTTGATGTTTGATCTGCAAGTGTTGGCGTTGCAGGGCGATATCACGCGAGTGATCACGTTTCAGCTGGCCCGTGAAACGAGTAACCGCTCGTATCCTGAAATCGGCGTTCCCGATCCGCATCACCCGCTGACGCATCACGGCAACGATCCGGAAAAAATCGCTAAGGTTGCCAAGATCAATCAGTTCCATGTTTCCTTGTTTGCAGAGTTTCTACAAAAACTGGCGAATACACCGGAAGGCAACGGGTCGCTGCTGGAACATTCGCTGTACTTGTACGGCAGTGGGATGGGGAATCCCAACGTTCACGACCACACCAATTTGCCGATCCTGGTGGCCGGTGGCGCCGCCGGCAACATGCGCGGCGGACGTCACATCAAGTTCGACAAGCCAACTCCGCTGGCCAACTTGCACCTGACGTTGTTGAACAAAGTCGGTGTTCAGCGGGAGTCGTTCGCCGACAGTCGGGGACAAATGGAAGAGTTGTTCGAGCCGCTGGATGTTTAAGGACAATGTTTGCTGAAACGAATGTAGGCCCGGACCTTGGCAATCTTGCTGCCAGGACAGGTCCTGCCTACGAAATCTCCCATTCATTGAGATCGTTGCGAAGATAAGGAGAAGACAAGCGTGAAGTATCGCCGTTTGACCGCGTCGTTGTTGGCAATTTGGCTGGCAGCTTGCGTTTGTTCTGCGGCTGACTCGAATTCGCAGTTGGCGGATGTCATCGAACAAAAGGATCGAGCAACTGCTCGCACCCTGATTCAGCAACGCTTCGATGTCAACGCTGCTCAAGTCGACGGCATGACGGCATTGCATTGGGCTGTCTATCACGATGATTTAGAAACCACGAAACTGCTGATCGCCGCGGCCGCCAATGTCGTGGCCGAGAATCGCTATGGTGTGAGACCACTGTCGCTTGCCTGTCAGAACGGGAATGCGGCGATCGTTGAATTGTTGCTGGAAGCGGGCGCCGACCCCAACACGACATTACGCGGCGGCGAAACGGCGCTGATGACTGCCGCCCGCACGGGCAAAGTCGCTGCGGTCCATGCCTTGATCGCAGGCGGCGCCGATCTGAACGCTCGGGAACGAAAGGGACAAACAGCGTTGATGTGGGCGGCCGCCGATGGTCACGCCGCCGTCGTCGATGCATTGATCAAGGCCGGGGCGGATTTCCGCACACCGCTGAAGTCGGGTTTCACTCCCTTGTTCTTTGCGGTGCGCGAAGGTCGCAGCGATGTTGTGTTCGCACTGCTGAAGGCCGGTATCGATGTCAATGACGTGATGAAGCCGGAGAGAACATCCGGCAGTGGCCCGCGGGCAGGTACCAGTCCACTGATTCTTGCGGTCGAAAACGGACACCTGGAACTCGCGGCTGAGTTGCTAAAAGCGGGTGCTGATGCCAACGCCGACCGATGTGGTTTCACGGCACTGCATGCGATCACTTGGGTCCGAAAACCGATCCGCGGCGACGGCGACCCACCGCCGATAGGATCAGGAAAATTAAATAGTCTTGAGTTTGTCCGCCAGCTTGTGGCGCACGGTGCGGACGTCAACGCCCAACACGGCAAGCACAAGGCGGGAAACGGACGTCTGAACAAGACCGGTGCAACGCCGTTTCTACTTGCGGCCGAGACGGGCGATGTTCCGCTGATGCGATTGTTGGTGGAATTGGGCGCTGATCCAGGGCTGCCAAATGTGGATCATTGCACACCGTTGTTGGCAGCGGCCGGCGTCGGTGTGTTGAGCAACGGAGACGAATCGGCTGGAACGGAGGAAGAAGCGATTGAGGCGGTAAAGTTTTTGCTGGAATTGGGCGCCGACATCAATGCGGTTGACGATCAAGGAAAGACCGCCATGCACGGCGCCGCTTTTAAGAGTTGGACGAACATGGTTCAGTTTCTTGCCGACAACGGCGCCGACATCAATATCTGGAATCAACAGAACAAGCGAGGCTGGACGCCGCTGCTGATCGCCCAGGGTCATCGTCCCGGCAACTTCCGACCCTCAGCGGAGACAATCAAAGCGGTGCAACGGGTAATGAAAGCTGCCGGGGTGGACCCTTAGGTAAAGTGTCGGGAGGCACGATGCTGCGTCCGTTCACCCGGTTGTCCGCAGACGATTCCCCTTCGCGAATCTTACATCAGGAGAAAGTTTATGGGCTCCTTACCGAAGTGGCGTCAAAACTGTATTGCATAGCCACAGAGCGATAAACGTTGGCCGGCAAGCTTGAAGATTGTTTCGCCGGAATGCTTTGCGGCTTGTTGATTAGTAACCCGGCGCGTCAGCGGGGGATGAATGAGGTCCCTCGCTAAAACTTCGGTTTACCATCAGCACCCATATTTGGCGGCTTTTGAATCAATCAACAAGTCGTAAAGGGAGACGGACGATGCAGCATGACAACGTCTTTCAGATGGCGGCCTCGAACATTCGCTTTGGCGCTGGATGTACTGCCGAGATCGGATTGGATCTTTGCAGCCTGTCCGCTAAACGGACGCTGGTGTTGCTGGACCCCAATCTGCGGTCACAACCCGTTGCGCAAACCGTGGTCGATTCACTGAAAGCACAGCACCTGGACTTCGTGCTTTTTGATGAGATTTCGATTGAGCCCAGCGACGCCAGTTTTGCGCATGCTGCCGCGGTGGCGTGCGATGGCAACTTCGATTCATTCGTCGCCGTCGGCGGCGGCAGCACCATCGATACGGCGAAGGCGGCAAATCTTTATGCCACTTGGCCGGCCGATTTCTTTCATTACGTCAACGCACCGATCGGTGATGGACAGCCTGTGCCGGGCGCACTGAAGCCGCTGATCGCCGTCCCCACGACCGCGGGCACCGGCAGTGAAACGACCGGTGTGGCCGTCTTTGATTATGTCGCAGAAAAAGCAAAAACGGGAATCGCGGACCGTCATCTGAAGCCAACATTGGGGATCATCGATCCTGAAAACACGAGAACGTTGCCCGCAGAAGTAGCGGCCGCCAGCGGTCTGGATGTGCTCAGTCACGCGTTGGAATCATTCACGGCGCTGCCCTTTGACCAGCGACCCCGGCCATCCGGACCATTGCAGCGTCCGGCCTACCAGGGTTCCAACCCGATCAGCGACTTGTGGTCCATTCATGCGTTGGAATTGATGGCCGAGTTTTTACCGCGGGCCTATGCGGATGCGACGGACGATGAGGCTCGCGGCAAGATGCTGCTGGCTGCGGCGATGGCCGGCATTGGATTTGGGAACGCGGGCGTTCATCTACCGCACGCCATGTCTTATCCCGTCGCCGGCATGGTCAAAGATTTCCAGCCGTCCGGCTACCAGACGGATCATCCGCTAGTACCGCACGGCATGTCCGTCATTCTGAACACACCGGCGGTGGTTAGGTTCACTGCTTCGGCTTGTCCGGATCGGCATTTGCGCGCGGCCGCGGCGCTACGAGCCGACGTCAGCGGGGCACCAGCATCGGATGCAGGAGCGATTCTCGCCGACCGGGTGATTCACTTCATGAAGCTAATGAAGATGCCGGCTGGTTTGAGCGAATTGGGGTACAGCGAAGATGACATTCCGGCACTTGTTCGCGGCACGCTGCCGCAACAAAGATTGACGAAACTGTCCCCACGGCCTGCGGATCAGGAGGTGCTGACGAGCTTGTTTGAGCAATCGATGAAGATCTGGTGAGCGCGGCAAACGGCGAGAAAGTCGTGCAGGCTTGCGGGCATTTTGCGAAGCCATTTTCATCATTGATGTGGGATCATCGGTAGGCCAGGACAAGAAGGAGAGCGTCCGGCTTAGCAGCCCCGAAGTGGGCGACAATTTACATAGCCCAGGCTAAGCAGAGCGAGCTCCGCGAGCGAAAGCAGGCCTGGGGTTGGAGCCCATCGAGAATTTGTCTGCCGCCAGCCGATCAGTCGGCGGCGTCGCCGC
>JBFJVZ010000230.1:0-12185 GCA_041623895.1 Pirellulaceae bacterium | reverse complement strand
GTTTTGTCATTTTTTCGGAATCGGTGAGCATAGGGGGTTTGCGTAAGGCGGGCTTATGAGGATTAACGCTAGATCGGCACCGGATTGGATCGGCGAGTGGGGAATCCATTATTGGAATCACGCGGTCGATCATTTGCGCGATGAGTTGCAGGAGCGGGATCTGCCGCTGCTGGAAACTTACGCCGATGCGTGGCAGCGGTTCCACGACGCGAGGCTGATTGTCGAAGAACGCGGTGCCATATCGATCAGCGAAAAAGGAGCCGAATACCAGCATCCGGCAGTCGGAATTATGAACAAAGCAGCCGAGCGGATTCGACAATTGGCAGCAATGCTGAACATGGCTCCAGCGTGTCGCAAGCCTTTGCAGAACAAACAGAGGCAGGAAAATCCGATTGATGCAATGTTAAAAGAGCATTTGGGGCGTGGATGACGGCACATAATGAGTCAGTTGCGGAATACGTCGAGGGCGTGATCTCAGGCCGGATCACAGCCGGGCGGTAGGTCGTCCTGGCCTGCCAGCGTTACCTGACTGACATGGAGCAGGCCGCGGCGAAAGGCTGGACTCATGACGCCGATAGAGCCAACACGGTGATCAATTTCATGGAGCAACTGGAGCACACGAAAGGCAAATGGGCTGGCAAAAAGTTCAAGCTTGACCCGCTGCAAAAGTTTATCGTTTGGAATTTGTTCGGTTGGAAAAACGCGGACGGGCTGCGACGGTTCCGCGTGTTCTATGTGACGGTGGCTCGCAAATGGGGTAAATCCACATTCGTTGCCGCGTTAGCGATCGTGTTATTGTTCTTTGATCAGCCAACGGAAGCGGAGGCGGAAGGATACGTGGCGGCGACAAAAGAGGAACAGGCAAAGCGAGTCGTCGACCAAGCCTGGAAAATGGTTCAGAGGATACCGACACTCAAAAGCAAATGCCGTGAATTCCGTTACCGCGGTCAGATATTCTCCTTCATACTGGAGCCCGAGCCGTATAACGGCAGCTGGATCAAGTCACTTGGAAGCGACAGCAAAACGGCCGATGCACTGAATCCGCACTTTGTGATCCGCGATGAAAAGCACGCGTGGGGCGAGCACTTACGCAAATTTGACGAGAAGCTATCGACGGGTTCGGGATCTCGCGATCAACCGCTAGACGGCACGATTACCACGGGTGGCGATGACTTGGCTACGCTTTGGCTCGAGCAGGACGGCTATGCCTGCAAGGTACTGGAATCGAGCATCAGCGGGGAATGCATTGACGATACGCTGTTTGCAATCATCGCCAGGCTGGATGAGCAGCGGCCCTGTCCGTGCGGCGGTGGGACTGCCGATTGTGACGCTTGCAACGGCACCGGTGATATACCGGGCGACGATCCGTTTGACGAGTCTGTCTGGGAAAAGGCAAATCCCGGATTGCCGCACGACTGTCCCTCGTTGGAATTCCTGCGGAGCCAGGCCAACCGGGCGAAGCACGATCTAAGTTTTCGTTCTGCCTGGATTCAATTCCATTGCAACAGCAAAACTCGCAGCGTAAAGAAAGTCATTGATCCGCAAGTCTGGGCGAAGTGTGAAGGCACGCTATCGCGATGGGATGGAAACTGTTTCGGGGCGTTTGATCTGGGCTGGGTCAATGACCTGGCAAGTGTCGCATTGTGTTATTTCAACGGCGACAAGTACGAGTTCCGTCATGTGTCGTTTTGTCCCGAGGATGGTCCGCACGATCTGACTCGTCCGCCGTGGGTGACGTGGGTCAAAAACGGGCTGCTGATACCTACGGAAGGAACGGGCACGGACTTTGCAAAAATCGAAGAGTTGATAATTCAGTGGCACTCTGAATATCACGTTACCGACTGGAGCTATGACGCGGCCAATGCTCACCAGATGGCGTCACGACTTTACAACGACCAAGGCATTCACGTCGTCGAGTTTCCGCAAAACGCCCGCCAATACAACGAGCCGATTCGGGAGCTGTTACGGTGTCTGGTACGCGGCGACATATTGCACAATGGTGATCAATTGTTGGCTTTTGCTGCCGGGAATCTGACTGTGCGAGAGAATAGCCGGGGCGAATGGATACCCGGCAAAAAGACCGCAAAAGAGAAGATTGATCCAATGGTCGCCGCGATCAAGGCATTTGGCAGGCACATTAAACGAGAACCAGAAAACCCCGGTACGTATTACGAAACAAATCCGTTAGAGGTCGTTTAGATGCTCGTCGACTGTGGGCCGGTAAAACTGAATCACCACGACGCCTGGTTCGATGGCGAATTGCTCGACATGCGAACCGAGCAGGGCGTTCCGCTGATCGACGACATGCCGCCACTGACACCAGTAGACGACACGTCACAATTTGGCGAAGCACGACTGATACAGCGTGCGTTGGCGTGGCACGTTGAAGAACCATTTACGTATCTTTGCTGGGAAATTGGCGCGGGTGACGGAAAAACATTGTCAAATACTTACCCGTTTCGGCAGTACGGCTGGCGTGCGGTTCTGGTCGAGCGAGACCAGGCGAAAGCACCCCAAGCGGACGCGACGTGCCCGATTGTTGTTACGGCGGAACTGACGCCGGGGCAGCTCGATGACTACATGCCGGCCGCCGCGGACTTTGGCGTCATTGATATCGACGGCGATGACTTTGCGATGTGGTTGCACTTGGAGCACAAGCCATCATTGATGCTGATAGAATATAACTGTTACGGCGATCCGGCGAAGGCATGGGAGCCGGAGGGTTCAGGATTCCTGCGTGCCGCTGGGATGTACCCGCTGATCGAATTGGGAAAGATCAAAGGATACCGGCTGTTGGCTCGGACGTACTGCAATTTACTGTTCATTAATGATGGCTAAAACAGCGATCCAAAATACGTTATTCATCGGCGGTTGCTGCATCGTGGTTGCTGGGATCTGGGTTCAGTTCTCACCGGCAGTCGCGTCCATTGTGGCCGGATGTGGTATGATTACTATTGCGGTGTGGAGCATGAGGCGATGATTGCTGAATTTTTAGGATTGAAACGCGCCACGGTTCCGAGCAGCAGCTCCGCAGTATCGGAACTGTTCAACTATCTGCCAACGCAGTCCGGGTTATCGGTCGGGCCGAATGCCGCGTTAAGCTACGCACCTGTCTGGCAAGCGGTGTCGATGATATCGGCGAGTGCCGCGGATCTGCCGCTGGAGCTGCGAGAACAGACCAGCCCGACACAATACCGACTGGCAAGCGAACATCCTGCCTATCAATTAGTCAGCGATCCGCACCCGAAGCTGGGTCCGTACAAATTCTTTCGCCGTCATTTCGTCCACGCGTTGATATGGAACCGCGGCTATTTGTGGAATGCAAACGACGGTTATCTGTATCATTTGCTGCCTGACCGGACGTATTGGGACGAAGATGCTGGCGTGTACGTCAGCGAGATCGACAAACAAAAAGCAGTCTTTTTCCCGAGCGAGATTATTGAAACGGAAGGACCGCAGATACAGGACAGCAACAGTATGAAGCTCGCGGTCAAGTTCCGCGAATCGATCGCGTTGGGCCTGGCGGCACAGGGCCATAATGCACAGTTTTTCGCAAAGGGCGGCTTTCCTGGTGGCGTGCTTGAGATCCCGCCGAGCATGTCACCGAAAGCGATGGACAATCTCGAGGAGGGCTGGCGAAAGACTTACGAGCGTCAAGACGCCGGATTCAAAACGGCCATCCTCCGCGACGGTGCCAAGTTTCATCAGATCATGGTCAACGCTGAGCAGACGCAAATGGGAGCTTTGCGAATTGAGCAGGCTCGCGATTGTGCGAGATGGTTTAATTTGGCTCCCAGCCGATTAGGCATACAGGATTCGGTCGCCTACAACAGCAAGAGCGAAGACAATCGAGCGTACTACGGCGACACGCTCAAGCCGTGGCTCAACGCTTTAGTCGATGAACTGTGGAAAAAACTGTTGAGCGATGAAGAACGGCAACGGTTCCAATTCCGGCACAACGCCCGCGAGTTGCTGATGCTCGATCCGAAAGCACACGCTGAGCTGTTTCAGGTCGAGGTTGAGATGGGTGCTGCCAGTCCGAATGATTATCTGGTCAGCACCGGTCGCAATCCGCGTGAAGGTGGTGATTTCTACCGCGTGCCGCTTAATTACATGATTTTGGGCGACGAAACTCCAACAGACGAAAACAGTGAATCGGCTGAATCGCCAGCAACAGAATCCGAATCGGAGGAATCAGACGATCAAGAGGGGCGGGCGGCGATTGATTATCTGGAATCACAAGTCCGCCTTCAAATCAACTGGTTCACAAATGAGTTGACACAAAAGGCAAAGCAGAAGCGTGTCAAGTTTGTTCCGTGGCTCGACAGCAATGCGGGAAAACTGATAGACGACCGCATGGACAAACTGCGTCCCGCTGTGGAAGCAATCGCACCGGGCAAAGCAAACGATTTTGAGTCGCAGATCGATAATCATTTCCAAACGATCTATCACGCGATCAGGTCAACAGACGATTTTGATCAGGTGCGATTAGTCGCCAACACATACCGAAACGGCAAATTCAAACTGCAATGGGAGGCATGATATGTACACGCGGACACTGGCTCGGGCCGTAGAGATTACCGGCAGCGAACAAAAGAAACTGAGGGGATACGCGGCGGTGTTCTACCGGGCCGATGATCCCGGGACGGAGTTCAGATTCCAGGTGGGCAAAAAGAGAGTGATCGAGCGGATCATGCCTGGAGCGTTTGACGATTGGCGAAACGAAGGCGGGCGGGCGTATTCCAGTTTTAACCACGATGACAATTATCTGCTGGGCCGTGAAGATGCGGGTACGCTCCGGGTGGGCACCGATAGCGTGGGCCTGTGGTATGAGGTCGATTTGCCGGATACGCAGGCCGGTCGGGACGTTGCCACATTGCACCAGCGGGGCGACCTGGACGGCTCCAGTTTCCGGTTCGACATCCGCAACGGCTCGGACGTCAAGCGAAACGAGGGCGATTTGATAATCTGGGAGCAGCGGGCACTTAATGTCGCGGAATTGGGGCCGGTTGTGAACGCAGCGTACAAAAGCACAAATAGCCACCTACGCAGCGAGACACAGGAAATGGAAGGATGGCTGGCGGACCAAATACAACGCGACAGGGACTATGCAAACGCCTCGATTGCGTTGCTGGAGGCCGAGGGGCATCCGTTGACCGGAATTTGACGTCGTTCGCCTGGTTCGCTACAATTTCAGCAGCAACCGCCAAAGGGCCAGTAGCTGCCAAAAAGATTCCAACCCCCAAAGGGGCAGTAGGTTTCGATAACCGTCACAAGTGACGGCGGGAACCTATTGCCCTTTTTTTGCGTCGGTTCCTGCCAAATACATAGGAACTGACAAAATGGACAAGATTAAAGAGTTGCTTGAGAAGCGTAAAACGGTTGAAAAAACCATTCGCGATCTGCAAGCAGTGACCAAGGGCGATAACGCCCGATCCTTCAGTGACGAAGAGCGAACGCAGTTTGACGCCGCTCAAACGGAATTGAAGGAACTGGACGCGACAGTTGACCAGGAGCGAGCAGACGCGGCAAGAATCGCGTTTGATCCCGGCCGCAAAGATACGGCTCAGGCGGATGACGAGACAGTCAACCACGATCCGCCGGCAGACGGTCATCGGCGGTTTATCGTTCCAGCGAAGGCTCGTTGCCATGCAAAACTGAAAGCGTTTCGATTTGAAGAAACGCCCGAGGAAAATGAACGGGCCGCCTACGTGGCCGGTCACATGTACCTGTCGCATTTCCTGAAACGTCAGAAGTCGACCGACTGGCTGCTCGCCAACGGTTATCAGCGTGACATGGTTGAAGGCTCCAATCCGGCTGGCGGGTTCCTCGTAGCCGATGAGATGCAACGCAGTCTCATTCGTCTTCGCGAAGAGTATGGCGTGTTCGAGCGTTATGCTCGCCGGGTGCCGATGGGCAGTGATTCGGTGATGATCCCTCGGATGCTGTCCGATGTGACGACGTATTGGCCCGGAGAGGGAGCGTCGATTACGGAATCTGATGCCACGATTGGGTCCGCGGAATTGATCGCGAAAAAACTGGCTTGCCTGACTCAGATATCGACTGAGCTGGACGAGGATGCCGTCGTTGATATCGGCGATTTGATCACCGATTCGATGGCCTATTCGATGGCAATAGCGATCGATGACGCCGCGTTCAACGGCGATGGCACGTCAACTTACGGCGGCGTCTATGGCCTGGCTAACGCGTTGCATGCCAACGCGACACATACTGCTGTGGGCGACGGGTTCGATGAATTGACCCTTGCCGATGGTCACGATTGCATCGGGACGGTGGCACAATACCCGCAAGCGCAGAACGTCTGGTTCATGCACTCGGCTGGATATTGGGCGTGGGCTGCCAGGCTGCAATACGCAGGCGGCGGTAACACCGTGGCAGACCTGGGCAACGGCCCACAGCTGCAATGGCTCGGATATCCGGTCGTATTCGTGCAGGGACTCACCAGCACGATTACTGCTCAAACGTCCACCATCATTGCCTATTTCGGCGACCTGCGGCTGGCGGCATCCTTTGGAGTTCGCCGCGGCATCAATACGATGGTTTCTGCCGATCGCTATTTCGAGAATGATCTGCTCGGCGTCAAATGCACGCAGCGAGTCGCGATCAACATTCACGAACGCGGCGATACCATCCGCAACCGTCCGATTGTCGCATTGCAAACAGCATCGAGCTAACGCGACACAAACATCCACAAACAACCAATCTCGGAGAATAAACATGTGGTACCCAGAAAAGGCAACGGAAACGGCATTGATTGCCGTAACCGACGCTGCAACCGCCGCACTGACCGGCAACCTTGACTGTGCTCAGGCTCAGTATGCAACGGTCATCGTGAGCCTGTCAGCAGAGGCCAACACGAACAGCACGAACGTCGCCATTCAGCTGAGCGAAAGCGATGATACCGTCGCGACGAATTTTGCTACCTGGGACGCGGACCTCAACACCACCGTCGATAACACCGCCGCGGCGTGTGCAGTTCGTCATATCGATCTGCGTGGCCGGAAGCGGTACATCCGCTTGACGGTAACGCCCGACACGACGACGAACGGTGCGGTCGGGATTTCAGCGGTGGGCCTGACCTACAACGACGTCAATACCGGCGCGCTGACGGATCAGGGTGATGTTGTCGCAAGCGTCTAACGATTCGGTCGCCGCGGGACTTCGTTTGCACATTGGCGGCGAAGTCCCGCACGACGACTGGAAAACGCTGAACGTCAAGAACGCGGACTACCAGCAGGACGCCCGCGACTTGTCAAACTTTGATACGGAAAGTGTCGCCGCAATTTACGCGAGTCACATACTCGAGCATTTTCACTATGGGCTGAATAAAGAACTGCGGACTGTGCTGGCGGAATGGTATCGCGTACTGATACCAGGCGGCGAGCTGTTTATTTCCGTGCCGGATCTGCACACGGTTTGCAAGTTGTTTTGTGATCGTGAGCAAATCGAAGAAAAATATCATTTGATGCGGATTATTTACGGTGGCAACTGTGACGAATACGACGTCCATAAAACCGGATTTGACTTTGCGATTTTGGCGGCGTTTTTAATGGGTGCGGGATTTCAACACATCACGCGAGTGGATTCATTCGGGTTCTTTCGCGATTGCTCCGAACTGGAATTATGGGATCAGAAAATCAGTCTGAATGTAACGGCCATCAAGTAAAAGTTGGCGCGGTGATGACAGCTCCGAGGTATGAGTGCGTCTGGGCTCGTTCCGCTATCGAAGGGGCATTCCGTGCGATTGGTATTCCGCTGTCGGTCAGCGGTGGGCCGTTTTATGGTCAATGCATGCAGACGGCGTTGGAAAGTGCTCTCGAAAACGGGCTGGAGTACGTCATAACGGTCGACTTTGATTCGGTGTTCATGGCCGATCACATTCAACGTCTGCTCGATATCATCGTCCAGGAGGACGATATCGACGCTATCGCAGCAGTCCAGCCGATGCGAGGCAACGGGCGATTAATGGCGTCACACGGCACCGGCAAGCCGGAAGACGTCACGTGGCAGGGCTACCCGCTGAAAGTCAAATTTGCTCATTTTGGCCTGACGTGTCTCGACGTGTCGAAACTGGTTCACGTGCCAAAGCCATGGTTTGCATCACAACCGAACGAGGCCGGCAGTTGGAACGGGGCGAAGATCGATGATGATACCTGGTTCTGGAAGCAATGGGATAAGGCGGGCAACAGTTTATATTCCGACCCGGGTTGTCGGATCGGACATCTGGAAGAATTGATAAGCGTGTTTGATTCGCAAATGAACTTACAGCGAATCTACCCGAAAGAATGGGCAGCATTCGCAGGGGAAACGGTGGGATAATGGCCTGGGGATTTACAAACGTCACGCCGACTTCGGGGCAAGTGGTCACGACCAACCAGGCCAAGCTCCATCTGTCGATTGCTCTGAGTGAGCACGACTGGAACGACCATATTGATAATTTGATCACCGCCGCCACCGAGTTCTTTCAAACGGAAACACGCCGCCAATTATTGACATCCGTCGACGATTTTATCATTGACGAATTTCCGCCGAATGATTGTGCTCTCTACATTCCGCGGCATCCGCTGGCGAGCGTTACCAGCGTCAAATACAACGACGAAAACGAGACCGAGCAGACATGGGCGGCGTCCAATTACATCGTCCATACGCGTACCATGCCTGGGATGATTACTCTCGACGAGGGCACTATCGAATGGCCATCGACGGCGATCGAGGCCAAAGGCGGCACGATCAGACTGACGACCGGGTACGGGGCGGCATCGGCAGTCCCGCAAATCATAAAGCAATGCATCCTGATGATCGTTCACGAGTGGTTTCACTTTCCGATGGGGCCGGAAAAGCACACGGTCGGGCTGACGGCTCAACGAATCATCGACCAGCACAAACTTGGGGACACGTATTTTCAATACCCGCTTGGCACTGGCCGAGGCAGTTCTAATTTGAGCCCGCTTGACTTGCAGTGGCGGTACATCTGATGGCAGTTACCCGTAGATACCGAGACATGCTGGATATCGTCGAGGACTCGTCTGAGGCTGGCGACGAAGAGCCTGTGTACGATCAATTGGTAAGAGCCAAAGTGCCATGTCACGTGCGGGCAGTATCAGGCGGCGAAGTTATTAGGGGCCGGCAGATTGAGGCAGACATCACACATATGATCGAGACGCGTTATTACGATCAGTTGAATCATGAGCATGTGTTGAAATGGGGCACGGAGACACTGCATATATCACGAATCCTGCCAGACGACATGAAACGAGAGATGACCATCATGGCGACGGTCAAGAGGGACTGATGGCAAAACTGACAATGACAGGCGTAACACCCGATGACCTGGAGTCCATGCTTTCCAGGATTGATGCGGATTTGCGACGAAAAGCCATCACGGACGCGATCAAGCAGGAAAATAAGTATTTACTGACGGAAGTCCGGCAGCAGATGCGGTCGCAGGGGCTCAAAGGCGGCAAGCGAGACGATCGCCGATCGTTGGTTACCGCGATGGGATCCAAGCGAAAGTCATTTGACGGCGGAGCCGTTGGTTATGTCGGAGCACGACTTAACAAGCCATGGAGGGCTTTTCACGCCCACTTGTACGAGTCGGGACATCGAATGATCGTTAGCCGGGGTTCCCGCAAGGGGTCGGCACCTTTACAGGGCACGCGAGTCGTTGCAGGCAAGCGGCCGTTCATAACGGCGGAAACCAGGACACGACGAACACGTGAATCCATCGTTCAACGCGTGATGTCCGAATGGGCAGCGAAAGCGAGTCAATAGATGGCAGGGTCCGGTCTATTCGATCACTTGAAAGTGTTTTTACGGTCACAAGCGGGCGTAAATGCACTGGTCGGGACCGGCACCAGTTCCAGAATATATTTGGATTTTGCGAAACAGAATGCACCGCGGCCTTACCTGGTGATCCAAATGTTTCCGGGTGTATCAGCGAACGCACTGGGAGCACGGCCAAACTACGCGAATGCCCGCGTTCAAATCGACGCATACGACGACAACTCAACAGACGCCTATACGCTCGCGGAAGCGGTACGGGATGCATTGGAACATTCAAGGAATGAAATGAGCGACGGCACAGACACGATACGAGTTGCAGCCGATTCGCTCGATTCTTTCCAGCAGGGATCAGACCCGCCGATCAGCGGTGGTACTGGGCGGCTGTATTGGTGCAGCCGCGATTATGAACTTTGGCACGCCGAGGAAGTTACGTAAAGGAGCAAAGCTATGGCGGTGACAGGTGACACTGGTAATGGTACGACCGTGGCATTCAGCAGCACGACAATCAGCGGGCACGTGTTCCAGGAGCTCGGCGGCGGGGAAGCGACGTTAGGCAAGGTCGAGGCATCCGCTCTGGGCACCAGCGGCGATGCCAATTACATACCGCACGACTTGCGGGAAAATGCCGACATCAGCGGAGCGTTGATCTTTTCTCAGGACAACGGATTGCCAAGTCTCGGCACGGTTGAAACGCTGACCATCACGTTTCCAAAGCTGGTTGCGACCAACACGGCCGCCACGCTTGCGGGTACTGGTTGGATCAGCCGAACGGGTCCGCCAACGTCGATCGCCAATAACACGTTGATGGCAATCCCGTTTTCGTGGACGTGGGACGGAGACACTGGGCCAACCTTTACAGCAGAGACATAATGTTCGAAATTCGCAAAGCACCGCCAGCATGCCCTAACCGACAGGACATCTGGCGAGGCGAGCAGCACATCGGCTACTACTGGAACGATACAGGTAACGTATCGGTAATTGTTCCCGGTCCCCAGGGATTTCAGAACCACATCGTAGAGTTTTTGAGATCGGAGGGATTGGCGGTTGCGACTGCAAGTTCAGCAGTAAGCCTGCACGAAGTGGAAAACGCACTCAACGAGGACGTCGCAGACGACTACGACGATGACGAGTAACGGACATATATCGAAAGCCGAGTTTCTCGCGGCGACACCGATACAAAGAGACGTGGAGTTGCCAAACGGCCAAAAGCTCCCGATGCAATCAGTGACACTCGCTGATCGTGTGGCATTTGCTGAATGGCTGCGTGGTGGCGAGCGAAGTGAGGCTGAGATCTGTGCTCGTGCGGTCCGTATCTGCTCGCCGCTGTTCGAGGAATCGGACGAAGACAGTCTGATGGCACTGCCATACGAGTGGATTGCGGAGGCGGGTGCGTTGGCTCTTGAGCTGATGGGCAGCAGGCCTCAAAAAAAAAGTATTGAACAATCGCCCGCTGACGATGGCGATGCGGTTAAAGGCGATGGGGATTGAGTGTTATTCTCACGATTTGCCGAGTTGGGAAGCACTGGCAGAGATCGACGATTGGGGGAATCACAAGACGCGGTTACTGTTGTGGCACATTTACATTGTGGGGCTCAGGCTCTGCGGTGCCGAGATCAAAGATTACAAACCGCTGGAGCCGCATTACGTGCTCCCGGTTGCAAAACCTAAACGGAAACGAATCAAGCAGGATTCAGCCGCGATGATGGCCTGGGCAAAATCACGATATGGCTAAAACAACGATCCACAGTCTGGCTTATAAAATCCTCATGGATACGGAGGATTTCACCAAGGGCGCTGCGCTGTCGGCCAGCGAATCTCGCAAACTGGGCAAGACTGTTCAAGATCTCAAAACGCCCATGGAGCGGGCGGAGAATCAGGCAGAGTTGTTAGCTAAGGGATTCCGTTCCGGCAAGTTGACTGCTGCACAATATCGAGCGGCTGTGGATAAATTGGCGGACGAATTTGATCGCTCTCATAACAGCATGAGAAAACTGACTGACTTTCTGAAATCCAAACTTGTCATCACGATGGGCGACGTTATGTCAGTCTTTCGCGATGGCATACAGCTCGTAAAGTCTTTTGCAAGAGAGATCGGCGAACAGTTTGACACACT
The DNA here is from genome assembly GCA_041623895.1 of Pirellulaceae bacterium. GTDB lineage: Bacteria > Planctomycetota > Planctomycetia > Pirellulales > Pirellulaceae > JBFJVZ01. The sequence goes on along the minus strand of JBFJVZ010000230.1, from coordinate 268 downwards.
CGATGAACTGGCCAAACGCTCCGACAAGCTATCAGTATTGCCAGAGGAACTGCAAAAGCTCGAAGTCGCTGCGCAGCTCACAGCGGGCGTCACCGATAAAACACTGGGCACCGCACTTCAGAGAATGACCAGGCGGGTTGCCGAGGCGGCACAGGGAACTGGCGAAGCGGTCAAGGCACTGGAAGAGCTGGGGCTGGACGCAACAGTGCTGGCTCAAATGTCACCTGATCAAATGTTTTTGGCCATTGCTGATGCCATGTCGCAGGTC
>JBFJVZ010000229.1:0-12206 GCA_041623895.1 Pirellulaceae bacterium | reverse complement strand
TGACAGCGTTCGGCTTCGGCTGCTTGATCCAGCGACGAAAAAAGAACAAGTGGTAGCCGCCGCGGCGATGACCGAGAAAAAGCGACGTGAAATTTGGCAGAAACGATTTGCTGCCGAGGAGCCACAAGCGAAGTAGGTGTTGCGATGTAGACGCCAGGGATGAAGCCGACGAACCCGCTGTCCCCAGTCGATTGGGGTTACTGAGTCGGTTTTTTGTTTGCACGAGGATCAACAGCCCGGCCGCACGATGTTTGCTGGCAACCGCTCCAGCGGGCAGCCGGATCGCGAAGTGTAAGATTTACAAACTTTTGAAAAAAGTAGTAAACGCAGGTGACCGGTCGGAGTTCTGTCCACCACTGGATAGACGGACCGCGAAAACCCGCTGCATGGTTTCCCGTTTCTTACTTCTTTTGCGTTGATACTGTTCGTCGATTATCCAAGTAGGTAAGCAATTCTTTGTTGGCACACCGTTTGCGATCATCGACGGTGCAGGCTATTAGCAAGCACCCGCCGGGTCCATCCAATTCAACGGCCCGCAGTGAGTCGGGATGACCACAAGAACATGATTCAGGAGGAATGAGACCATGTCAAGAAAAACACACGCCCTGACCCCTGCAAAGCCGTCCGTGAAATCTTCGAGCCAACCGATTGCTGTGCTGCAGTGGTTTGGCAATGCGGCAATTGCGTTTGCCATGTTTGCCGTATCGGCATTGGCTCCCGCAACTGTTTCGGCCCAGCAAGCCGAATCCACTCATCAACCCGGCCACCGCGTTGCGTTGATCGATGTCGGCTACATTTTCAAGAATCTCCCCGAGATCAAGGCACAGGTCAGCAAGGTCGAAAGTGACTTAAGAGCATACGAAGCCGAAATCAAACAGAAACAAGACACATTGAAACAGTCCGCAGCGCAGCTGAAAACACTGAAGGTCGACACGGACGATTACGCCAGACAGGAGGAACATGTAGCGAATCTGGGCTCCAGATTGCGGTTGGACATGGCTCGCAAACGACAAGAGCTGCGCGACGCCGAGGCCAAAATCTATTACGAGAACTATCAGCGAATTGCTGCAGCGGTGAAGGCCATTGCGACGCATAACAACATCCAGCTGGTGCTGCGTTTCAACAGCGAAGACATGGCCTTGGAGCAAAGCGAATCCGTCGCCCGTGCTGTCATGAAGAACGTCGTCTATCTTGACAGCACCATCGACATGACCAAGACGGTGATGCGGTATTTGGAACAGCAGACGAACAAAGTTGCAACCGGCGACAGTGCGGCGGCGGCTACCATTCTGCGTTGAACATCTGACGAACGCGTGATGCAGGCGACTACTTCGTCTCGAACTCGACCAGATATCTCAGTTGATGCTGCTGGGCATCAAACACGATGAACTCGTTGTTCTGCACTCCCGAGTGTCCCGCTTTTCCAAATACGCAGTGATGTTTCTCGGGCGGTGAAGTGTATCCGTGAGCGCGATCGGCGACGTGAGGTTGGCCCAGCACCGTGTCGACGGCAAACATGAAGGCCCCGCGACCCTTGACGGCACCGTTGCCGCGGCTCCAGTAGGAGTTGCTCATGCTTGTGTAGCCGGCTGACTTTTTCCAGTCGTCTGCAAAGTACAGGCCCGGTCCAAACATTGCGCCGGTAATCACGACGCCGACCAACTGTTTGGGCAACCTCAACGACTCTTTCATGATTCCGCGGACGTTGACACTGCGCGTGCCATGAAACAAAAGCGCGGTGTTGGACTGCTGGTAGAGTTGTTGTGCGTTTTTCTCCAAGTCGCCGCGCTTCTTGGGTTGAAACAGGGCACCTTCGTTGGTGACCGGCTTTTCCTTGACGATTTGCTGCTGCACTTTCGTCAATCGACCTTCGTCAGCGTTGCGGCGAACGAGCCACATGTTCTTGATCTGTAAGTCACCGATGTAGGAGTGCCGATTCGCCGTCGCCTGAGGCCACCACTTGTAGAGAAACTTCCCCAGCTTGGAATTCTTGGGCACCCATTCCATGTGCAAATCCAGTTCTTCGAGCGGATTGATCTCGGGACCTTCATCGATGTCCGTTGCATACAATGCGCTCTCGAAGGCGTCCAAATCGTTTTGCCAGGAGAGAATATTGTCCTTGCTGAGAAGCCACTGTTCGGGAGGTGCATTGCGAGCTTTTCTTTTGGGAATCCGACCGTACATCAGGTTGGTCAATTCCATCAGCTGCTTGTCTTTGATCTGTTTTTTGATGTCATCACCGACCTTGGCAACTCGCTTTTGCGCTTCGGTCAGCAGTTGCCGCGCCTCGTCGATCATCGATTGTGTCGGCAAACTTTCGTCCGCCATGCTGCCGCGTGTGTAAGCGATCGTGGCCACACTCAAATCATGCAAGAGTGCCAACGTTTGTTCATCGACCTTTGGGCCCGACTTTTGCTTCCCCTTGCTCTTTGCATCACTGGTGTCTGGGGTCTTCTTTGCACCTTCGTTCATTTTGATGCTGCGAGCATCGGGCAATCCGGTGCTGCGAGTCGCCTGGGGGCGGACGAGGTAACAGTCTTTTCCTTTTGTGGCGCGTAGGGTTTGAATGCCGGCGATTTCTATCCATTCGCCGCGGCGGTCGTTCTTGGAGTGCAGTTGTTTGGCGAATTCGCGTTGCGCTTCATTTTCGTCGCTACATTGGACGAATTGAAAGCTGGCCTTGGCAGCTCCCGTGCGGCCCCACTCAAAGTAGGAGTACCAGTTCTTGGATGTTTTGTGTTGGACAACCGCGCCGTGGTAATACTTGTTGCTGTCTTTGCCGTCTTGCGTGAAGCAACCCATGTCACAGATCTTGACTTCGGAAAAGTCGCCGTCTTTGGTTGCCGGCGGACCGAAACACTGGAAATCTTCAGCGTTTCCCCCTTCGGGATAGGTATCTTTACTTAGCTTCGTTGCCATCGTTAACCCTTGTTGATGATCGCATCGAATTGTTGCTTGAATTTGCGGCCAACTTCCGGTCGAGCCATCGAGATATATGCGATGTGGCCCTCCAGCCAACTGGCAAAGTTCGGATGGTTGTGGCGATTTTGTGCCTCTATCCCTTCGCGACCGGCACGATGAAGGATCGCTCGGATGCGGCGGATATGTTTGCGGCTGGCGCCCGGGCGATCGTTGACGACCAAGCCGGTGACTGATTGTGAGTTTGATTGACGTAACACACGCGTCTTTTTGTGATTGATACTGAAGCCTTCGTCGGCGGCGATGTGACGGACGCAAGCCATCACGTAGGCGATCCGATCGGCCAGCGGTTGATCGCCCGAGAAAGTTAAATCATCGGCATATCGCGTGTAGGTGATGCCAAGTTTGTTTGCCAGGCCTTGCAAACGTCGGTCCAGCCGGCGAGCGATCTGGTTGGAGATGGCCGGACTGGTGCAAGCACCTTGAGGCAGACCGAGTGGACCGGTCGATACGTAATACTCCACGGAATCGTAGATCACTTTTCGTCGCGGCGTTTCACAGCACAGCAAGGCGAAGATCGTTGCCACGGCGGGCGAGTATCCGAGCCGCTGAAACAATCCCCGCACGCGGGGAAAACCGATGCCCGGAAAAAAACCTTCCAAGTCCATGTTGATCACAACGTGTTTGCCGACATGCGGCTGCGCGTTGGTCAGAATGCTGCGGCCGCCGACAAAACCATGCGCAGGATCTTGAACGGGCAAGTGCGTCAGCACGTTATCCAAGATCCAACGCTGGGCGTTGGCAAGTTCGCGATGCGGCGCACTCAATGTTCTGGTGCCGCCGGAACGCTTGGGAATTTGAAAATAGACGTAGTGCGGGCGGGTCGCGACGGTGGTGTGATAGGCAAGCCATCTCAATCGCGGCACTTCCAAGTGCAGCGCCGCGGCCACATCCGCCGGCGTACTCAGCAACGGCAAACCGGCGGATTGCAATTCTTGCGTGTCACTTTCGCGCTGGCCCAGGCGTGCGGAAACGCCGCGGCCCAGGAACATGATCTCGGTTGCCTTGCGGTGCGCGATCGCGGCTCGACGTTCTTCGCGCTTCCGCGCGGCTTGCTGCTTTTTTTCTTTCTTGAGGCGAGCTTTTTCTTCCCGGTCTGCTGCCGCTATCTTTCCGGCTTCGACGTTGGCTGCGTGGCGGATGGCCAACTGGTGCGGCCGGTGCTTGTCCATCTCCGCACCGACCTCATGGATTTCTGCCAATTGCTCCGGTGTCAGCAGCCCATGGGTGATCAGCGCGCGATCGATCAAGCCGGTCCGCTGGTCGCCGGCCGGCGGGATCAAGTCGCGGCGGCCAAACCAGGGGCTTGACCAAAGATTGATTCCCTTTGCCGCTTTCAGCAATTCGTCTCTTTCGATCGGCAGGAATTGAGACGCATCCAGATTCAGCTTTTTACCGGGCCGCGGTTGCGGTCGCTGTGAGGTTGATTGCCCCCGTGGGGCAGGAGCGTTTCGCCCGCCAGCGGCAGCCGTTGGCGGGCCGCCCAGCAGTTTGTTAAAGATTCGCGATACCAGAGATCCCGCTTGCGGCTGGGATTGTCCCGACGCTGCACCGCCGCTTGCCGCGCGATAGCTATTGGGGTCTGCACTGAAGGGATGATAAACAAACGGTTTCGATGGAGCCCCCACGTCGACGACCGACCGCTCGTAGGAAGCTCCCATCGATCCGTTTTGAAAAAGTTCGTGAACCACATCACGAACTTCGCCGTGCCGAACTTGTTTGCCGCGCTGGCGAACCATGTTGGTAATGTCGAATGCCGTGAACATCGCACCAGCATCCGTCTGGCTCTTGACGATGTCAGCAATCAGTTGGCGGGTCCCTTGATCCAGCATCGCTTAATTCCAACGTTCTAATTCCAGAGTCCCTGGTACCAACGATCAAGATCTTTCGGCTGATCGTCATCGCGCAGCAAATGATTTCGGATTGCCTGCAAGTGGCGGCAGGGCCCCATCCTTAATCCGTTCTTGAAATGATGTGAACAACCGCACTTGCCGCGTTTGATGTGGTTATCAGCATCAATCATGACTTCGACTTTTTGGCGGTGTACGCTTCCGGTCACCAGGCGAATCCCGCTGGCTGTCGTCTCATCGCGATCGATCGAAACTCGTTTGACCAAGTCACGCGCGGCTTCTGTTTCCGGATTCTCGCTGCCGATCTGTTCACTGGTCAGTGGAACCGGCATGACTTGGCGCCAGCGATAGGCACCGGCCGGTAAGTCGTGAATCACTTGTCCAAGCAAGGCCAGGCGGTTGAGTGCGGCCGCCACCGTGGGCGCGTTGTGATCGACGCGACTTTGAATTTGTTCAAAGGACAGCGTGGGGTTATCACGAAAAGTAGCGGCGACGTCGGTCAGCGTTTGCTCACGAACTTCCGCGGGCGGCGCGATCGCCTCGAGCGCCGATGCGCTGGTCCAATCATTGGTCGTCCAACCACTGAGCCCAAGGATCAAACGCATCTCGCCCATCCGCACCACCCAAAAACTTGGCAGTCCGGCGCCGAGCAAATAGACATCTGCCCCATCGGCAAGCGGCAGCAATCTGGCCAGCACACGTAGGCGGTCTCTGCCCCAAACGCGAATCGTTTCGCTGCGGAGTCCGGTGTAGGGAGTGCTGTGCAGAACGATCTGTCGGTCCCACGGCTCCAGTACGATCCTGGTCGGCTGTCCCGGTTCCAATTCAAAGCGAATCGCCCGTGGGCTCTTGGCGGCGCGATGGCGTTTCAACCAGGCGATGACGTTGTACAGTCCTTCGCGGCTAATGGAGACCTTCTTTTGCGGCAGACTCATTGCCGATTGCAGTTGCATGAAGCCGCGTAGCCAGCTGTTGGGCAGATCGATCTTTTCTTCGATGTGCGCGTCGGCGGATTCGGTCGCCACCTCAAAACCGGATGGATCGACAGTGAATCGCGTCTCTCGATAGCTGCGTAATTTCTGAAAATGTTCATACAGCGCCCACGAGTAATCCACGTTGGTCGTGCCCAGGGCGACGTCTTGCTCGTGATCAAAGGCATCGCGATCAACAGTCAGACAACCGTAACTGCTTTCGTCCGCACTAAAACACTCGAAGAACAAAACGTCGGGCGCGACCGTGATCACCGGGTCGCAGGGCATGATCAACCGCCACAGTTCCCAGTCGTGCAGCATCAGGTAGCGGTTGTACCGGTCACGAGCCTTCCAATAGAGCTTGCGCTGCTTTTTGAAATCGGCTTCCAAGCCATCGGGCATCGGCTGACCGGACAGGGCATCGAATTCGGCCTTCTTTTCTTGATAAGCCGCGCGATAGACCGCTGCTTCGCGGGCCTTTTGTTCAGCCAGGTAAGCTTCATAAGCCGACCGATCACGAGGCTTGTAACGAAGATCGCTGACAACCACATCGTGAAGTGCGCTGATCGCCTCGCGAAACCGAAGCGGTTGCGTCAACGTGCCGTGAAAGCTGACGCGATCACGTCGAGTGTTGGTCGAGAGCGCAATATCCAACCCGGTCGCACCTTGGACAATTGTGCTACGGCGGCTATAGGCCAACTGCACTTTCATAAATAACCGATGACCTGCAGAGAAAAACATGGGAGGGACGCGCGGTTTTCGACTCGAGGCGCCGACCAAGGACGTTCACACAGCCCGGCACGCTACCGTACGGGCGTAAACCCCGTTGCCTCAGTTCGCCGGTACGGTAGCGTGCCGGGCGAACGAACAACGGCCTTGGGGAAGCATGAAAAAGCAAACTCAACCACGGCGGATCGCCGCAGCAAACAAGTCTCGAAAAACAGACACGTCCCTCCCAAATATCAATGATTCTGTAATGTTTCGATTCAGCATAACGTCAATTCCGGAAACGCGTTCTGCACGGCAGCTGTCAGCTCGGGATACGTTTCGACCAGCGAGACAACGCCACTCAATCCACTCCGCCATTCGACGCTTCGTACCGATCGCAGTGCGACCGCCAATAAAGGCAACAAATCATTGGCTTCATCGGGATGATTCGCTAGCCGCAAAGCGATCTCCTGCACCACTGCCGGCTTTTGTTTGCCTCCGCGATGAACATTCAACAGCACCGCTGCCCACAATGATCGCAGTAAGTTTGCATCCAAACGATCCGGCTTCACCGAGAATTCACGACGATCGTAGGCGACATGTTTTTCCAGCACGCCCAGCAGCTTGAATTGCACGTCATCGTAAGGCGACTCCAACAATTTCTGCCAAACCGCGATATCGGTGCGAGCTGTTTCATGGCTGGTTAACCAGGACCAGCCCACCTCGCGGACTTCGCCATGACGCGAATCCAACAAATCGATGATCCAAGCGGGCCGAAAATGTGGCGAATCGGCGAGCGTGTCGCGGACCCAGCCGACCAATTCTGCTCGTATCGGATCAGCTTCGGCTTCAGCAAGTGACAGCAGCCGTTGACATTGTTCGGCGGTTTCCGGGCGTTTGCCGGCCAGGCACTTTTGCCCAAGCCTGGCCACCGGGACGGGGCGCGCCGCAGCAAGTTCAACGGCTTGATCAAGGGTGACGCGACTCGGATCAAGTTTCTTAATCAACAAGTCACAAATGACTTCGATCGTTTCCGTGTCCGACTGATCGACCAATCGCAACCAGTTGGCCACCGGTATCTCGGCAATCTGATCAGACCTTTCCAAGACATCGGCGGCTAGCTGGGCCAGGTCGCGATCTCCGCTAGCCAGCCAACGTAACAGTCGCTGGACGGGCAATCGGTCGATCACGCCGGCATGATGCTCGCCGATCAAGCCGATCGCCCATTGTCGGACGGGACGACATCGGGCGTTATCGATGATTGCCAGTAATGGATCGGCGGATTTCTGCCAGCCCTCTGCAAACGCCGGACCCGGTTTTAGGGATGCCAGCGAGCCATCGTCTGCCAACGTCCATCCGCGCGGCTGGGCCACGATTTGATCGCTGTGGTGGAACAAGACGTGCATCAGACCCCAGTTATCCAGCAATGCCAGGCCATCGCTGACATCATCGTCGCTGTAATGCACGATTGTCTCGGCGATCGCCGCAACGTACCGATCCGGATCCGTCTTGCCGAGCTTTCGAAAGTATCTCCAGGCACGCCGGCGTAAGTAATTTCTGGTTGCGACGCTGAACAGCCGCAAACGATCTTGAGCTTGCTTGGTCGGCGCCGCCCACAACGTCGCTGAGCTGGGATCACGGAATTGGAACGCCCAATCCTGCCGCGGCATGACTGTATCACTTGGAACCACGATCGATTCATCGGTCCAGGAGTCGCCGGTCGACCAATCGTATCGGTGACGTTCATATTTCTGGCGTCGCACGGTGCGATCGATTGCCACCATGATGCGACCCATTAATTGATCATCCTCGGCAGCCTCGGCTAGCTTGAAGAGCCCCTTGACCAGGCCCTCGTGACGATACGCATTGATCGGGTAATCAAAGTAGGCCAGCAAGAACCTTCGCGCTTGTGGTCGCTTGTCCCCGTACCAGGTCTTCGCATAGCCTCGCAGTCGGTCGGCATCGTGAATGCGGCGGAGCTCATCAACGAAACCCGCGTCACCCTGCTCGAGTAAATCCTCGGCAAGTAACCAAGATCCGTTGGGAATGGCCGTCCTTTTGGCCATTAGCATGTGTCCGGGAAAAAGCTCGATTTGAAGAGAAATCTCAAGTTAAGGCTGTGCCGTCGCGGTGTCAAGCATTCTGCCCACTGGATCTGGACCGCACGTGGCACCCAACGCCGTTAAGGATTCCTGGTAGCCGGATTCGCCAGAATTCGGGCGCCTCCCACGATACAACCGAAGTCTGGCGACTCCGGCTACGAAGATCAGCCCGCGTAACACGAACAAGAAACGCTTAACGGCGTTGCGTGTCACCCCAGAAACTCTTGTGCTGCCCGGTTGGCGAGTGAAATCACCAAGTCGCGGTCACAAGCCCCTCCCTGTCCGGGAATATTCAACACGCGAGAGTCGATACCATCAATCCACTTGCTGCGGATCGCCCGCCTGCCGTGCAGTGCGCCCAGCATCGCGCCCACGATCGCGGCGATGGTATCGTTATCCTTTGTGTCATTGACGGCGGCAATGATCGCGGACTCGAAACTGTCGGCATGGCACATCAAAACATACAAACAGGCGGGGACAGTTTGGACGCTGTCGGCACGGGATCCGAACCCGTTTAACGAACAAGCGTCGCGGAGCGGAACACCCCTCGAATAAGCATCGCGGAGCGGTCCGTCAACGAAGTCGCAAAGCGTGCCTTGAAAGTCGGAAAACCACCTTGGTATCGGATCCGTGTTCAGGGGATCTGGCAAGGCATCCACATCCAGTTCACTTGTGACTTGGACGTAGCGGTCAATCCACCAATCGGGATCGGGAGCTTCCGCGGTCGGTCTTTGCAGGACTTGCCACAGTAAATCGATGAAGCCCACCGCGGCCGCGAGTGCAATCGGATTGCCATGCGTGATGAAAGTGGCCAGCACGGCATCAGACCACAACGCCGGCGACGGTTGCTGCAAATGCGGTAACACGAGCGGTGCAAGACGCATCAATCCGCCGTTGCCGCGACCTTCTTCCTTGACGTCCCCAAGACAACCGGCCAAATTCGGCGTGGCGTGACGCAGACGTTCGGCATGTCGCTGTAAAGCAACCGAGGTGTTTTTGCCCCGCCCTACAATCTGATGACGTCGATTGACGAAACAGGAAACGAGATCGTCAAAGTCAAAATGCCCTCGCTTCAGCAATCGCTCGACCGTCCAAAACGACATCTGCGTGTCGTCACTGATGCGGCCAATCCGGCCATTGCGATCGGGTACATGGTCCACGATGGTGCCGAATTCCCGGTGACGTGTTTCAGGATCGAACTGCCATTCGGTGCTGTGGCCCAGCGAGTCACCGATGGCAATGCCAAGCAACATGCCCTCGATTCGCTCGTCGGCTCTCAACTCGGCAAGCGGCAATGCGGCGGGATCTTTCGCAAAGATCGACCCTGGTCCCAAGGCAATTTCGCCGCGCGACCACAACTGCTGCAACAGCTGGCGAGACGAAGGTGTCATATCGAATAGCGTGGGATGATCCATAAGGTCCTAAGATCGGCCCCTAAGGGACGCTCTGCGAAGGAAGAAAAGCAGGCCAGACATCAGGATACAATGCCAAATAGCCGCATCAGTCGCGGCTGCCCGGCAAATTTGCTGGTGAACTGCGCATTTGGGCAGGTAATTTCGCGTCTTCAATAGAGCAGAAGTCCCGATGGGTCCCAGCAGCAGGGGAATTTAAATACCTCCATCGGGGCAAGACCTTTTTTCCGAGTAACCAATGAACGCTCCTACCCAAATCTACGGTGACGTCTGTGTCGGCGAAGTGATCTGGCCGAAATTCCTGCAAGCCAATCACGGCGATCAACAATTGAGAGAACTAACACAACTAGCGGACTCGGCCGGCAAAGGCATGATCCTGGACTGTTCAATGGTGGAGGTTGGCAACTCCGAGATCGTTAATTTGTTGATGCGGGTGCGAAATTACGCCAAGAAAAAGAACAAAGAAATCGCCTTGTTCAACGTCCCGGAAACGCTCAGTGAAACGCTTCGTCTGTGCAAGTTACAGTCGGTTGTCCGATCAGCCAATGATGCCGGCACGGCAAAGAAACTGGTTTGCGATTTAGCTCAAGGAAAAGGCGCGCTGCGAATCTGGATCGAATCGCATCTGGTGCTGGCGATCTTGCTGGCGATTTGTTTGTGCGTCATCGTAGGCTTGGTGGGATATCTGTCCTTGGGCTGATCACCAGTTGCAGGGTGAACCAGGCACTGAAGGCTCGGCAGGCGGCTCGTCTGCCGCCCAGCTCAAGCGTCTTGCTGGCCATCGTTGGGATCAATGATCTCAACGGCTAAGATGGAAATGTCATCGTCAAACGGCTTGCCACCGGCGAAATCGCGAAGCGTTGCCAGGATCGTATCAATGCTGTCTGCGATCGACTGCGATCGGGTTTGATCAAGTAGTTCACAGAGACGTTCGATGCCGAATTGTTCGTTCGCGTCGTTAACGGCTTCGTTCACGCAATCGGAGTACAAGTAAAGCCGATCGCCAATGTTGAGCGAACATTTCTTTTCCTGAAAACTCTCCGCGTTCACATCATCATCGCCGAGTAATCCAATCGGGACGCCTTTGCATTCCAGCAACTGGCAAGGGCCATCGCGCGGAATCAATATTTGTGGCGGATGGCCGGCCTGGGTGTAGGTCATTTCGCCCGCTTCGGTGTTAATGATCGTGTAGGCGATCGTAAAATATTTGCCTTCGCGAATGTCGTACTCAAACTGCCGGTTCAGTCTCGCGGTGACTTCGCTCGGCCGGGCGACTTCCAGCCTGTTGCCCCGCATCAAGCCTTTCCGTGTCCAGCGGGCAACCACGCTTGATTCACCATGCGTCACGGAAAGCGCCCGTCCCACGGCTGCGGACATCAGTGCGGCTGGCGTGCCATGGCCACAGACATCCAAGACGTAAAACGCAGTCCGCGACTCATCCAAGGGAATCACTCCCAGAAAGTCTCCGGCCAGTGCGTCGCAGGGCTGATAGGTCCAGGCGAAACGGCAACCTGGCACCGTCAAATCCGGGGCGGGCAATTGCGATTGCTGAAATCGTGCCGCCCGCTGCAAGTCATCCTGCAGACGACGGTGCGCCTCGGCCAGTTGTTGGGTGGTACGTTTGAGCTGCAGCTGGGTTTCGACACGCGCCATGACCACTTGGAAATCAAGCGGCTTGGTCACGTAATCATTCGCGCCAAGTTTGAGGGCTCGAACAATGTCCTCGCTGGTGTCCTTCGCCGTGGCCATGATCACAGGCAAGCTGGATGGATCCCAACGCTGTCGCACGCTTGCCAAATACTCAAATCCATCGACACCGGGCATCATGATGTCCAACAGGATCAGATCACATTCGGCTTCCTGCAGCCGCAGATCAGCTTCCGCGGCACCATCGGCACAGGTGACATCATATCCCTTGCGGCTCAGCCGGCGCGAAAGCATGTCGCGATTGAGTTCTTCGTCATCGACAACCAGAATTCGGCCGGGGCGGGATTGCTCTTGGACGGGTGCCATTTTCAATTCAAGTTGTTTGTCCAAGTAAACGATTCAGTTTCTCCAGCAGGCGATTCAGATCGACAGGCTTGGTGTCGTAGTCATCGCATCCTGCCTGAATCGCTTTTTCACGATCACCGTCCATGGCGTGCGCCGTTAGGGCAAGAATGGGAATCTGTTGGGTCGACGGAT
>JBFJVZ010000228.1:0-12220 GCA_041623895.1 Pirellulaceae bacterium | reverse complement strand
ACGTTTTCAATCTTGGTCCAGAAGAAGACGTAGCCAGCCTGCGACATCGGTTTGGAGTTCCCGATGACGCAAAGTTGGTCACCATGTTCACCAACGTGCTTTGGGATGCCGCTGCCGCCAACCGCGAAATCTGTTTTCAAAACGCCATCGAGTGGGTCGTCAAAACGTGCCGGTGGATCGAAAACCAGAAAGGCGTTCATCTGATCATCAAGGTCCATCCGGCGGAAAACGTGATCGGGACTCGGCAACCGTTTAAGGACCTGCTGCTGCAACGAATCCCCCACTTGCCGTCAAACGTGCACCTGGTCGCACCCGATGCCAAGGTCAACAGCTTTTCGTTCTGCGCCGCTTCCGACGTTGGGCTCGTCCACACATCGACTGTGGGTCTGGAAATGGCGAACCTGGGAAAGCCAGTCGTGCTGGTTGCCAAGTGCCATTACCGCGGCAAAGGATTCACATTCGACCCAAACAGCGAAAGCGAATATTTCTCGCTGCTCGGCGATCTGAAAAATTTGAAGTGCGGGCCGGAAATGCAGGGACTCGCCAAAAGGTACGCGTTCTTGTCACTGTGTAAGTATCAATACCCATTTCCGTTTGTGACCCGCGATCCAACAAGTGTTTACGGCGGAAGACTTGAAGACTTTGATCCCGCAACACTGTTAGACAGACCAATTCTCAAATACTTGATCAAGGCGATTGAGAATGTTGAGCCGATCATGTACTTGGAACGACGCTAACAGCCGGCAGCTGAAGACAAACGATTGATGTTGAAAAGAGTGCTGCTTCGATTCCGCGATCTGTTTCTTCCCGCCGAACGGGTGAAAGAGATTCGCGAGCGTGAATGCTGGAAAAAGGTTTATGACCGCTCCGGGGGCACGCTGAACAACGAATACTATGAATACTTTTACACGTCAGCATTCGAATTGGATCGCGAATTCTACCGCGGCAAGTCGGTGCTGGATATCGGCTGTGGGCCGCGTGGTTCGCTTGAATGGGGGACCATGATGTCGCGGCGGGTAGGACTCGATCCCTTGGTTGACGCCTACGAGGAGTTCGGTATCAACCAACATGCAATGGATTATTGCCAAGGCTACTGCGAAGCTATGCCGTTCGCAGATGCATCATACGACGTGGTGACGTCCATGAACTCCCTGGACCATGTCAGCAATTTGAAACAGTCGATCAGCGAAATCTGCCGCGTGATGAAACCCGGCGGCAGCCTGCTATTGATTTCAGATATCCACGAACATCCAACCAAGCTGGAACCACAAGCATTCGGTTGGGACATCGTCGATCAGTTCCCATCTTTGCGCCCCGTGTTTGTAAAAAAGCTGGAGAAGTCTGAGCCAGCCAGTATCTACGAAAGTGTGCAGATGAATCAGGAGTTCGATTTCGACAATCCCAAGTCACGTTATGGCATCTTGCTGGCGCGATTTCAGAAACACAACGACCACGATTGATACTGACCGAAGCATCGTGACGCTGCGTGCCCGCAAGAACATCGATTTCCTTCCGCTGCGGGCTTTGCACAAAGTTTATCGTCTTGGTTACGAGAATCCGCGGCGGCGAAAACTGCGAAAAGTGTTGCTCGGCTTGCCGCCGCACCAGCCAGGTCAGCTTTCAACCGAGATCAGCATCCATACCTTGATATGCTCCAGCCACGTCGAAATGCTCGTTTGCAGCCAGCGTTCGCTGTATGGCGTGAGCGACTTTGGGAGCGCTCCCTTGCTACTGCACGACGATGGGAGCCTCACGGATGCGGAGGCGAAATTCTTGGTCGACATGCTTCCCAACGCAAAGGTTATTCGCCGCCGGGAGGCCGACGAGAAGGCCAGAAAAGTATTGCCCGAAAATTCAGTCATGCTCAAATTCCGAGACGCACAGGTGATGGCCCTGAAGTTGGTCGATGTCCGGCTTTGGGCTCGCGGTCAGCGGACTTGCTACATCGATTCCGACATTCTGTTTTTCGAATCACCAGAGGAATTGATTCAGTCGACGCACCCCGGGGCAAACCGCAACTTGTTCAATCGTGATATCGATGATGCCTACGTCCAGCCTCCAGAGGTGATCGAAAAAGCCGTTGGCGTGGCCCCCGCACCTCGAGTCAATGCCGGCTTATGGTCACTGAACACGTCTGTCATCGATCTGGAACGCGTTGAAGATTGGCTAGCGAACCCGGTTTTTGCCCGGCGCCCATTCAATTATCGGCTGGAACAGACGTTGATCAGCATGCTTGCCAGTATCTCCCCACAAGGATGCCAATACTTCTCACCCGAATACGACGTCGACCTGTTCAAGTCTCCAGCTGACTGTTGTGTCAAACATTACGCGGGACCGATCAGGCATGGGTTCGAGCTGGAAGGCATTACCCATCTGCTTACGAACACTGATTTCGTTGCCAACTGGCAAGACAGAATTTGTTAAACCGGTGAGTACGGTTTTTGGCACGGATCGTTCGTCAACAGAGCAACCCTCGCTGTGAGAATTGGCTATTTCCAATTCGATAAAACCAACCCGTATCAACTGAAGTTCTATGATGCGGTCAGCAAAGCGGGAGGTGAAGTTGTGGCCTTGCCACGTAAGACGCTATTTCCGCTTCGCGCCATTGGCGACGTCGACATCCTACACCTCGATTGGCTTCATCCTTTTTACGCTTCTCGACGCGGGCGAATTGTTAGCCTGGCAAAGACCGAGTCCGCGTTGCATCACCTGAAACGCCTGAAAAAAAACGGCAGGCCTAAGCTGGTTCATACGGTCCACAACCTGGTCAGCCATGACAGCTACCTTGGCTCGAAGCAAGAACGAAGAATCATGCAGCGATTCTTGAGTCTGATTGATTCCTTTGCTGTATTTTGCACGCCTGTATTTGAAAGGCTTTGTGCGGAGTTTGACATTCGCGTTGACCAACGTTGCTACGTTGTCCCACATGGACACTTTATCGATTCGTATCAACCAGCTGAAAGCCAGCAGCAGAGTCGAACATCACTTGGGCTTCCCGGTGATGTGCCGATTGTGCTTTTCTTTGGCTTGCTGCGCGAGAATAAAGGAATTCTGGATCTGCTTGAAGTCTTCCCACGCGTGCATCAGCAAAGCGGCGCAGTGCTGGTCGTTGCTGGCTACGGCGCACCGCCAAACGTCGACCAGGCGTTACAACAACCGCATGAATTCCTGCGAGTATTTCCCGGCCGCGTCGATGAAACACAAGTGAGTACGTTCTTCAGTGCGGCGGATGTGGTGGCCTTGCCGTTTCGCTCGATTCTGAATTCGTCGTCTGCGATCCTGGCAGCGTCGATGGGCAAGTTTTCTGTCATGCCAGAGATTCCCAGCGTCTATGCCAATTTGGATCCGGCAGCGATTCTGACCTACACAACTGGCGATCAATCCGCCTTACGGCAATCATTGCTGACAGCAGTGGCCATGCCCAGAGCGGAGCTTTGCAAACTAGGTGACCAGGCACGCCGCTTTGCCAGTTCCAACCTTTGTTGGTCGCGAACGGGCCAACTCGCCATGCAAATGTATCGCGCAACCCTGGAAGCCTGAATTGCGGTTGCTGCTTGTCACCTTTGGTTTTCCTCCCTGGGGCGGTCCATCAGCGTTACGCGCTTCGCGGCTTTGGGAATACGGTGTCACCAAAGGATGGGATGTCACCGTCCTTTGCGGAGCGCAGGAGTGCGCGCACGTTTTCGATGACACGGACATTGTCCCCGCGTTTGTCGAAGCCGAGTGCGTGAGAGTTAGCGACGGAACCGATTATCGATTGCGACCGACACTGCTAAGATCGATCGGATTCCGCCCCACCCGCCTGGTCGACAAGATGCTCGGTGCAGGCATCGAAAAATGGGTCCGCAGCACGCTGTCCTTGGCTGAATCGTTCGACCAGCAGCCACCCGATTTGATTTGCAGCACGAGTCCGCCGATTGAAGTCGACGAAATAGCAAGCGTCTTGGCGCAGCGATGGAAGATTCCATGGGTCGCTGATTATCGCGATCCGCCCTGGGAGAATCCAAGCAGCCAACGACTGCTCGGTCAATCGCTCGATCATTGCTGCACGGCAAGTTTCAATACACCCAAAGCAACAGAGTTTGCAAAACAAAACTGGCCGCAGCACGCGGGAAAAATGTTGACCGCGACCAACGGCGTGGATGCGGACGT
Source organism: Pirellulaceae bacterium (assembly GCA_041623895.1). Classification (GTDB taxonomy): domain Bacteria; phylum Planctomycetota; class Planctomycetia; order Pirellulales; family Pirellulaceae; genus JBFJVZ01. Next base: position 8,068 of record JBFJVZ010000228.1, on the reverse strand, counting down.
GATTCAGTTTTGCGAAGCAGAACAGATCACGCCCGGCGTCGTCTATGCCGGCGGATTGTATCCTTCGCTCATCGACTCGGTGAGGCGTATTTCCCAATCGCAGGACGTCCATGTTTACACATTCGCCGAAGGCAAACGCAAGCGCCAGTTGCGGCAGTTGAAACGAATACCGCGCGTGCAATTACATGAACCAGTGCCGCACGCTCAATATCTCGCCATGCTTCGCCGCTATGAAGCAATCTTGGTAGAGCATCCAAGCACGTATCAGTATCGGATTCCATTGAAGACCTACAGTGCCGTCGCTTCGGGCCGCCCCGTCATTCTGGCGGGCCAAACGCAGTCATCCCAAGCGATGCTTGCCGAACTGCCCGGTATCTACATCGGTTCACATGATCATCCAGCGCTGCTTGATGACGCAGACTGGCAGGATATATCTCGCTGGAACGCAAGAGCGATGTGGAGTGCCCGAGCGAAATGGCTGGAACAGCACACTTGGAGAAGACAATTCGAGCAAATGTTTTCGCAAGTGCGCCAAGTCAAGATGGCGGCACACCAGGTTCACGACGTGTAGCAACCATACGGTGGACGTAGTTTTTTGGCAGAACATGCCGTCGCACATTCAGTCGCTCGCCATCGAGGACTTGGCGAGGGTTTGGCCTGGTCAGGTGCATTGCATTTGGGCCACGCCGATCTCAAAAGACCGGGCTGCGCTTTCGTGGCTCGCGCCCCACATGCCCAATACGTCTCAACAATACATTGATCAAAGCAATCCTGGCGAGTTTGCCGACGACGTGATCAGACGAGCTCACGATTCCATTCATCTCTTTAGCGGGCTGAGTTCGTATCCTGCAATCACAACCGCGTTTTTCTGTGCTCGGCGGCAAGCTGCCAAGAATCTGGGACTGATGGTCGAGCCGGGAATTGAACTGGGCCTGCGAGGTTGGCTGCGACCCTTGCGAGCAAGGTTTCTGGCTCAAAGATACCTGGGCAGTACCAGGCTTGTCTTGGCAATGGGGCAAACTGGAGTTCGGTTTTACCGTCGTGCCGGCTTTCGAGATGGAATCATTTTTCCCTACATGTATCAAGCACCGGTTGGATCCAATCAGGCCCAGAGAAGGACAAGCGATACATTCAACCTTGTCTATGTTGGAAAGTTTTCCCGCCGCAAGGGATTAGACATTCTGCTGCGAGCCCTTACTTTCTGTCGAACCAAAGCCCTCAAATTGAAGGTCATCGGCGGCGGGCGAGAGGAACGTGAACTGCGCAAGTTGTCTCGTCGGCTGGGCCTTGATGCATCTGTGTGTTGGCTTGGAGTGCGTGATCATGAACAAATTCTGGCAGCTCTAGCGGAGTCTGATGTTTGCGTCGTGCCAAGTCGATTTGAGGGTTGGGGTGTCGTTGTTAATGAAGCGATCGGCATGGGCACGCCTGTAATTTGTAGCAATACGACGACGTCACGCGATCTGGTGCGTTACGGCGACTGCGGGCGGATCTTTCGCAGTGGTGACTCGCGGGATTTGGCAAAACAAATCGATCAATTGCTGGGCGATCCTGAGGCCCTTGCCGGTGCGAGTGAGAACGCCAGCAACTATCGCAGGCTGTTAACGCCGCGTGTTGTTGCCGAATACTTGAAGCAGGTACTGGAATTCTCTTTTCTGGAATCACAGCAACGGCCATCGCCTCCCTGGGCACAACCCAAGCTAGTGAAATAGATTTTGATAAACGCGCGTGCTTTCTTCGGCCCGTTCCCGGTGACTTCGCATGGCTAGCCTGGGCATCGATGCGACCAATCTTTGCGCCGGTGGGGGACTGACTCACATTGTTGAACTGCTACGACACGCGGAACCGGAATCGCACGGCTTTGATCGCGTCGTCATTTGGGGCGGCAAAGCGTTAGAAGTCATCGACGACCGGCCGTGGCTTGAGAAGCATACCGTGATCACTGATCAAGACTCGTACTTGCGTCGGATGACGTGGGCTACTCGTAATCTCCAGCGGGCGTTTCGCTCGGCTGGCTGCGATTTGCTCTTTTGTCCTGCCGGCTCGTTTAGCAGTAGACGAGTTCCCTATGTGTCGATGTCGCAGAATATGTTGCTTTATGACGATGCTGAGCGACGGCGGTTCCCTTGGGGATGGAATCGTCTGCGATACAACTTATTGCGAATCGCTCAGCGGAGATCGTTTTGGTGTTCGGCAGGAAACATCTTCATATCCAGATATGCTTTTGAAAGAATATCAGACCGCTATCCGTTCGTGCGAGAAAAGCCTAACGCGATCATCTATCATGGCGTTAGTAACCGGTTTTCGGCCCCCTCGATGTGTCAACGCGGGGAATCCGAGTCATTGCGGCTGTTGTATGTGTCGCGGATAAACTATTACAAACATCAGTGGAACGTCGTCGCAGCGGTAAATAACCTGAACAGGCGTGGTCAGAGAATCGAATTGCGACTGGTGGGCGACGAGATGCCGGCCTTGCGCAGCAGACTCGCCAATTCACTTGCGGGTGCTGTCGATGGATCGGTAGTCGTGACCGGTCACATCCCTTACGAACAAATTGAACAAGAATACCTCGCCGCCGACGCATTTGTGTTTGCCAGTACTTGCGAGAATATGCCGAATATTCTCGTCGAGGCAATGTGTGCCGGATTGCCGATTGCCTGTTCGAGCTACGGGCCGATGCCGGAAATCTTGGCTGACAGTGGTATCTATTTTGACCCGCTGAGTATCGAATCCATCGAATCAGCGCTGGCACAGCTCTCATCAGATGGCCGGCGGCGTCAGGAATTGTCCCAAAGGTCAGTTCAACGTGCCGCTCTCTTTTCTTGGAAAAGAACGGCCAGCGAGACGTTCGCATTTCTGGGGGAATGCCTACAGGGCATCTCGAAACGAGCAAGATCCACGTAGATGAGTTACGCAGAAGAAACAACGAAAGCGGCGTTCATGCCGACAAAGCTATTGCAGCTGTCGCTGAACGCTGTCGTGATGTTCCTGTTCTTGTTCAGCATGACGTTGGGAGTGCAAGCAGGAAAACTCACCGACTCTTCGTACGCCGTTGGTGCGGTCATCTCCGTAGCGCTCGCGGTGATGTATTTTGCGGTTCAGCCCAGTGCCTTCTTTGCCAAATTTGGAGACTCGCCTGTTGTTATTGTGCCTTTGATCGGGTTGCTGCTGGTATTTGTTTCGGCGGTGTATTCAGGCGAGCTGACGTCGTTGATTAAGGTGGCCCTGCTGGTCGTGATATTTTTTGTCGCCGCCTCGCGCGTGCCGTCATTTTCGATGCCGGATCTGCTGACAGGATTCCTGATATTCGCAGTCGTTGAATTCCTGTTTGTGGTGATATCACGGACGGAATGGAACTCCAACGCATTTTGCAATCACATCGTTTTTGCCACCTTTTGTGGTGCTGCGGGCTCGATGGGATTCCGCAGCCGCTTCTCCAGAAATCTGCACTTTGCCTGGATGCTGGCGGGGTTCGGGACAACATTTATTCTCGGCTCACGCACAGCGGTTGTCGGCTTGCTGATCAGTGTCGGGCTCTATTGGGCAATTCACAAAGGAAGAATGGATCGGATTGTTTTAAGATTTATTTTCGTGCTGGGACTATTCTGCGCTTACGTTTGGTCCGGTGACATTACCGGCGGGGTTGTTGAAATAGCGAAGCGCAATTTGGGAAGTCAAAACGTCGTTGCCAGATTCTTTCTGGACGACAAGAACAAGAAGAAAATCGAATCCGATTTCTTTGATCGGCGTGAGATCTGGGACGCTGCTTATCGGACGATGATCAAGAACCCGTTCCTGGGGATTGGCTACGATCAGCCACTGCCGCGGATGGGTGACGTTCGCGCTCATAATGCTTATTTGGAGATCGGCTACCAGTGCGGCGTCATCGCCATGTTAATTTGGACTGCGTTTTATCTGGGCCTTGTGAATTATTCCGCTTCGCTGATTCGATTTGATTGCCACGATCCGGTTGTGTACCTGGCGTTCACCAGTAGTTGTTACCTGGTTCTGGCGGGGCTCATGGAATCCAGTGGAATGATGTCGCTGGGAACGCCGGGCAACTGGATTGCTGTATCGGCGTGCGCTTTTCTCTTGTTACGACGCGGACAGAATTGATTACAACATGCAGCAGGTGATACAAAACATTCGCAGCGGCAAACTTTCCGTCGAATCGTTGCCGGCGCCCTGCGTCGCTCCGGGACATGTTTTGATTGCCAATCAGGCGTCGCTGGTCTCGGCGGGGACCGAAAAGATGATCATGGATCTGGCCAAGAAGTCTTTGTTGGGCAAGGCGAAGCAACGGCCAGACCAGGTTCGGCGTGTGCTTCAGAAGATTCGCGCGGAGGGATTGATCAGCACGTTCAACGCCGTGCAAACAAAGCTCGACGAACCGATGACGATGGGCTACAGTTCAGCGGGAAAAGTGCTGGCCTGCGGTGCCGGAGTCCAGCATTTCAAAGTGGGCGATCGAGTTGCCTCCAACGGGCCCCATGCCGAGATCGTCAGCGTCCCCGCGAATCTCTGTGCTCATCTGCCGGAGCATGTTTCGGCGGAACAGGCGAGCTTTGCCGTACTCGGCAGCATTGCCATGCAGGGCGTGCGGTTGGCCAAATGCGACCTGGGTGAAACGGTGTTCGTGATCGGTTTGGGATTGGTTGGTCAGTTGACAGTTGCGATCGCCAAGGCCGCCGGCTTACACGTGATCGGCACGGATCCCGACAACAGGAAGTGCGAGTTGGCCGTCACGATGGGTGCCATCTTAGCGGCACCAGATATCTCAGCCGCAATGGTGGAGCAAAAGACAGGCGGCCTTGGCGCCGATGCCGTGATCATTACGGCGAGCACGAAGTCCAATGGGCCCATCGAGATGGCTGCCCAGAGCGTTCGCCAAAAAGGCCGTGTTGTCCTGGTGGGCGTTGTCGGACTGAATCTTGATCGACGCCCGTTTTATTTCAAAGAAGCAGAGTTTGTGGTTTCCTGTTCCTATGGACCGGGGCGATATGATTCCGATTACGAACTTCGCGGCCACGATTACCCAACGCCCTACGTTCGCTGGACCGAGCAACGAAACATCCAAGCCGTCGTCGACCTGCTTGCCAATGGCTCATTGAACGTGCAACCACTGATTTCCCACCGATTTGATATCGGCGAAGCGACACGGGCCTACAAACTAATCGAGGATGCAAACGAACCGTATTTGGGAATCTTACTGAAGTACTCCGCGGCACCGCACGAGGCGACTGCCAGTCGTGTTCAACTCAAGTCAACAACACCGCCAGATGAAAGGATACGCTACGGGATGTTGGGGGCGGGGAATTTTGCCCGCATGGTGCTACTGCCGGCCATTTCCAAATGTCCGCAGTTCGTCCCAGCGGCAATCTGCAGCAGTAAAGGCGTCTCTGGAACGCAAGCGGGTCGTCAGGCTGGTTTTGAGATTTCGACAACTGACGAAGATCTGATTTTTGATGACCCCACAATATCAACGGTCTTCTCAGTCACCCGGCATGATCAACATGCCGCCCATGTGATCAAGGCGATTAAAGCGCGTAAGAACATCTTCGTTGAAAAACCGCTCTGCATTACGGCGGACGAGTTGTGTGAAATCGATCAACTTTTGCGGAACACTGATTCGCCACCACTGGTGATGGTCGGATTCAATCGACGTTTTTCGCCGGCAGCCAAACGAATCCGCGAATTCTTCGCGTCCTCGCTGTCACCGATTACCGTTTCGATTAGGTTCAATGCCGGCGAGATTCCCGTCGACCATTGGACACAGAATGATCTGGAAGGCGGCGGACGCATCGTTGGCGAGGCTTGCCATGCCATTGACTTGGCCACCTACTTGACAGGCTCATTACCGATTCGCGTCTTTGCGGAATCGATTAGAAACCCTGCGACCAACGCGATCAGCGATGATCAATGTTTCATCACACTCCGCCACGCCAATGGCAGTGTCTCCAGCATCGGCTATTTGGCTGGTGGGGACAAAGCCGTCGGCAAAGAGCGTGTGGAGGTCATTGGTGACGGCAAGGTTGGTGTGATCGATGATTTTAGATCGACGATGACCAGCCAGGACGGGCGACCTCGAAAGGTCAAGGGGAGCATGGATAAGGGGCATCTGCAGGAAATCCGGCAGTTTGGTGAAGCACTGGTTGGGGAAATTCCGTGCCCGCTTGGGTGGCCCGAGATTCGCTCTGTAACGCTTGCATCGATTCTGTCGGTCCAGAGCCTGCGAGAAGGAATCCCTTTGGAGATGCCGGGTTGAACAGTTTCTTTCGCGGACCAATCGATATTAGAATGAGGTTGGCGGTTTAGTCACAAATCCGGGGGCAATACCGCGTAGCACTGCGCAAGGGGACGCCGATCAACCCCAATTCAGCCAAGGCGCCGGGAGCGGTCCCGTGCTAAGAAATTCGCTTAATCGGGGTGGGCTGCACCCTATGACCAGGAACCATTTTTGCACAATCGGATCCAACCAAAATGATCCGCATGAGCCGGCTTTGTTGACGTGAACATCGTTTTCTTTTCACACTATTTTCCTCCCGAAGGGAATGCGCCAGCTTCGCGCACCTTTGAGCACGCGGTGCGCTGGGTTGCTGCAGGTCACCGCGTGACTGTGATTACGTGTGCGCCCAATGTCCCCGATGGTCGAATCTACGAAGGCTACGCCAACCGGCTCTGGCCTCAACGTGAAATTGTTGAGGGGATCGACGTGATCCGGGTTTGGACTTGCGTCCGTGCAAACCCCGGCAAGTTTGTTTTGATACTGAATTACTTGTCCTACATGATCTCGTCATTGCTCGCCTATCTCTTTTTGGTCAGGCGGCCTCACATCGTTGTGGCCACGTGCCCGCAGTTTTTTTGCGGCTGGGCCGGTGTGATCGCAAGCTGGATGAAGTGGACACCTTTGGTCTTAGAGGTCCGCGATATTTGGCCCGAGTCGATCATCGCGGTCGGCGCAATGCGACGCGGGCTATTCATGAGAGTCCTGGAGTTGCTAGAGAAATGGATGTACAAGAGTGCCACACATATCGTGACGGTCGGTGGAGGTTATCGCGAGAATATATTGTCGAAGGTCAATGCGCATGATCGCCTTTCGGTTGTAACCAATGGCGTCGATCCCGAGAATTTTCGGCCCGCCTTCAAGTCCGACAGTTTTCAAGAGAAATGGCAGCTGGATGACCGCTTCATTTGCTCCTACGTCGGGACCGTAGGGCTAGCGCACGGATTGGACGTTGTCATTCGCGCCGCGAAACGTTTGAAGAACGCGTCACGTGATGACATTGCATTTCTGATTGTTGGCGAAGGTGCCAGGCGACGCGAGTTGGAAGACCTGGCGCGAGAGAACGACGTTTCGGACCACATCATCTTTACCGGACGCTTGGACCGCTCTGCTATTCCCACTGTGCTGGCAAATTCCGACTGCTGCCTGGTCCATCTTGCCGGAAAAGACTTATTTGGTTCCGTAATTCCCTCTAAGATTTTTGAAACCATGGCAATGTGCCGGCCCATCATCATGGCAGTCAAAGGACAAGCGCGTGAGATCGTCATGGCTGCCGATGCGGGAACGCCCATGGAACCCGATAGCGATGCTGAATTGGCCGAGATCGTCGTGCGGATGGCCGACAATCCAAAGACCACCGATCAACTGGGGTGCTCCGGGCGGGATTTCGTCATTAAACACTTCAATCGCAATGACCTGGCGCAAGATTTTCTGGATCTGTTGATTGCTGTTGCTGCCGGCGTGAAGCCGAAGATCATCGAAAAGGAATCTTGGATGGCTAATCGGATGGCGCCCATTTCTTCCTGCTCGGACGCCGGTACCGCCGTCTAGTGCTGAGTCGGTAATTGATATCCTCCTTCCGGGCAACGCCGTAGCGGATTTCTCTCCGACAAAATTACTGAATTCACCCTCCCATCGGGCATTGGTGTCTACACAAGTCAAAAAGCTCGAATCCGCACGAAGCAATGAAGTGAAAAAGCCGCAGAGCGGCGATAGGAGGTAGCCTGGGGTGAACCAACCGAGCCTCAAGCGAGGGTTGGTGTAACCCCAGGTAGACGCCCCTGT
>JBFJVZ010000227.1:0-12244 GCA_041623895.1 Pirellulaceae bacterium | reverse complement strand
ATCAGCAGCCCAAGAAGTTGAAAGAAATGCATCAACGGCTGCTTCAGTGGCGGCAGGAAACGAAAGCCCCCGTCCCGCGGGAGCCCAATCCGAAGCACGACCCGCAGGCGGAAGCCGAAGCGATGAAGCAAAAGCGGGGCAAAAAGTAGCAGGCATACGTTCCCTTACGCGTTCGTTTGCGGAAACGACGACATGCTTTTGCAGCCGGCAAATAAATTGGTCCACCATGGTCTGGTGTGGCCGTGCGGCATCGAAGAACATCCAATGTCGAACAAGGAATGTCGAAGGACGAAGTAAGAATCAAACGGGACACAAAAACCGGGATGGAGCAATTGATTCACAGTCTCCCCGCGAACGAGCGTTCCCAGACGATTCGTTTGCAGCAAACGACGACATTCCGCGAACAAATGCGCTCGTCCGCGTACGACGACAATAAACTCACTATTTTGGCAAACGATTCCTCTGGATCTGCCTGCTTGACCACCCTACATCGGGAAAAAAGGATGGGAGCTTTTCGCGCGACCACTGGGGGACGCCAGATTGGTGGTGGTCAAATACAATGGAGATCATCCCACCTTCGAAATTCCTACCTGCCCATCCAACTGACGTGATTCGTTTCTGTGCGATTTGGATTGTTGTCCTCGGGACTTTTTCGCTGCGCGCGGAGGAAGTCGATTTTGATCGTGACGTTCGACCCATCCTTTCGGAAAACTGTTTCTTTTGTCATGGGCCCGATGCAAACCAACGCAAAGCCGATTTGCGATTGGATTTGCAAGACGATGCGTTGCTGGTGATCGAGCCGTCGGATCGCGACTCCAGTGAATTATTCGCGCGCATCACGGCGGATGATCCCGATGAATTGATGCCTCCAGCCAAGTCGAATCGAAAGCTAACAAGAAAGCAGATCGAATTGATTGGCCGCTGGATCGACCAAGGTGCGGCGTGGACAGAGCACTGGGCCTTTCGCGATCTGGCCCGCCCGCCCGTACCAGACGTCAAGGCAGTTGAGCCAGCTGTTATCCGCAACCCGATCGATTCCTTCGTGCAACAATTGCTGCGGCAGCGCGGACTGCAACCAGCCGCGGAAGCAGATCGGCGGACGTTGATTCGCCGGCTCTCGCTCGACTTGCGAGGCCTGCCACCCACGCCCGAGGAAGTCGACCAGTTCCTGACGGACCAACTGCCCGGGGCCTACGATCGGCTGGTGGACCGGATGCTGGAGTCACCTGCGTACGGTCAGCGGATGGCATGGAATTGGTTGGACGCGGCGCGCTATGCCGACACCAACGGGTACCAAGGTGACCGGGAACGGACGATGTGGCCGTGGCGCGATTGGGTTGTTCGTGCCTTCAATGAAAACCTGCCGTACGACCAGTTTACGATCTGGCAGCTCGCCGGCGATTTGTTGCCGGATGCGACCGACGATCAAAAACTGGCAACCGGTTTTTGCCGCAATCACATGATCAATGGCGAGGGTGGTCGGATTGCCGAAGAAAACCGCGTCGAGTACGTGATGGACATGACCGAAACGATGGGCACCGTCTGGTTGGGGCTGACGCTGAATTGCTGTCGTTGTCACGATCACAAATATGATCCGATCACGAACCAAGAATACTATCAACTGTTCAGCATCTTTAACCAAACGCCCGTCTCCGGTGGCGGCGGTGATCCGCAAACCGCTCCCAATATGCCGGCACCGGACGAAGAACAACGAAGAATGCTGGGGGAAATCACGGCGGAGTTGACGGACGTTGATTCCCAATTATCAAAGCTGGCCGAATCGCTGCTCGCTCAGCAAAGCGAATGGGAACAGCAGCAAGTAGCGGAGCTGGCGGAGTCCACGATCTGGAAAACGATTACGCCGGATAAAGCTTCGGCACTGCAGCAAAGCCTGGGCGTCCAAGATGACAAGTCAATCCTCGCCTCCGGCCCAAACCCCGACAACGATACTTACACCGTGACCGCCAAGGTATCGATGCCGCGGATCAGCGCACTGCGATTGGAAGCCCTCAAGCATCCAACGATGACCGCCGGCGGGCTAGCACGCAGCGATAGCGGTAATTTTGTATTGACTGCTCTGGAATTAACCCTCGTTAACGAAGCCACCGCCCAGCGAACTCCGATCAAGATCGCTTCGGCACAAGCGACGTTCGAGCAGGGAAATCACAAGGTGACCGCTGCCTTTGACGACGACGCGAAATCGGGTTGGGCGGTGTACGAAGGCCGGAATGTTGATCGCGAGCATGCTGCGGTCTTTCAATTCGATAATGCGATCAACATCCCCGATGATTCGCTGATCGAAATTGTGCTGCGGCATGATTCGGTTCACAAGAATCATAACCTGGGCCGTTTTCGGCTCGCCTTGACAGACACGGACAAGCCACAGCTGACAACGGATGCGGACCATTTGCTTGCCGACTTGCAGACGCCCGCTGAAAAACGGAGCGACGATCAAAAGCAGCGAATCGCAACAGCCCACCGCGAATCAGATCCTCAGTACCAGCAGCTGAAGCAACGCCGAGACGCGATCGTCAAGCGGCGATCGAACATTCAGAATTCGATTCCCAAGGTGATGGTGATGAGTGACATGGCCAAACCTCGGCAAACGTTTATCCTACAGCGCGGTCTGTACAACAAGCCGACCGATCCCGTGTCCGCCGCCATGCCGCAGTTTTTGCCGCAACCCGTTACCGCCGGAGAGCAGGCCAAGATCAATCGGCTGACTTTGGCTCGATGGCTTGTCGACCCACAGAATCCTTTGCCGGCGCGGGTGACGGTCAATCGATTTTGGCAACAAGTGTTTGGCATTGGACTGGTCAAGACACCGGAAGATTTCGGGCGTCAGGGAGAGATTCCCGTTCACATCGATTTGCTGAATTGGTTGGCGACCGAGTTTCGCGATAGCGGCTGGGATGTCAAGGAATTGATGCGGACGATCGTTAGCAGTCACACGTATCGCCAATCGTCACGGATTCAATCGCAGGCGGACTACCAGCAGGATCCCGACAATCGCTTGCTGGCGCGCGGGGCCCGCTATCGGCTGCCATCTTGGATGCTGCGGGATCAAGCCTTGGCGGTCAGCGGTCTGTTGTCTTCGGCCGATCGTGGACCGGCCGTGAACACGTATCAGCCCGAGGGCGTTTGGGAGGAGGCGAGTTTTGGCAAGAAAACTTATCGCCGCGATTCGGGTGAAAAACTTTACCGCCGCAGTCTGTACACGTTTTGGCGGCGGATCATTGCTCCCACCATGTTCTTTGATAATGCTTCCCGCCAGACTTGTACGGTCAAGGAAGGTCGTACCAATACACCGCTGCACGCGCTGCAAACGCTGAACAATACGGCCTATGTCGAAGCCGCCCGGGCGCTCGCCCAACTCGCGCTGCAAGCGGAGCAGTCAGGTGATCGAACCAAAATTGATTTCGTTTTCAGCCGCGTATTGGCGCGACCGGCGACCGCGCAGGAACAAGCGGTGCTTGCCGCCGGCCTGGCACGCACGCGGGACGAGTTTCGAGCCACGCCTGATCAGGCGGCGAAACTTGTTTCGGTCGGCGAGTCGCCGAGAGACGAATCGATTGATGCTATCGAGCACGCAAGTTGGACGGCACTGTGTCTGGCAGTTTTGAACCTGGACGAAACCCTGAATCGCGAGTAACCGCATGAATCCTCTGCGAGAGAATCGTCTGCATCTAACGCGGCGGCATTTCTTTGGCCGCACGGCAACGGGCATTGGAACCGCTGCGTTGGCGGGACTGCTGCAGCGGGACGGTTTGGCGGCTGGGGCAAGTGATGCGGCGCGAGTTGGCGGTTTGCCCGATCTTCCGCATTTTGCGCCGAAGGCGAAACGCGTCATCTACCTGTTTCAAAATGGCGCGCCGACCCACGTCGATCTTTTTGATTGGAAACCAAAGCTACAGAAGTTGCACGGACAACCGGTACCGCAGTCTTACGTGGAAGGCAGGCGGTTCAGCACGATGACCGGCAAACCGGATGGCAAACTGATGTTGGCTCCGGTCGAACCTTTCGCACAACACGGGCAGAGCGGGGCGTGGGTCAGCAAGTTGATGCCGTACACCGCGAAAATTGCCGATGAACTTTGTTTTGTCAAAAGCATGCACACGGAGCAAGTCAATCATGCGCCGGCAATTCTGTTCATGCTAAGCGGTTCCGAAATGCCGGGGCGTCCAACGTTGGGCGCTTGGCTGACGTACGGGTTGGGAAGCGAGACCGATGAACTGCCATCGTTTGTGGTGATGACCAGCATTAGCAAAGGCACCAGCTGTGGCCAGATTTTTTACGATTTCTATTGGGGCAGCGGTTTTTTGCCGTCGCGATTCCAAGGCGTGAAGTTTCGCGGCAGCGGCGATCCCGTGCTGTATGTCTCCAACCCCGAGGGCATGAGCCGGCAAATGCGACGCGGCTGGCTGGATGATATCGCGGCAATCAACCAGCAAAAGCTGCAGGAGTTCGGCGATCCCGAGATCGCCACACGCATTGCTCAATACGAAATGTCGTTCAAGATGCAAGCCAGCGTTCCCGAGTTGGCGGATCTGTCAAGTGAATCACAGGACACGCTCGATATGTATGGTCCGGGTGTGACCGAACCGGGGACATTCGCGCACAATTGTCTGCTGGCCAGGCGGCTGATCGAACGAGGTTGCCGATGTGTTCAACTGATGCACGCCGGTTGGGATCAGCACAACAGTTTGACAACCGAGCTTTATAACCAGTGTCGTGATACCGATCAGTCGAGCGCCGCACTGGTCCAAGACTTAAGACAACGCGGTTTACTGGAAGACACGTTGGTGATCTGGGGAGGCGAATTTGGGCGAACACCGTTCTTGCAGGGCGATCTGAACAATCGACCGCGTTGGGGACGAGACCACCATCCTTATGCCTACACGCTGTGGGCGGCTGGCGGCGGTGTGCGTCCTGGGATCAGCTACGGGGCAACCGATGATTTGGGTATCAACGTTGCTGAGCATCCCGTCCATGTCCACGATTTTCAAGCAACATTGCTGCACCTGCTGGGCATCAACCACGAGCGGCTGACTTTCCGCTTCCAAGGTCGCCAATTCCGCTTGACCGACGTCCATGGACACGTGGTCAGCGACATTTTGGCGTGATCTCTTCTGCCAACACGTGATTCCACGGCCGTGTGATTGTCCGTTAAACTACCGTCAGAAATGCGGCCGCCAGCCGTGAACGTTATTTTCTCGTCAATTGGATTCACCCAAAATGACCGACCCTGCATCCGGCCAAATCGATCATGTACTCATCGAGGAGCGACTCTTTCCGCCAGCGGCTGAATTCACGTCGAAAGCAGTGATTTCGACGCAACAGCAGTACGAAGATCTTTATCAACGTGCGAAGGACGACCCCGATTCGTTTTGGCGAGCGGAGGCGGAGGAGCACCTGCATTGGTTTGAGCCGTTTACGGATGTCTGTCAGTGGCAGGCTCCGAACGCGACGTGGTTTGTCGGCGGTAAAACGAATGTCAGCTACAACTGTTTGGATCGCAACGTTCAAGCGGGGCATGGCGACCGGGTTGCCATCATCTGGGAGGGCGAGCCGGGGGACACGCGAACGCTTACCTATTCGCAATTGCTGGCGGAAGTCTGTAAGTGTGCAGCTGCCTTGAAGGAGTTGGGCGTCGAGCAGGGTGACCGTGTCAGTGTTTACATGCCGATGGCTCCAGAGCTGGCCATCGTGATGCTTGCGTGTGCACGGATCGGCGCCGTTCACTCCGTGATCTTTGCCGGCTTCAGTGCGGAATCGATTGCCGATCGCAACAATGACTGCGGCGCCAAGTTGATGGTCACCGCTGACGGACTCTATCGTCGCGGCAAAGTCTTGCCGCTGAAAGAAACGGTCGACGAAGCGTTGGAAAAATCAACGACAATCGAAAGGTGTCTCGTGCTTCGCCGCATTGGAAATGACGACACGCCGATGACGGCGGGACGTGATGTGTGGTGGCACGATATCGTCGATCGCCAGGCGGGTGACCTGGCGGCCGAACCGATGGACAGTGAAGCCACGCTATTCATTCTGTACACCTCCGGCAGCACGGGCAAACCAAAAGGCATTCGGCACACGACGGCTGGCTACAACCTGTGGGCCAAGCGAACCTTTCAGTGGGTATTCGACTACCGCGATGACGATATTTACTGGTGCACGGCCGATTGTGGATGGATCACCGGACACAGTTACATCGTGTACGGACCGTTATCAGCGGGTGCTACTTGTCTGATGTACGAGGGCGCGCCGAATCATCCTGCCGAAGATCGTTTTTGGGATCTGGTGGAGAAATACAAGGTCACGATTTTGTACACGGCGCCGACGGCCGTGCGTGCCTTTATCAAGTGGGGCGATCATCACGTTGAAAAACACGACCTTTCCAGTCTGCGATTGTTGGGCAGCGTGGGAGAAGGCATCAACCCGGAAGCTTGGATGTGGTATCACGAAAAAATCGGCGGCGGACGCTGCCCGATCGTCGATACCTGGTGGCAAACAGAAACAGGCGGGATCATGATGAGCCCCTTGCCGGGTATCACCGCCACCAAACCTGGATCATGCACAAATCCATTGCCCGGCGTCGTGCCGGTGATCGTTGACGAAGCCGGTCATGCCGTCGATCCCAACAGTGGCGGCATGCTTTGCATCGCACAACCCTGGCCCGGCATGTTGCGGGGAATCTGGGGCGATGACCAACGATTTGTCCAACAGTACTGGTCGACCGTTCCCGGCAAATATCTGACCGGCGACAACGCTCGCCAAGATAATGACGGCTACTATTGGATCATGGGCCGGATCGATGATGTGATCAATGTGTCCGGTCATCGACTGAGCACGATCGAAGTGGAGAGCGCATTGGTTAGTCACGATGCGGTTTGCGAAGCCGCTGTCGTTGGTCGACCCGATGACTTGAAAGGGCAGGCGATCGCCGCCTTCGTGACGGTGCGTGATCGAGAACCTGACGAAGAGCTTCGCCAGGAACTGCGCCAGCATGTGCGAAAACAAATCGGCGCGCTCGCTCAGCCCGACGAACTGCGGTTCGCCGCGACGCTTCCCAAGACGCGCAGCGGTAAGATCATGCGCCGCTTGCTTCGCGATATTGCCGCCGGTCATGAAGTGGTCGGCGACACGTCAACCCTGGAAGACTACTCGGTGCTGGCCAAATTGCGCGACGAAGATTAGTGGTTTGTCCAGATTCAATGGTGGTAGTCGTAGCCGATGTCGCCAGACTTCGGGGTATCTTGGAACGAACCGAATTCTGGCGAATCCGGCTACCCTGAAGTTAAAAGTTGACAGAGCATTAAACTAGCTGGTCGGCCTGGTGATTTGTCGGCTACGTGAAAAACGTAAACCGCTGCGGCGTTGCGTAACGGTGCAAACATGATTCCGGGTAGCCGTCATAGAACCGTTTGATCCAGTGGCGGCCCGACCATTGTTGCATGTGCCGCTGCCAGCCTGATCGCTGCAGCAGTCGATCGCTGATCGTGCCGTTGCTGACGTGGGCCACGATTGCTGATGCACCCCGCACGCGAGCAATCTCGTCCAGCACGTGGCAAGCTCCGATGAACGTCTTGAAGCCAGCCGTCTTTCCGCTACGAATGTAATCGAGAGTCAAGAACGCTGGCATGCCAAACGGTTGGTGGTAATCCAGCCAGCAAACATTTTCGTCGGCGCGACCAAACTTTGCTTGCCACCATACTTGGGCTACCGAGACAGACCCGCACATCAGTCGTCGCTGAATTTCCACAAGCCGCCCGTCACGCATGACGATGCGACCACATCGCCAGCGGCGGATCTGATCCGCGCCGCTGATGGGATCGGTTACTGTGCCAAGACAAAGCATGTCAATCGTTTCTCGGGTCGCCAATGACGAACAGACGCCGGACTGCCAATCCGATCATTCCAGAAGACGAATTCGCAATTCGCCCTATAGAAAAGTAGCACGCAAAGCGTGTGACCCCTAGACAAAGGGCAACGACGTTCGGAATCGGGAACCAAATTCGACCAGGTCCCCAACATCAGTGTCACCATCACCGACATAATCCAGATGTTCGTTATAGTTCGGATCGCCGAGGATTGCCCGGAAAGTTTGGCCAAACCGCGGCAGGTCGCTGGTATCGTTGTCGCGATCTCCGTCGGTGTCACCGAAGTAGCGGAAGAACAAATCGATCGCCTGGGTACCATGGACCAGATCGCTATCCGGGTTCAACCCCGTTTGCAGCGACTCGACTTGCGCGGCCAGCACCGTCAATTGGTAGTTCCCGTCATCCAACGAGTTCAACAATCCGGTGGTGCCAAGCGGGTCACGCGTGATAACCGATGGCCCGGGACCGAAGGTGACTTCCACGATGGTTTGACCATCTTGCACCGTTGAATTGACGATCAACGATGTCACCGCCGTAGCGGTATCTCGGTTCAGCAGTTGGATTGCCGAAGCCGGCACGCTGACTTCTTCCCCAAACACCAGACTGAACGAATCGACAATTGATCGTTGAGTCTCTGCCACGGGTGGGTAGACGCCCGGTTCCGCGCCGACTTCAACGGCAGGAGCGAGGGGCGCAGATTCGGTCAGCCGAAAAAGTTCGTTACCGACGAGCCCGTCGTTGGCAACAAAGAAGAAATCGCCGGCAACATTGACGAAGTGCTGGGGATTGCTGCCGAAGTCGATGCCTTGATACAGATCCCGGATTTGCAATGCCGTGGCGGACGTGCTGCCGCTGCTCCACGGTTCGCGGTCGTCCTCGCCGCTGCCGATGGCGCTCATCAACAACCGCAATCCAGTGGAGGCTTCGAGCTCTGGGTTGCTACTACCTGCACCCGGCTGGATGTCTGCGACCATGGCTGTGCCACCGGGCGTTCCATCGGTGCTCCATAATTCTCGGCCCGTTCCCAGATCTCCGGGCGTGACGCCGAACTTGTGCAGGAACTGGCCTGCGATAACGGTCGGTGTTGTCAAGCCGGGACCCGTCCATGCGACGGACAGGTTGTCACCGCCGGAACCTTCTTTCATCAAGGCTTCGATGTAATAGATCTGGCCTTCGACCAGCGAAATCGGCGAAGAATCCTGTTGGCCAGGGAATTTGTCGTATTGGCGCGGGCTGGTGAAAGTCGGAACTGATGCGATTTGCGTGGCGTTTGCCGGGTCCGTATCCGTGCTCAGTAGCAAGGATCCTTGGTCATCCGAGGCGATGTAGAACGTGTAATCGCCTGTTGCCGGAGCAGTCAAATAAGCACGAGCGCGGAGGCCGTAATTGTTATCGACGTTGGTCGGTGCCTCGAAGTCACCAAGTAACGCCGTTGCCGTGGGAGAGTTCGGGTAACTGGCGTGACTTGTCAGATCGGTGAGTTGCGTGCCGGTAATACCTGAAAACGTCTCCAACAAAACGCCGTTATTGGTATCGTTGGCGGCAAAATAAATTGTGCCGTCGACCTCGGTAAAACCACTCGGACTGGAACTCGCACTCAGCGGGTTGACGTTGGCAACTTGTACCGTGCCCGCCACGGTTCCGTTCGATTTGTAGGGTTCGATTCCGTCGACGCCGTTATCAGCAGCGAAGTAAAGCGTGCCGCCGATGTCCGTCAGACCCGTTGGATTGGATGAACCAATCGGATTGATGTTCAGCAGGGAACCGGTGGACGTGCGAAGTTCCCGGCCGTCGGTGCCGTTGTCAGCGGTGAAGAACAGCCGAATCCCACTGACCGTCAGCTCCTCGGGGTCGGAGCTTGGCGTCCCGGGATTGACATCTTGGACCAGCATGACGCCTTCGCCGGTGGAGGTCGCGTAAAAGATTTCTCGACCGTAGTTCCCGTCATCGGCACTGAAATGCATCAGCCCATTAAATTCGGTCAAGTGCCGGGGCATACTTCCAGTGTTTCCATTATTCAAGTCTTGAACCATCATCGTTCCGCCGACGGTTCCATCACTGTTCCAAAGTTCTTCGCCGGTCGCCGGATCATCCACGACAAAATAGATCAGGTTGATCGCAGTGTTCTCAACGAACATCGTTCCCTCGACATCCAGGGAAACAGGACGTCGCGATAGAAATTCGGTGGTGGTGACGCCGTTGTAGTAGAACATGCCGCCGCCAGAGCCGGCCGTGTCGTTGTAAAACACCACGCCGCTACCGAACTTGGCCAAACCCAGAACCGAATCGCTTGATGATGGTGTCACGTCAGCAATCATGGTGACAGTTTCAGAGACCGGATCGGCTCGCCAGACCGCTTGCCCGTTGATGCCGTCATCGGCAACAAAGTACAGCAGGTTTCCAACCGGAGTCATCTGTTGCACATCGGCTGATTGAGTACCGACATTGATGTTGGCTACCTGGGTTGTGCCGGCCACGGTACCGTCACTTGTCCACAGTTCACGATCGTTAAAATTATCTCGCGTCGTGAAGAACAGCGCGCCGCCAACGTCTGTCAGATTTTGTGGATCACCATCCAGCGGCGCACCATAAGCATCGTTCCCCGGACGCGAGTCAACCAGCAACATCGTTCCCGCTGTGGTCCCGTCGCTGGTCCATAATTCTCGACCCGTACCGGCCACCTCGTCTGCGGAGAAGTACAATCGGCCACCGGACGCGGTCAAGCGACTTGGGTTCGAGCTACTGTTGACGCCAATGTCCTTGACCAGTACCGTGCCGCCCATCGTGCCGTCGGTCTTATGCAATTCACGGCCAACCGGCTCTCGCAAGGTCGTGCTCGCCGACAAGTCGGCCGTCAATTGGGCGCTGACGACAATGGCTTCCGAGCCGCCATCGGCGAACGTGGGCGCACCATCGCGGCCCAGCGTCATGCGAATCGTCGCCGTCGTGATACTGGCGCCGCCAGGATTAGTGATCGAGATGTTATTGGCGGTGCGGCCGGCAAACCAGTTGTCCAAGTCGTCGCCATTGACCTCCAAAACTGATGTTCTGGTTGTCGAGTTGTTCAGGAACAACTCAAAGACAATTCCTTCCTGCGGCTCGTCAAACTGGTTGCCCGAGGCAAAGCCCGAGAAGTTGATATTGGTCAATCCCGCCGCATCAGAAACCGTCCACTCCCAGGTATCATTGGCCAGATCTCCCGAATCGATATCGGCCAGATAAAAGTCGTTCACGGCCAAGGTATCGAGCACGACGCCCGGATCACCGATTTTGGCACCATTGCCGACCCAACCCGGACCATCGTTCGTGCTCGTTTGCGGCTTCGCTGTAAACACGCCGTTGCCGCCAAAGGTTCCCAACAGCCCTCGGTCTGGACCGGTTGTTAACTGTGTGACCACTCCCGCAAAGGCGGCCCCGGTGAGGATGGAATTGTCCGCCAGCAAGGTCGGTATCTGTGCAGTAATCGTGGTTGCCGGCACCGATCCTTCTGCGGCAAAGAAAAGTTCGCTGCCGACGACTTCCAAATTGTCGGGGTTGGATGCGTCGGTCCCGCCGGCCGTGTTGGCAACCATCAAAGTGCCGCCCGGGGTTCCATCACTCTTAAACAGTTGTCGTCCGGTGACACCATCATCGGCCGAGAAAAAGACCAGCCCGCCAAAGTCCGTCAGGTCTTCCGGGTACGAGGAGCCCAGCGGATCGATGTCAGCAACTTGCATGGTGCCCGCGACCGAGCCATCACTCTTGAACAGCTCGATGCCATTGACTGGATCTTCAGCCGTAAAGAACAACATCCCGCCCACGTTGGTCAAATTGTATGGATACGAACTGATTGTCGGATCGGGATTCATGGGATCGCTCATGTCGATCGCCAAATCCTTGACCATCAAAGTCCCCGCGGCCGTCCCATCGCTCTTCCATAACTCGCGGTTGTCATATCCATTGTCGTAAGAACTGAAGAACAGCGTGCCGCCCACGTCGGTCAGGTCTCGCGGACCACCCAGAATGGTTTGATCGGGATTGATGTCCTTGACCAACATCGTGCCCGCACCGGTCCCATCACTAACCCACAATTCGTAACCGGTAGCGTATTCGTAAGCGGTGAAAAACAATTTGCCGCCTGAAGCCGTCAGTTCGGTCGGGTAGTAAACGCCATTGGCATCGGCATCAAACACCAACACGGTACCGGCTGTGGTTCCGTCGGTCTTCCAGAGGTCAAACTCGTCACCTTCGTCCACGGCGACAAAGAAAAGTTCCGATCCCACAATGGTCAAGCCCGCGGGCTGTGATCCATCCGGACCCGGCAGCAGGTCGATGACTTGTTCGGTGCCCGCCAAAGTTCCATCGCTCTTCCAAAGTTCGCCGCCCGT
>JBFJVZ010000226.1:0-12278 GCA_041623895.1 Pirellulaceae bacterium | reverse complement strand
TGCGACACTGCTGTAAAGGCTGTAACCAGCTGCCACCCTTCAGTATCGCAATTCCGCGCCCTTGATTGGGGAACACATCCAGATCCAGATTCAATGTTCGATGATCGCGCAGCGTTCTTTCGTCCAAGACCCATTCGGTTACATTGCCATGCATGTCGTGGATGCCCCAAGCATTCGGCTTCCGCGAGCCGACATTCTCCGGCCCCTCTTTGCTGGAAGTCTCCCGGCACACACAGTACTGGTCGGCGACTGCCGGATCATCACCGAACGACCATCTTGTCTTGGTTCCCGCCCGACAGGCCTGAGTCCATTCGCCGACGGTCGGTAAACGATACTGGCGACCCGATATCAAACTCAACCATTTGGTGTATTGCCGGGCGCCATAACGGGTCATCGATGCAGCCGGCGCGTTGGGACTGTTGGCATAAGCGAATCGCTCTTGAGGTATATAGAGGTCCGTCGCTGCGGTCACGGAATCGATCAGGTTTTCCTCGCTGACAAGACGTTCCTTTCTCGCGACCAGGGTCCGGAACACCCCGTCAAGCTTCATGAACTGGGCATATTCGGCCAACGTGACTTCGTACTTGCCAATCCAAAACGGTTGCATCTGCCCTCTTGCCGCTACACCCGGAACGGGCACCATTTCAAAAGTAACGTCGGTGCCGGGAATCCGATCGGTGTAGGGAACCATGTACCCGCGTTGGGTCAGCACAAAGTGACCCGACTCCGGTACCGTTGAGATCAACCGCGAGTCGGCGGTGTATGCCGACGGATGTTGTGCGGGCGGTTCTTGTACGGGGCAGCAGCAGAGCGTCAGCACCGTAACGGCCAGGCAAAGGAGTCGTCGTTGATCAATCATTAAGCACCCATTAGGCCGGGCTGCTAACCGCGCCGGCGTTCCAGCAGCACCAGCATCAGCAGCGCCATCAGCGAACGAAGTTCGTCGTCTTCGGGTACTTCGTTCAGCTTTTCCAGGGTGAATTTGCCTTCCCAGAAAGCGGGCTTCTTGGTCAGCTTCAACAGCGGGGTGCCGTCGGGGCGGGCCACGATGTAGCTGGGGTTCAACAGGTAGATCGCCGCGATGCCGATGATCGGAATCTCGCCCAAGATGCTCTCAAAGATCTTCTTCATGGGGCTTTCTTCCTGAATCGTCATGTCGATTTCGCCTTCCTGGATCACGTCGTAGTGGGCCGACCACAGCGATTTCATGCCCTTGCGGCGGACGGCGCCCCAATCGTTGCCGGCCGCATCACTGAAGTGATAGTTGGCCGACCAGTCGATCATGCGATCTGCTTCGATACGAAAGATCAGATTGCTTTGCTTATCGTCGTCATAGATTTCGACCTTTTCCTTCAGTTTGAACATCTTTTGCTTGATGAACATCAGCATCCTGCCCTCGGCGTCGGTGGCGGTAATGCGTTGGCCGAAGGTTAAGAGTCTGAATCGAAGCTCGAGTGGGTATTTCAGCATGAGTGGGGCGACTGATCGTGGCGAGATGGTGAGAGCGATAACACGTTAGCAGAATCCGCAAGGATTTCGATATTAAGTTTCTGGCAATTTACGGGAAGTCGGTTTCGGACAATTGGAAGACGACTGTGACGTTGGCGGTGACCAGGATTTCTCCAACGGCCAACGGCCGCGGTTCCGCCTGGCCGAAGACGTGACCCATACCAGTTGTGCCGGCATCCAGGCTTGGATCTTGCGTTGTATCTTGAATCGATTGCACGCCCGATAGTTCTGCACCCAGCTCGCCAGCCAACGGCTCTGCTTTCGCGGAACCGATTGCCTGTTTCCGTGCATCGGCTTGCAGTTTTTCCAGTTCACTTGTTTGCAGTGAAGTGCCATCAACGCGATTGACACGCCCAAGAGGCGAGTAGCGCGATCATCGATCGTCGCTGAAACATCGGCCATCCCTTGCGAAAAAAAGTGAGGTCAACAAAAAACCACGTCACCGATCAGGATGACGTGGTACATGATATCGCAAGTCGACTCCACCGGGTTACTTCTTGGCGGCTGCCGGAGCTGCTGCGGGAGCTGCTTGTTGCGGCGGAGCTTGAGTCAGGCCTGGTCGAACACGCTTGTTGATGTCGGTTTCTAGAACGCCGAACACCGATTCGTGGCGAGCAACCGACATTTGCAGAGCTGCCAGCAGACGCTTGGCCGTGAAGAAGTTGACGATGATCCGCTGCTTGACTTGAATCGGGTCCTTCGGCACGCCGATCGGTTGCGGATTCAGGCCGAAGTCAATGATCAACTCTTCGGGCGACCCCGTGACGCGGCAAAAGTTTGCGTAGGTCGCCATGCAGTTTTCATCGTTGACTTGGACTTGCACGGGCTGCTGGGCTTGGGTTTGCGCCGGTTCAGCAGGCGCTGCTGCGGCGGGCTTTTTTGCTTCAGGGCTCTTGTCTGCCATGGGTTTCATTCTCCGAAAGGGATTTTCAAAAAAGGATTGGTGGGAAGCGACTAACCGTATGGGACGATCGGACGCCAGGTAACGACTTATGATTTCCGGTCTCGAAGTTCGAGCCGCGGTTAGGTGTTTCGATGAAATACTCCTTGCGGGAAATACAGGGATCAAAAGCTTATCGTAACAATTGAGCCTATTGCTGCAATGTGAATCGTGACTTGAACCTTCTCAATTGGTCGATTGAACGTGACTGCCGGGTGAAATGGCGCGGGATGGGAGATTTCCGCATCAAAGCTCGAAGTTGAAAGTTTTTGCCACGAACCGCCAGAGCCGACTGCCCAGCGACATGGGATCGACATGGACTTTGGCGGAGCCACGGTGACCGGGTCTGAGCGGCAAATCCATCGGCTTCAATGGGACGCGCGCTTGGTAGGTTACGTTCCGCGGTTTTACCATTCCGGTGGTGGGATCGATTTCAGTTTGCAGGTCGCCCCCGGTTTGACTGGAAAGCGAGAGGGAGGTGGACGTGGCGTCGAGCGGCTGTTGACTCTTTTCTGCGATCTTGCCATGGAAGGTCTCGATTCGCCGTGAATCCAATTTCAAATCGACTTCTTGTTCTTCACGCACCAGTTGTACGTCTCCTTGATCGATCACCAGGACCGCCTCGAATTCATCGGCGCTGCCGATTTCGCAGATCAGGTCCTCTGCTGTCAACAGCGCACCGCGGTTCCGCTCTTCCAGCGGCGAGCCGGACCAGCTGGGCAAGCGGTCATCCTGGTCGTCTTGCGGCTTCCGTTCCGGGGGCGGCAACACGATACCGTCGCGATTGGCACGGACGGTCAAACGATTGATTTCGTCTTGTGTTTTTGCCTTCAACGCTTGAATCGATTCCAGCATTTCGACTTGGGTTTCCAGTTGGGCTGACAGGGAACGGTCGTTGCGGCTGCGTTTGGCAAGGTTTTGTAGTTGGACCTTGGCAATCTGTTCTTCACCCTGGTAGTCGACCAGGCGGATTTCCAAGTCAGGGTTTTTCAGTTTGGCGATCACGTCGCCTGCCTTGACAATCGTTCCGGGCTGGACCGTGTGTTCGATCTGACCCGGCGTGCCGGCGTAGACGCGTCCCGCTTTGCTGGGACGAATCTCGAAGGCGGCGTCAATGTGATGCGGCAGCGGTATGTAACAGACCGCTGCGATCACGACGGCGACGACGCCAAGGCTGATGAGTGCGGGAACGCGTTTCACTTTTGCGAGCCTCCCAGGAGTGCGGCAGAATTTCCACGTTTGAATGATTGGTTGGGCGACCAAACCAAAGAAACCGACAACGGCGACCATCCGCCCGATGACTTGCAAGCCGTAAGGCTCGAGCACTTTGATCAAGAACCAGCAGATCGAAAACACCACCACCCAGCGATAAATCACGCTGGCAATGGTGAACAGCCCAAACATCAGTTTTCCGCGTGTGGGCAAAAACGGATCCTCTTGAAGCTCCAAACCGAGACAAGTTTCCTGGAACCAACGCTTCAGCACTTCTGTGCTTTTTTGACGAAGGTTCGGGATTTCCAAAAAGTCCATCAAGATGTAGTAGCCGTCAAATCGCAGCAAGGGATTACCGTTGATCAGGATCGTGCTGACCACGTTTAAGAACATCATGTTCAAACACAAATCATTGATCGTCGTCCCCGATTCGCTGAACCACCAAACGTACGCGGCCAGTGAAGCCAGGATCATCTCCACATAAATCCCGGCCGCGCCGATCCAGACTCGTTTCCATTTGTTGGGCAACATCCAGGAGTCGGAGACGTTGCAGTACAAACAGGGTGTGAACACCAGCAGCATGAAGCCGATCTCGTGGCATTCGCCGCCAAATTTCTTACAGCTCAGTCCGTGCCCGAATTCGTGCAGGACTTTGACGATCGCCATCGTCAGAGCCAAGATCAGCCAGCGGTCAGCCGCGAAAAACTGCTGAAACGTCGGCAGTCGGGAATAGACGGTTTCATATTGGCTGGCCAGCAGCAGCGACGAGGAAACCAACAAGCAGATCGCGATGATCAGCATCGGAATGCTGAACAGCCAACCGAACCAGGGCAGCATCCAGGTCAACACACGCTCCGGGTCGACGCCGCGAAATCGGATGGCAAACAGATTGCTGGCCTTGCCCAGTAACTCTTTGTTCTTCTTGCTGCGTCCCCGTTTGCGGAGCGCTTTGCCCTGACCGGGTGAGTTGCTGATCACCAAACCGCTGCGGTGCAGCATGCCGATGAACTGCTGCAAGTCGCCGAAGGTAATCTTTTGCGGCGCGAATCGCTGTTCAAAGCCGTCCTTGATTTGCTGCAAACTGACGTGCCCGTCCAGCATGTTGAGAATAAAGTACTCCTCGTCGTGAAAACGAAAATACTGCAAACCAACGGGTTCCTTAACGACCCAATATCCGGTTCCCTGATAAAAGATCCGGCTTGCCGTCAGGTCGGGACGCTTGCGCACCGTCAGCGATCGCGAAGAGCTGCTGATCAGAGATTCTGCAAGCGTGGGCATCGTCGAAGCAAATCATCCGGCGAGGGGGTAAGCCAGGACGGATCCTGGTGGGTTGGGTTGCCAGGACAGGTCCTGGCCTACACGACTACTGCCAGGACAGGTCCTGGCCTCCATTCATTTCATCAACTGGTTACTCACCGATGATGATCTCAGCCCGCATCCCCGGCTTGATCAGCCAATCAAGACCGACCCGCGTGTTGTCGACCGTGACCCAGACGCGATACCGATTGTTCAAGTCGATTTCGGTGCTGACGTAGCCGATCTTGGCGTTGATGGCGATCGGATCATCGTCGCTGCGGTGATAGATCAAGACCTTGGCGGGCGTGCCGATCGAGAGCCGGCCCGAGTAGCGAAGCGCGTCGATGTCGCCTTCCACACGCAGGCGGTCCATTTCCACCAGCATCGCGATCGGGCTGCCGGCTTGAACCCATTCACCAAGCTGGGCGGTGCGGTTTTCGATGAACCCCGCAAACGGTGCTTTGATCTGTCGCCGCGAGACTTCTTCGGCGGCGATTTTCATTTCGCTCTCTTTGGCGAAGTACTGTGACTTGGCGACTTTCATGTTCATTTCCGCCAATTCGACCCGCAACTTGGCGCGTTTGGCCTCCAAGCGTTTCTTTTCCATTTCCCAGTAGGGAGTAGCGCCTTCTTTGCGCAGCTCCTTGTAGGCTTCGGCCTCGGCGGTGGCCAACTGTTCTGCGTTCTGTGCGTCCCGCAAGTTGACGGTGTTGGTTGCATTCAGTTCCGCTTCGACCAGTTCCGCTTTTTTAAGATCCAGATTCAGGATCGCTTGTGTGTCATCGATGACCGCGACCAAGGTGTCTTTCTCAATGGTGTCGCCTTCTTCGATTTTGATTTCCGTCAGTCTGCCCTGAGTCAGGGCAGGAATGTTGACTCGGTTGATATAGCCGACCATGCAGTTTTCGGCTCTGATTTCGCTGCCCTCATCGGTGTCATCGATTGCGGCTGCGAAGGACTGCGCCAACACCGGACCAGCAAACAGCGCCGCCAACAGTAATGTGAATAAACGTGAAAGCATGGTTTCCTCTCTACGGGGAGGTAGGTGTTGGGAACTAGAAAAAGAATTTGCAGCACCATTCATAGATTTCGTGCAAAAAGACGAAGCCACTGGAGGCTCGCCCACAGTGCACTTTGCCAATCAACTTGGTGCCCGGTCGCGGATTCAACTTCAACAACTCGGCCTGGTCCGGCAGCGCATGCATCTTGATGATCGAGCCATGTTCCTCATTCGCTTCGGCACGGCCTGAGATACTTGCCAAGTCCAAAGTTGCTGTCAGCGGCGCGTCGGGGTCGCTGCCCAAAATGTAGGTCACGTCCAACGAGTCCACGTTGTGCGTCGCGATGTACTCGTCCAGGTGCCCCTCACGTTTTTCGGGCATGTCCAGATCCAAGAAGTAAGGCTGATCCAAATCAGCGACTTCGACCAACATCTGGCCGGTCATGATGGGCCGGCTGCGAAGCGTTTTTTCCACGTCCCAAGAGGTCACTAAACCGTCAATCGGCGATTTGATGATCAGCTGTTCGGCGCGCGACTTTTGCAGCTTCAGTTTTTCTTCGATGACGAATAACTTTGTCTTTAGTTCTTTCTCTTCGCCCTGCAGCGCCTGCAACTCGATCGCTTTCATCTCGCGACCATGACGCATCTGGCCCTGCACCCGCACCAGCTCCGCAAAGTTGGTCAGACGCTGGCCTTCCAAATCGGTGATCTGAATTTCGATCTCGCGGTTGCGGAGAATCACCAGCGGATCGCCGGCTTTGACAACTGAGTTGTGATCGACCTTGACTTCCAAAACTTCGCCGTCAATCGGCGCGTAAACGTGATGGCGGGCCTGCGGTCGCAGCGTCCCCTCCGCTTCCAGCGTGAAGTCTTTCTTGATGAAGATCAGGCCCAAAATGATGGCGGCAATCAGACCGATCACGGCCAAGGTCTTGGGTAGTGTCCGCGCCCGCAACACCCACGTTGCTCTACCCAATGCGCGCCACAACGGCATCAGGAACAGATTCGTGTGAGACATCGAGTTGGCGATGGCCCGCGTGCCATGCTCGTAGACCAGGTCAGTTCGTGCGTGGAACACCTCCGCCGGCAAGTCGCTTTCGATCTGTTCGACAATCAAGGCCCCAATGACTTCACCGCGATGGGCGTTGTCGCGGTCGATTTCGCCCGCGGCCCCGGCATCGTCGTCGGCGCCCAGTTTGCGAAACGGTTCGCGAAGCGGTAGTACGGCGATGTTTCGGCCGTAGGAAAGATCGACGTAGTCTTCCAATGCTTCTTCGATCTGCGGCGGCAGGTCCTCGGTTGACCCGTCATGCCAAAGTGGTTCGCCGGCGGCCACCACCCGCGTTGCCAGGTTGTTCAGGGCAGCGACGATGTTGGAACGGTTTTCAATGGTGTCCTGCCCGCTGATCGCTTGCACTTTGCACTTGCGGCCTTTCTTGATCGCCACGCTGACACGATCGCAGCCGATCAGCCGGCGGCCTTCGTTGGCAACGATGTACGCCGTTTCCTTCAAGTCCAGCGATTCATGTGCGGAGCGGGCAAAGGAGTCGGATTGCTGCCAGAGAACCTGCCGGTCACCCAGCGTCCGCAACTTTTGACTCCGCAACCACTCGGCTGCCAAGCCACACATCTGCTCCAGGAATCGCAGGTAACCGCGCTGCGTGTCGGGGGCAGTGTCGGGCCGTTGGAAAATCTCGATCAGTCCATCCTTGGTGCCGTCGTGGCTCAGTGATCCCAGCACCAACAAGAATCGTGTCGGATTGCCTTCGGCGTCGCCGTCCGTGGTACCCGAGTAGGGCGGCACCAACAGCGACTGGCCCGTGTTGGCGACGCGCTGGATCAGCCGGGTGTGCCGCTGGGCATCGTCGCTGTCATTGGTCAGCAGTGTGGGCTCCGCATTGATCTGATACTGCAGATTCAGCTGGCGATCCTGGTCCAATAACCAAATCGCGCCGCCGGGAGCCGCCAAAGCCGTGATGACTTTGGAGAGTAGTTCCGGATAAAACTCCTCAGCCGTCGCACCCCCCTTGGCGAGCGCTGCGATCTCGTTCACCAAGCCGCGTATCTGTGCTTTGGTTTCTTCAATCGTTTGCTGGTCTGCCATCGTCTTGCGAAGTTCCGAAAGTGGCGAAAGTGGGCGTCTAATCCGTCGAAACTACTGAATTCCTACGCGAATTACCACGTCGACTCGGCCGCAAATCAGCGAATGCGGGCTCCGAGAGCGAACGATGTAGTGATTGGGGCGAATGAGCAGCTTTTTGCCGCGATTTGGCCGCTTTGCTGAAAAGCCCACTGGACACTTTATACAAATTGTATAACCTGATCAAGGACGAAGATCGTTTTTTCTCGCCCCGCCGATGGGTCTCTTCCCTGCAGATAGCCGGCCGAAGAGCTACGCGACGTTGCTTGCAGGAAGCCGCTGATGGATCAAGCCCAACCGTTGACCGCCAAAGAAGCGCAGCAGACGCTGACCCAACTGCAGGAGGAGCTCAATCGGCTGCAGCGGTCGATTCGGCTGGCCATTCAGGGTCAGTTGGCCAAGCTAGCCGGCTGCTCGCTGGACAATCTGGAACGAAACCAGCAGTTAGCGCAATCGATTCACGAGTTATTGGAAAGTCACGGTTTGCGAGTCCGCTGCAACGAATGTGGCCACCCGGCGATCCTGCGAGTTTCCCCGCGAGCGGGGATCGCCAACGGGGTGTTTGTTTTTGATCACACCATTGATGGGCGGCGGACGTTTCATGGCGGCCGCTCGACGATGCCGGAAGTCCGCCTGGTTGCCAAGCCTGCCCGTCGCAAATCCAAGGTCAAACGCGCAGCCGGTTAGCTGTCCCATACGTTCGATGTCAAACCACCTGATCGATCGCCGACAACTTCTTCGCGCAGCTGCTGTCACTGCGTTAGCCGGGCGAGCAAATCAGCTGTTCGGCCAAACGTCTGATCCCGATGTTTCGGTGCGGAAAATCACCCGCGGACCCAAGCACCATTGGTTCGGTTACTACGACAAGCTGCAGTTCGATCCGAGCGGAAGATACGTGCTGGTCATGCAGGTCGACTTCGAGCATCGTTCGCCAACGGCCGATGATTCGATCAAGATTGCCATGGTCGACCTGGAAGATGGCGACAGCCTGATCCAGCTTGGCGAAAGCAGCGCCTGGTGTTGGCAACAAGGATGCATGTTGCAGTGGTTGCCGGGATCCGAAACGCAGATCCTTTGGAACGATCGCAACCAGGGTCGTTACGTGGCCCGAATCATGGACGTGCAAACTGGCCAATTGCGCACGATCCCGCATGCGATTTACTGCGTCAGTCCTGACGGCAAGTATGCGCTCGCGGCCGATTTCCGCCGAATCAACGAAGTGCGCCCCGGCTATGGCTACGCTGGGATACCCGATCCCTATGCGGATCAGCTTGCCCCGCAAGAC
Organism: Pirellulaceae bacterium; assembly: GCA_041623895.1. Lineage (GTDB taxonomy): Bacteria > Planctomycetota > Planctomycetia > Pirellulales > Pirellulaceae > JBFJVZ01. The sequence continues at coordinate 2,896 of JBFJVZ010000226.1, read as the reverse complement.
TCAGGTATTGTGCGAATTGATCTGAAGACTGGGAACGAAACACCGATTCTCTCGATCGCCGACATTGCCCGCATCGGCAGGATCCCCAACGAGAAACTGGGCATCAAACACTACTTTAACCACTTGCTGTGTAGTCCCGATGGCTCGCGGTTTATCGCTTTGCACCGCTGGCGTTATCCCGACGGTTCGAGGCTGACGCGGATGATCACGGCCCGCCCCGATGGCAGCGATGTTCGGATTGTCTGCGGCAACGGCTACACGTCCCATTTTATTTGGCGCGACAACCACCATATTCTCGCGCAATCCAGACATTTCGATGGCAACGACAAGTGGGGGAACTTCCTGTTTGAAGACGTGGACGGAGGCGGTGATGTCCGCGAGATCGGCCGCGGTGTCTTGGATCCTAGCGGCCACATCAGCTACTTGCCCGGCAACCGGTGGATCTTGAACGACACCTACCCCAAAGGTGAGTCACGATTGCAGACGCCGCACCTGTTCCATGTCGCCTCCGGCCGTCGCATCGACCTGGGAGGTTTCCGATTGCCGCCCCAGTACTCCGGCGAATGGCGAGTCGATACGCATCCAAGATTTTCACCCGACGGCAGACTCGTCTGCATCGATGCACCCCACCCGGGCGAAGGCAGACAACTGTGTCTGTTGGACATCAGCAAGCTGATCCGGCAAAACTAAGCATTCGATCCGGCGGACATCCAACCAAAACGCCACGCCAGTTCGGCGGCCGCGTCATACAAATTGTCGCACCTGAGTTGCCAGTGGCGTCATTTGTGCCAAATGCCGCCCGATGGTTGTCCAAGCAGCCGTTCTTTGGCTCGATTCGTAACCAGTGTTGGTAAATAATTAGGGCAGGAATGTTTCGACGCGTTCCCGTGCGTTTGTTTTGGTTTGATATTGCCTGCCAATGAATCGGCTTGGATGAAATGAAGATTGCCTTTCGCTCTCTGGTCGTCTGCTTTGCCGTGCTTTCTGTGCTCCTGGTCCGTCCAGTTGCGCAAGGTGACGAGCCGCTGGAGTACAACCGTGACATCTTGCCAATCCTGGCAGACAACTGCTTTGCCTGTCATGGCGCGGATAGCGCTGCGCGTGAGGCCGATCTGCGGATCGATCGGCGCGACGCAGCGATTGAATACGGCGCACTTGTTCCCGGCAAACCAGACGAAAGCGAATTGCTGGTTCGAGTCCTGACGGACGATCCAGATCTGGTCATGCCGCCGCCGAAAACGAAGAAGCAATTGACAGACCAGCAGAAAGCGATCTTGAAACGCTGGGTCGCGGCCGGCGCCGAATACCAACCACACTGGTCTTTTATCCCGCCGACCAGGCCAGAGTTACCCACGGTCAAAAACCAGGCATGGGTCAAGAACCCGATCGACCGTTTTGTGCTGGCGAAGCTGGAAGCACAAGGTCTTTTAACGGCGCCCGAAGCCGATGCCCCCGCGCTGTTTCGCCGCTTGCACCTTGACATCACCGGGCTGCCCCCATCACCGGCAGACGTCGGTGCTTTTGTCAGCGACCACCAACAGAATGCGGACCAGGCTTTGTCCGCTTGGATTGACCGCTTGATGAAGTCACCCGCTTGGGGCGAACACCGGGCACGCTATTGGTTGGATGCCGCACGCTACGGTGACACGCACGGCTTGCATTTTGATAACTACCGCGAGATGTGGCCTTATCGGGATTGGGTGATTCGTGCCTTCAACGCCAACCAGCCGTTTGACGAATTCACGATCGAACAGATCGCCGGCGATCTGCTTACCGATCCGACCGATGACCAATTGATTGCCACGGGTTTCCAACGGTGCAACATCACCACCAATGAAGGCGGCACGATCGATGAAGAAAACCTTGCCAACTACGCGGTCGACCGCGTGCAAACGTTCGGCTGGGTCTACCTGGGTCTGACCACCAACTGCGGTCAATGCCACGACCATAAGTTCGATCCGTTCACGATGAAGGACTTCTATTCGCTGGCCGCTTTCTTTCGCAACACGACACAAGGGCCAAAAGACGGCAATGCCAAGGATGGACGGGGTCCGGTTCTGGTCGTTCCCTCAACACAAGATCGGCCGCGGTGGGAAGCACTGCCGGCGGAAATTGCCCTTGCCAAGTCGAATCGCGACCAGCAAAAAATGAAAGCTCGCGCCGAATCGCAGCAGTGGCTGGCATCCATTACTCCAGAGTCACTTGAACACGAACTGCCGGCTGACGGCCTGATCTTTCATCTTCCATTGAATGAGGGTAAGGGCAACATTTGTGCGGCCGAGATTCCCGGGGGCACTGTTTCTGAACCGGCAACCGACGATCAACCTTCCCAGCAAGCAGACGCTGAGAAAACGTCCGCCAGCGAGACTTCCCTGACCGCGCAGCCGGCGACCGCCAAGCCCCAATTCCAGGCTACGGGAGAGATTACTTGGATTGCTGATGGTAAGTACGGTTCGGCTCCGGTTATCAAATCCGGCAGCACCTTTGATCTCGGCGGCCTTGGTGATCTTGAGAGAAACCAATCGTTCAGCTACGGCGGTTGGGTCAAGCCGGCCAACAAAAACACGATGGCAAGCATCATGGCCCGGATGGACGAGCGGGCGTCGCACCGCGGCTGGGACCTTTGGCAAAACGGGGCGTCATTTTCTGTGCACATCGTCGATGCCTGGCCCGGCAACAGTATCAAAGTCACTACCAAACAGGCGGTGGTGAAACCGGGCGCGTGGCAACATGTGTTTGCAACCTACGATGGCAGCGGTAAGCCGGAAGGCATCAAGATCTACGTTGATGGAAAGGTGCAAGCCGTTAATGTCGACAACAATACTTTGAAAGCGGACGCCTCGATCCGCACGGCTACTCCGCTGCGTATCGGTCAACGCAGTCACGCCGCCGTAAG
>JBFJVZ010000225.1:0-12373 GCA_041623895.1 Pirellulaceae bacterium | reverse complement strand
CATGTAGCTGCGACGGTTCGCTGAACGGACAGAGTCAGACACGTGTTGCGGAGATCATCGTTTGATCAAAATCTCGATTTCGCCAAAGCAACTTGTCACAGCGCTCAGTTTGATCGTTGTGTTTCTTGTGTTCGCGCACGTCGTGGGGCTGATCTTTCGATTTGGTTTTGGGCATCCCAGCGTTTACACCCTGGTTCCGTTGTTCGATCTGAATATCGAAAAAAACGTGCCGACCTTCTATGCTTCGTTGACCTTACTGCTGAGTGCGTGGCTACTGCTGGTGATTGCCATGGAAAAACTCGCCTCGCATCAGCCTTTCGCAAAGCATTGGTTGCTGCTGGCGTTGATATTCCTGTACCTGTCATGCGACGAGATCATGGTCATTCACGAGCGGCTGATCGTGCCGGTCGGCGAATACTTGGATGCCACGGGCGTAGCGTATTTCGCCTGGGTGATCCCCTATGGTATCGCCGTCATCGTGTTTGTCATCGCATTCATCCCATTCCTGCTGGCGCTACCGCGCCGCTTTCGTCGGATCTTCATTGCCGCTGGGACGATCTATGTCACCGGAGCAATCGTTTTCGAATCGCTGAGCGCGGGCGTGTATTTCGAGACCAAATCTCCGGATACACCTCTGTTTGTGTTGCTGTACTCCGTGGAAGAAACTTTGGAGATGACTGGAATCGTGATCTTCATTTACGGGCTCAGCAGTTATATCGCGGCAGAGATGAACGGGCTGCAGATTGTCCTCGACGAATCTGGAGACACCTCCAGAGTGGCATTTGAAGATCGCGAACTCCATGCGAATGACGCGTCTGAACAGGGGAAGGACCTGGGCTGACGAACATGTAAGCGCTGTTGGCGTTTGTTAATCGAGACCACCTGTACTTTTGCGATCATCCGGCTGACAGGATTGGCCTTCGAAAGCCGCGTAGCGGTGACAGCATGTAGCCTCCTGGCCCGGATTATTCACGTAGCCCGGACCTGGGGCTGCGGAGTACTCTCTGGCGAACACCTGGTCTCACGTGATTTTCGGTGTTTTGCTGACGCGCGAGCTATAGTCGAGAGGTGAGGTACCTCTCTTTGGCCAGCGATCCCGATATGACCGGCACAATCGTCTCAAACCCCACAGCGGTTAACGATCACGCTCCGCCAGTGCCTCCACCGTCGCTGCCGGACTTGCCGCGTCAAGACGATCCAGCTTCCCAAACCGCTGTCTCGGCTTTCCAAAAGAAACAGCGCTGGTTTGATGGTGCCCGTATCCCCGCCTGGTTGATCAGCACCATCCTGCATACGATCGCCTTGATCGTGCTGGCGCTGGTCAGCTATGGCGGTCGCCGCAAAGACAATGGCATCGCCATCGAAGCGAGACGCGGCGCACCCTCCCATGCTGTCTCGTTTGAAGTTGCCAAGAGCAAAGCGCAAGCCGCCGACCCCAAGGATCGAAACGCCGATCAACCCGTCAATGTCACCGTGCAATGGAATCAATCGCAGACGCTTGTGCAATCGCCCACCGCCGAACGGGTCGCGACCCCAGCGCTGACGAATTCACAAATCGCGTTGATCACCGCCGGAGGACAATCCAAATCGAAACTGATGCAACTGCCCGGCGGCGGTCTGGCCGGGCGTACTCCTGAGGGCCGCACCAAGTACGGAGATCTGTTTGGTGCGACACAGCAGAGTGAATCAGCAGTCGAGCTCGCGCTAAAATGGCTGGCTGAACATCAGCGTCCCGATGGATCCTGGTCGTTCAATCTTGAACTGGATCCCTGCGACGGTCGCTGCAAGAACAGCAAGGACGCCGGTGACACACCAACGCCGGCGACCGGGGCAACGGGGCTGGCCCTGCTGGCGTTCTTGGGCGCCGGTTACACGCATCAAACCGGTCCCTACGCCGACACGGTTCGCCGAGGGATCTATTACCTCCGCAACGTCGCCGGCGAATCGCAATTCGGCTACGACTGGCAACAGGGAAGCATGTATGGGCACGGGATCGCGGTGATGGCACTGAGCGAAGCCCTGGCGATGACGACGACCGAAGACGGAAAGTACGACTCGGACCTTTACCAACTGGTACAGCGCGGTGCCGACTTCACCGAGGTTGCTCAACATGCCAATGGTTCTTGGGGATATGTCCCCGGCAGCCCCGGAGATACGACGCTGACAGGCTGGCAAGTTCTGTCCTTGGTTGCCGCAAGACGCAACGGCGTTGTCCTGCGGACGAATACGTTACGCAAAGCGAAAGGTTTCATCCGTGATGTGGCCGGCAACGACAAGTTCGAGTTTGGATACAAAGGTATGCCGGGCGAGCCGACGACGACGGCGATTGGGTTGACGCTGTTGTTGTACTTGGGCGAAACGCCGGGAATCACCCATTTCGATCGGCAATTCGACCGCATCGCCGTGCGGGGACCGACGCTGACGAATGTTTATCATGATTACTACGCAACGCTTGCGCTGCATCACGTTCGTCACCAAGATTGGGAACGCTGGAATGCGAAGCTCCGCGATCATCTAGTCGCCACGCAATCCAAGCTGGGACACGAGGCGGGCAGTTGGCACTTCCAAGACAAGTGGGGCGACATCGGCGGCCGGCTTTATACGACCGCGATGTGCACGATGATTTTGGAAGTCTACTATCGCTACCTGCCGCTGTACGGCGAGATCGCAGAATTCCCGCTGTAGCGCTTACGTCGTCCAATGCTTCGAATTGGAAGCTGCACTTACCAATCACCGAGCGTTCGGCGAATATTTGGCCTTGCAAAAATCTATCGTTCTGGAACCGAACTCACAGAGCTCGGCGACAGCGACTAGTGCAATTTCATCATTGATGTGGGATCATCGGTAGGCCAGGACTTGTCCTGGCGCCCTATTGCCAGGACAAGTCCTGGCCTACGAAATATCTGGCGATGCTAATCCAGGCTAGCCGATTTGGCCGCGGTCGCCGCTGATCGCGGAGGCGATGTCGGAGGCGTAGCATTCGATCAGGGTTGATTGGTTGGCACTGCGGTCGACTTCGCGGATCGCGCGGATCGAACGGTCTAACCTTGTCAGCGTTTGCGGGATGACGATCGAATCGGCTGCGTCGCTTCGTAGTTGCCGGCGATAATGTTGGATGGCGATCGCGAAAACATCTCGCATCGCGTTGCGTCGTTTGCTGGGGTCTTTGCCGGCCCCATCCACGTGCTCGGAGATGATGCGTTTGATGGCGATCGGATCCGGTGCCGTGGACGAAAACTGCGAATGCAGTGCTTGTCGCAGCGAGTCTGATTCGCCGCCCAACTGCCGCACGGCCGCGTGAATGTCGCCTCCGCTGGCATCGACGGCTGCAACGATCGCCTCGTCACTGGCATCGATCTGGTGAGCACTGCGAATCAGGGCCACGGCGTCTGGCGGCGATAGCGGCTTGAAGCGAATGATTTGACAACGCGAGCGGATCGTCGGTAACTGCCGCTGCTCGCTGGTCCCCAGCAGAATGATCACGGCATCGGGCGGCGGTTCCTCCAAGGTTTTCAACAAGCAGTTGGCGCCCTCTTCGTTCAAGAAATCGGCATCGTGAAGGATGGCTACTTTGCGGGTGCCGCGAAATGGTTTCAAGCGTACATCGCGGCAGAATCCTTCCCGCATTCGCACCTCGGGCCGGCCAATCAGCAGTTCCAATGGGATGAATGACTTATCCGCGGGCTTGGCGACTTGAATCACATCCGGGTGAGTACCGGCGGCGACTTGAACACAAGCTTCACAGCTGCCGCAGGGAGCCATCTCCGCTGGCGGATTTGTCTGACACATCAACGTCAGTGCCAGCAAGTCGGCGACGGTTTGTTTACCGATGCCGTGTGGGCCGACGAAAAGAAAGCTGCCTCCCAACCGGCCCTGCCGGATCGCCAGGGCAAACCAATCGTGCAGCTGACGATTACCGATCAAGCCTGACCACTGCCGTGTCATGTACTGGAACCGGGATCGGGGTTCGGTTGTTTTTCGATCAGCTCGATTTTGTCGACGCGGCTGGCGTGTCGCCCACCATCGAATTCGGTCTGCAACCACATCAGCACCAGTTCATCGACGGCACGTTCGCCGATCAGGTCGCCGGGCAAGCACAACACGTTCACGTCGTTGTGCCGGCGGCTCATTTCGACCATCACTTCGTCGTAGCAAGCGGCTGCGCGCACGCCTTTGAACTTGTTGGCGGCAATGGCCATACCGATGCCGGTGCCACAAATCAAAATGCCGCGCTGCGCTTCTCCGCGGCTGACTTTTTCCGCCACGGGCCGCGCGATATCGGGATAGTCAACGGCGGATTCTGAATCGGTGCCCTCGTCCACGACTTCAAAACCCGCGGCTGTCAGCGCCTGAATCAAACGCGCTTTGATCTGTACGCCCCGGTGATCACTTCCCAAGCAAATCGTCAACATCACTTTGTGCCTTTGCTGTCAGGTTGAGGGCTGTCAGATTCTGAAACCGGGAAAAAGTCATCCCCTAGTTTATCCATCCATTTCGCCAGTTCCTCATCAATTTGCTCGGCACAACGCTCGTAAACTTCCACGGGCATGCCAACGGGGTCGGTGATATCCCCGCCATCACCGCAAATGGGAAAAACACGGTCATGCATATCGGGCCAGGCCGCCAGGATGGTGGCACGATGCCCGTCAGTCATCGTCAACACCAAATCGGCGACTCGAATCACCGAATCGTCCAGGGGGCGACTGCTGTGACCGGTCAAATCCAGACCTCGGCTCCCCATGACTTCGATGGCTTGCGGGCTGGCGCCCATGCCGTTGGCCGCAGCCACACCGGCCGAGACAACGCGCACGGCGTCTTCGGAACCAAATCTTTTGGCGACATGTTCTCGCAACAGGGCTTCGGCCATGGGGCTGCGGCAGGTGTTACCGGTACACACCAGAGCAATCACGGGTTTAACGAATTGATTCATGGCCGCTCGCTCAATCACGCCCTCTCGAAGCACTTCCCACCGATTGCCGCAAACGCGGACCACGGTCGACGGTCCACCATATCGGGTTGGACCGTCATCCAGCAGCAGTGGAATCGAATCACCCAGTTGCTGCCTGACCGCATCGGCTGTGGTCGGCGCGGGTTGCCCCGTCAAATTTGCACTGGTCAGCACCAAGGGTGCCGCCATGAACCGATGAATATAAGACAGAATGCGGTGATCAACGACTCGAAATCCGACGCAATTGTGATCGCTGGTGATGTGTTGGCGGATCGAATCGGGCAGCTGGCTGACGGCCGATTCCTCCGGATCACAGGGCACGACTAAGGTCAGCGGTCCCGGCCAACAGCGGTAACTTAGCCGTCTTGCCACGCCTGAGAGCTGACAAAAAAAATCTCCCGCTGCCTCGCGGCTGCGGACCGAAATCGCCAGCGGCGCGTTCCCGCGGCCTTTGATCTCGCACAAGCGGGCTACCGCGTCCTCGCATAACACGTGGGCGGCGAGCCCATAAACCGTATCGGTGGGCAGACCAACGACTTGGCCCTCGGTCAACGCTTGGACGGTAAGATGCACAAAGTCCCGGGGATCGTCGGTCGTCTGTAGGTCTAAAATCTTGGGCATCTAGAAGAACAGCGACCGCTGTTAGGACGAGCCTGTCTTAAAATAGAGCTTCCATTGTACGAATGATGCGGGATGATTGGGAGGGCGAGAAAGCTGTACCGCAGTTTTGCCTCCCCGCTCACAACAAGGTCGATCACGGTTTGCTGTGGGTCGGTGTTGGAAAAATGGGTCCAGCCCGGTCTTTTATGGGTCAAATAATTCGCACTTCGACATTCCTTGTTCGATATTGGATGTTCTTCCGGTGCTCATGAAACCGCAGAATCTCCAACAAGAAATGTCGAAGGAAAAAGTTAGAAAAGTTTGTTTTTGCAACGCCCACACGAAACCGTGTGAACCCACAATAAACGTTTCCCCAGCCCGGCGAGCAATGATCAGACACACCCAAATTACCCATCCTGTCGCACCGCAAACCTCACGGCGGCAATGGCTGCGCGGCGGCTGCGCGGCGCTGGGCTCATTTCTGATGACCACCGGCGGCTGCGTTCCGACCGGCAAAAACGCTGAACCCGAGTTGGTTTGGGGGCGTCGAGGATTCAGCGACGGTCGTTTTCTGAAACCGCGTGCGATCACGATCGACGCGAATGATCAGCTCTACATCGTGGACACAACGGGACGAATCCAAGTCTTTGATCAGCAAGGTCAGCTCTTGCGAGTTTGGAAGACACCGCAAACCGAGAACGGTCGGCCAACCGGGATGGCGATCAAGCGGCCGCAGCGAACAGGCGAAACAGAAAAACTGCTCGTCGCTGATACGCATTACTACCGGATGCTTGTCTACGATCTGGATGGCAACTTGATTGACGATGAACAGATCGGTGGCACTGCGGGCCGCGGACCGGGTGAATTTGCCTTCGTCACCGATGCTGTTTGTGACCAGGACGGCTGTTACTACGTCGGCGAGTATGGTGACTCCGACCGAATTCAAAAATTCGATCCCGACGGCAAGTTCATCACTCAGTGGGGCGGGACCGGTCGCGAACCGGAAAAGTTCGTGCGGCCGCAAAGCCTGGTGGTTGACGGACAGACGTTGTGGGTCGTCGATGCCTGCAACCATCGAATCCAACGCTTTGACATCGGACAACCGACACCTGAATTGATCGACATTTGGGGAAGCGAAGGGATTGGCGTGGGAGAATTCTTCTACCCATACGACTTGGCACTTGCCAGTGACGGTAGCGTGATCGTCTGTGAGTACGGGAATCAAAGATTGCAACGGTTCGATCCCGACGGGACCCCGCTGGCGCTGTGGGGTGGCCCAGGATTTAAACCCGGGCAGTTGTATCAACCATGGGGGGTTGTGGTTGATTCACGAGACCGGATTCACGTCTTGGACAGCAACAATCATCGCGTTCAGCGGCTCTGGCTGCCCGCGTGAAGCGAGGTTTCGGTGTTCGGCGGGCAAGGCTGAGGTGAAATGACCTGACGTGTCACGCGGGGCGCCAATAAATGTGAGTGGGCAAGACAAAAAACTGTACTCACACCAACACACAATCTGGGGAGGCACATCATGAAATCGATGCTTCGTCGTGCCATGCAAGATTCCGACAATTATGTGATCGAAATGGATTATGCCGACGCGAGGGGAAATCAAACGCATCGGATTGTCAGTCCCATTCGATTCGTGGGCAACGATCGTTTTCTCGGGCTCTGCCTGTGCCGGGAAGAGCCGCGACAATTCCAACTTTCGCGCTGCGAAGAAGTACGTCTGATGCCGGCCGCAGAGGTGCTGATGCCGGTACCCATGCATTCGACAGTTAATTGAATTCGGGAACCGACTTGACGGCCCATTTCCGCGCCATCTTGAGACGCTCCTCCAGCGGTGCATGCAGCAATAGCAGTGCCTCATCACCGCCCAGAATATCGAAGGCGGCTTCCGCTTCCTCAGCCGTGATCAACTCCTGCATCTGATACAGCCGGATTTCAGCCAGCGTTCGCAAGCTGTTGCTGCTGGTACTGGCCAGCAGCGATCCGACTCTGCGCTTGGCAATTTCGGCGGTCAAAGGGGGAAGCGGCGCCGTTTTGACAGAGCGGTCGAGGAACAGAAACAGATTTTCCAATTGACCGGTCACGTACTCGCGTTCGTCGCTGAGTCCTTTCTGAGCCAACCTGATCGCTTCGAAGTTGTCGATTCCCTTGGAGACACCGAGTGATTTTCCGGTCTCAACATGAATCAGACGGCAACGGGAAAGGTTCTGGACGTATTTTTCATTACGTGAAGGTTTCAAAACGATGTCAAAGTGAAGCAACACATCGACATTTTCGAGTTTCGCTTCACGGACAACATCCGTCGATTCGCCTTCGCCATAATACATGATGCCGGGCCGCCACAACGGACGCGGTTCGGGGCTGTCGGCCAAGGCATCCATCACTTCTTGGCTCATCGGCGCTTGAGAGGCAACGACGACTTCTGCTTCCCCTGGTTGGCGTCGACGTCGATCGACCGGCTCCGGCGGCATCACGTTGATCAAGATTGCTCCATAATCGCCTTGCCGATACCGCGCCTCGAACTCTTCGGCAACGATTCTGGCGACCAAGCCCAGATACTTGTCGAGTTGTTCGTTGGCCTCCGCACTGAGCATCACTGCTTGCGGGGTCGACTTTCTTGACTGCGAAGAAGGAAGTTGATTTCCGTAACCATCCCCGGACGGGTAGGACGCTGCCATCGCCTCCATGTCTTGACCCGTATCTTCTTCGTAGTCGGCCGAACGGTCTTCAGGGTAACTGTCAGGACCGGCCCCGCCGCCACCGCCTGCAGCGACTCGGACCGCCGTCTTGCCCTCTTTGACGGGCTGCGGATCGGCGTCGATCTCTCCACGCACCGTGAACGACACACCGAACCGAGTTTGCCAAACAGGCCGGCGCAACAGCTTGCTGTAATTGACGGTCTGCAAACTGACACGAGCCTGATCGTATTCGGTCACCATATGGCCGTAGAAAAGCTCCAACGCCAGCGGATAGTTACCACTTTGATAGGCATGCTCCGCCTCGACACTTAGCACAGGGCCTGCGTCGATCATCGCGAGTTGGCTGTCGGGAGCGAATAATTTGTTTAGATCGACGGTATTCAACAACGAAGTCATCACCGATCCGTACGACTGCATCATCACGTCGTTGGCGTTGGCCGTTCCGCCGCGTCTGCCTCCTGGCCTGCCCCCTGCGGTACCGTCGTACTCATACCCCATCTCGGACTCGTACTCCGTTTCCGTGTCGCTGTCTCCGGAACCGTCGTAGCCCTCGGGATACCCGCTACCTGGATACTCACTACTGGGGGGACCCCCGGGAGCTTGACCAACTGCCGACTCGAGCGAGAACAGAAACAGAAACATTCCCAGCAGCCCCGTCAGCACGCCCAGTAACGGAGAACCCATCAAATGCCGGCGGGAAGTCGTAGGTTTTTGGACCAAGTTTCGCATGACGGAACCTTTCTAGGTCGTTGGCGTTAGGCCTTGAGGGGTTTGCGGACGGCCGAAACGGGAATATTTGGGGGAATCGAATCTTGCCGGAAAAGAATTCTGCAAGAACAAATCAGTCCACTCGCGTATGATAGACGGTTGGATTCCTCAGGTGGGAGACATTTTTGTGTATCCCAGCCCAAACCGGCACGTTCTTGTTGCGGGACGGGCATCGCATTGACGCGGATAATTTTGCTGGAATTCCCACCCCTGGGAGGGGAACTTTTCCAGCCACCCTGTTTCCAAGTCGGGATTGGGTAGAGCGCTGGTCGCGGGATCGCCAAGCGCCGCGGGATCGCCAAGCCTGGAACGCACACAGAGTTACTGATTCGGCTACACGATGGGCGTAGGAAAAAACTCGAACAATTCCCGTAAGGCGAGCAGGAAAACGGGGCTGCGCCGCCGGTTACGCGTCGAACGCTTGACCGAGCGACGGGTATTGGCTGCGATCACGGGAACCGTCTTTGAGGACGCCAATTTCTCGTTCCGCCAAGATGCTGAGGAATCTTCGCTTGGCGGTCGTTTGCTGTACCTGGATATCAACAATAATGCTGCCATTGATGTCGGCGAACCCTATGCGTTGGGCGGTAAAGACGGAAGTTTTGCCTTCGAGAATCTTGTTGACGGCACCTACCAGCTAAGGCTGTACAACGGCACCGATTCACAGCAACAGTCGTTTCCCGTCCAGCCAGTGGCCAATGGCAAAATCGTTGCCCTAGAGAATGGCATCAAGCTGTCCGTTGGCGATGACACCGCGCTGGCGTTGACGGACGGAACAATCGAAATCGCTGACTTTGAGCAGGGCGACAGTCAGAGCATTTCCGTGGGTACCGGGCTTTCGGGCGTGCAGGCCTTGTCCGGCGGCAGTCTGATCGTGACCGGAGGCGAAGCGGGTTCGGAAACCGCTTGGCTTGTCGATCCATCAACGGGGTTGGTCGAGCCGCTTGATCTGTCGGGCGATGGATCATCACTGCTTTGGTCGCAAGTTGCCATTGACGGCGACGGCTATGGGGTGGCATTGGAACAAGCGTCTGAATCGGTGGTTATTCGCGCACTCGATGCCTCGGATCTCAACGACGGTATCCGTTCCAGCGTGACTTATCATTCGGTTCCCGCGGACACTCAGGTGATCACGTCTTCCAGCGGCGGTCGTTCGGTGCTGGCCTGGGCAGGCGTTGATGGTTTGCAACTTTCTTTATGGAGCAATTCGACGGGGACGTGGATCGACGGCACCGCGGTGGATGTTGTTGACGCCAGCGGGTTGGTTGCGTTTGACGATGACTCTGGATTGCTTGTGCTGCGCAGTGATGACGGGGGGATCAGCGTCCATGACGCCGACGCGAACTTCGCCACGCTCAAGTCGCTTCCAGATGTGACCGGTCCGGTCGCCTTGGACGCCGCCAGAGATTTATTGTTGACAGTCAGTCCGGAATCGACGCTGCAGCTGTATGATGTTCGCGGTGGTGAATTGATTGCTGACCTTGCCGTGGATTTAAAAGCCGTCGGCACTGTCTCCGATCTCCAATTCGACGGTGCGCAACAGTCGCTGGTAGTACTTGGCAACGAAGGCATGGCGGCGTTGTCGCTGATTGCTGGATCTCATCAGATCACGATTGCCGATGATGCGGACCCCGATCCCGTGATGTTTGGATTGGCGCTAAGTGGCGACAATGTGGCCCCGATCTTCGAATCCACGCCAACGTTGGAAACGCTGGAAGACACTTCGCTGATTCGTGTCGCCCCGGGAGTCGCCGAGGGAGCCGTTGACCAAGATGGCGATTCAATCGTGATCATCAATACCGCGCCCCCGAAAAACGGATCGGCGCAAGTACATCCAAATGGAACGCTGATCTACCAACCCAATCCCAATTTCTTTGGTACCGACCTGTTCACGGTGATCGCTCATGATGGCCGCGACAACTCGGGAACGTTTGTGCTGCGAGTCGATATCCTGCCGGTTCCGGATGAACCCATCGGCATCTCACATTCGCTGCAGCCGATCCCCGAAAACGCCATTCCTGGGCATATTCTCGGACCATTGAATGTCATCGATTTTGATCTCAACGATAACCACCAAATTGAACTCGACGACGACCGCTTCGTCGTTCACAACGGACAGCTGATTTTTGTTGGCGGTGAATTGAATTTCGAGTTTGAACAATTGATTCCGCTTACGGTCACGGTGACCGACCCTGAGTATTCGGACCCGCTGGTCGAATACATTTACGTCCAGGTCGCGGATGCGGATGACCCGATCACGGACATCAAACCGAAAAACGAATTTTCTGTCAGCGAAAATGACGCCGGCGCTTTTGTGGGCGTGTTGGAAGTGATCGACGAAGACGGGGATGCCAACGCGACATTGTCCGTCGATGATGAACGATTCTTTATATTGGGCGATGAGCTCAAGTTGGTCGACGGGGTCTCGTTGGATTACGAAGCTGAACAAGTTGTCTTCGTCAACGTCACCGCCAGCGACGGCAGCGATTCGTTTACCAAGCAATTCGGCATCACCGTTGTTGACCAACCAGAACCGGCCACATCCGTCGAGCTTTCCAATCAATCGGTGATGGAACTTTCACCAGGGCACGAAGTCGGCAACGTGACGGTCAACGGACATCCGCCGTTGAACAGTTACAATGTTTTTGTCAACGATCCTCGCTTTGAGATTGTTGATGCGAAGCTAAAGCTGGTCGACGATCAATGGGTCGATCGAACCACGCAAGAAGAAATTCAAATCACGATCACGGCCCAAGACGTCGGCGAGCTTTTTGCAACGATCTCCGAAACGTTTGTGATCGAAATCACCGAGAATCAAACGCCCTATCACAACGATGATTCCCCGTTTGATGTCGATGACAATGGAAACGTTTCGGCAGGCGACGCGCTGGCAATCATCAACTACTTGAACATCTACGGACCGGGCCCGATCGGTTCTGGCGACCCCGGTTACGGATACGACGTTAATGCCGATGGATTTGTCACAGCCCTGGATGCGCTGTTGATACTGAATGAGTTGAATGTTCAATCGCTTAGCAATAGCACCGTCGGCGGCGAGAAGGAGGGTCCCGAGGGCGAACAAGTGCAGCCGGAGCATTTGGCACCGCAACAGCCCGAACAGTTGATTTTGCCGCAACGCATCGCTTCCGCAGAAGAATCCGATGAAGCGGAGTATTTTGCGGAGTCGGATCAAAGTTTCGCCGCTCAGTCCGACAGACCAGCCTCAGCAAAGCTTGCCGGCTCGTCGCTGATCGCGGCTGATGATGCAGGCAACTACGAACAAGTGTTGCGAGCGCTCAGTTCGGAGACCAACAGCGACGAATTCACTCGGCAGGTCGACGAAGCTCTGCGT
>JBFJVZ010000224.1:0-12373 GCA_041623895.1 Pirellulaceae bacterium | reverse complement strand
TTTTTGGTCTGGAGTATGACCTGGATGTCTACATGATCGTCGCCGTCAACGACTTCAACATGGGGGCGATGGAAAACAAAGGATTGAATATCTTTAACTCCAAGTACGTGCTCGCCTCACCGGAAACTGCCACCGACAGCGATTTTTTGGGCGTCGAAGCTGTTATCGCGCACGAATACTTTCACAATTGGACTGGCAATCGCGTTACTTGCCGCGACTGGTTTCAACTGACATTGAAAGAAGGCCTGACCGTATTCCGCGACCAGCAATTCACTGCCGATCAAACCTCCGCCGCGGTCAAACGCATTGATGATGTGGTTGCCTTGCGGTCGCGGCAATTCGCCGAAGACAATGGTCCGATGGCACACCCGATCCGGCCCGAATCGTACATCGCAATGGATAACTTTTATACCGCGACGGTCTACAACAAAGGAGCTGAAGTCATTCGCATGTACCACACGTTGTTGGGAGCGGATGGATTTCGGCGGGGTATCGATCTGTACTTTCAGCGACACGACGGCAACGCGGTTACTTGCGATGACTTTCGCGCGGCGATGGGAGATGCTAACAATCGAGACTTTGCTGCGTTTGAGCGGTGGTATTCACAAGCCGGCACGCCGGATCTGCAGGTCGACGAAGAATGGGATCAGGCGGCCGGCCGCTACACGCTGACCTGCACACAGTCTTACCCGCCGTTGCCGAAATCCATCCCGGGCGTCGCCGATCGTAAACCTGTGCCGCTGCCGATTGCCGTCGGCCTGATCGACCGCGAAGGGAAAGAAATTACAGCCGCGTTTGATGGCGATCCACAGCAGGAAAAGGGCCTGCTGTTGCTGACAGAGTCGCAACAGTCGTACGTGTTGAATGGCCTGACGGAAAAGCCGCTGGCATCGGTGCTGCGTAGCTTTTCCGCACCGGTGCGACTGAAAATGGCAAGAGATGAATCAGAACTCGCCTTCTTGATGGCACATGATGGCGATGCGTTCAATCGATGGGATGCCGGACAGACCTTAGCAACGCGATTGATGCTCTCATTCGCTGCCCAACCGTCGGCCCCGGACCCGCAGGATGGGTCACTCAATTCTTTTCTGGATGCTTTCGGCAAACAACTTGAAGATAAGAATTTGGACGGGTCCTATCGGGCGCTATTGTTGACTTTGCCGAATGAGTCAATGCTCGGGCAAGAAATGGACGTCATCGATCCGGATTCCATTTATCGTGCCCGCGAGTTCCTGCGATCCCAAATCGCGGATCGGCATCACGATGCACTCTATTCACTTTATGAAACTCTTGCTGCCAATGCTTCAGCCAATAACGAACAGGAGAGCATTAATCGGCGACGCCTGAAGAATACTGCCTTGAGCTACCTGGCGATTTCGCCGTTAGCGGAAGCAAGGTCGTTGCTCGCTAACCAATTTGTCAAGTCCGACAACATGACTGACATGCAAGCAGCTCTGATGCTGTTGGCGAACATCGGCGGAGACGAGTGCGAGTCTGCGTTGGCGAAGTTTTACGATCAATGGCATCACGACCCCTTGGTTCTGGATAAGTGGTTTGCTGTGCAGGCGGCCTCAAAACGCGATGACACGATCGACCGGGTGACGAAGCTGACCACGCATCGCGACTTTAACCTTAGAAATCCAAATCGCGTCCGATCGTTGTTGCAAACATTTTCGATCAACCAGGTGCGATTCCATGCCGCCGATGGCAGCGGTTACAAGTTGTTGACCGATTTCATTCTCAGTATCGATGGCGACAATCCGCAACTGGCCGCCAGACTTGTGTCGCAAATGAACGGCTACCGGCGGTTCGAGGTAGTCCGACAGAAGCTGATGCGAGAGCAGTTAGAGCGAATCGCGGGAAGTGCAATCGTGTCTCGAGACTTGGGCGAGATCGTGGAACGAGCGCTGCAGTTTTAAAGTCGCCAAACAGGGCATGATGAAATCATGAATTTCGCGGCAAGGCGTGAGCAGGATAACCAAGACATGGAGAGCGTCCGGCTGAGGAACTGCTGCTCAACATCGTGAAAAAGAACCACGGAGTGGTGACAGCATACAGCCTGGGGTGAACCAACGAGCGACAGCGAAGTTGGTGTAACCCCAGGAAAACTATATTCTGCCACTGCTACGCAGTTGTCGCATTCTTGTGACGAATCAAAACGTTCATGCCTGCACTACCGTGACTCAAGAGAAAAACCACGCTCAAATTCCTTCCCAAGCCGAACGCGCTGCAAGTCCTGGCTTACTTCTTCTGCTGCAAACTCAAGTGGCTAACTCGCTGGTGAGCGGCCACGAAAATGTTAGCAAAGCTTTCGTCGTGCCAGACGCCGTGGATGTGACCACTGTGGCCGTCCTGATGAATCAGTTGTCCGGAGCTGGCATTGTAAAAAGTGATGAAGCCGTTGTGATCACCGCCGACGGTCATGATCCAGTCGCCCTCCGCTGACCACTCGATCTGTTCGATCAGACCTTTCTTTTTTTCATCTTCAATCTCAAGTTGACGATCACCGGTCTGGAGATCAAACACTTCCAAGCGTGCCGGGCCACCCAAGTGGTCGATGTTGCCAACCTTGCCGATGCCGCCGACGGCCAACCTTGTTCCGTCATTTGAAAACGCCAGGCTGCGGATTCCGCCGATCGAATGGCGGCGCTGCTTTGGATCCCACGTGTACAAGACCGGCGTCTCGACTTCGGCGATCTTTTCAAATTTGGCGGCATCCCAAACGGCGACGTGACCAACGCGGTCGCCCGTCGCGATCTTCGTCCCATCGCCTGATACGGCAACTGCATACAGCATGGAGGGATAATGATGCGGTGTGATTGCCGCATGATCGCTGAAATCGGCGATTTGGTTTCCCGATTCAACGTCCCACACCCGGCATCGCATGTCGTCGGCAACGCTAATGACATGTCTTTGATCTGGGGTCGCAATCACGCGGCGAATCCATTTGTCGTGCGCGTTGATCGAACGAAGCTCCTCACGGGACGTCGTGTCCCACCAGATCAACCGCTTGTCGTAACCGCCGGTGACCAATTTGTCTCCGCATTTCGCCATCGATGTTACGTAACTGCTGTGGCCAGGCCCGGAAAGCTTTTTGCGCTCGGGTTTTTCCTTTGAGATATCAAATTCGTAAACGCCCGAGTCCGACGACCCCAGCCAGAGCAGACTCCCATCATCAGATCCAGCCAGACAAAAAAGAATGTCCTGGGACGGCCAAGCGGCGATAAGATTCAAGTTCTTGGGATCCATGTTCGCTTCTTTGGGCGGCTTGTTGTGCGAGTACGGTTACAGAGCATGGGAACGTAAGTATCGCGTGCTACGCTAATACTTCGTAGCATGGCTCGCTATCGAAATCGGTAATGGGAACTGGCCGACTTCCGACCATGTATTCCTTTTGGTGGTCAATGCCAAGTGCGGAAAAAATGGTCGCGTACAAATCGCCAGCGTTCATCTCGCCTGCGATAACATTTTGGCCGTCTTTGTCGCTTTTGCCATACAACGACCCGCCGCGAATCCCACAACCGCTTAAGGTGCAACTCCAGGCGCTGGCGAAGTGATCGCGGCCCAGGCTGCCATTGATCTTGGGCGTGCGACCGAATTCGCCCAGCGTGATCACTAATGTGTTTTCCAAAATTCCGCGCGCCTTCAAGTCATCCAAGAGTGCCGCCAGGCAATGGTCGAGGTCCGCGCACAATTCTTGATGCGTTTCAAAGTTCTGGCCGTGACTGTCCCACCAGGCTCTGGCAACTTTGACGAACGGCACACCGGCTTCGACCAATCGTCGGGCGATCAAACACTGTTGGCCAAATTGGGTTGGACCGTAATGGTCACGCATCGATTGCGGCTCCCGGTCGATGTCGAACAAATGGTCGCTCGTCATCAAACCGCGAACCCGCTGGTAGGCGCTGTTGTGAGCGTCGTACATGGGATGCGAGTGCTGGCGTGCGAACATCGAGGCGAGAAAATCACGCAACTCCGCGCGGTCCTGGTGATCGGCATCGGAAATCGATTCGAGCCTTTTGATATCCGCGGGAATCATGTTGTCGGTCAAAAACATCGGGTTGTATCGACCGCCCAAGAATCCAGCAGTGCCTTGCCGCCGGCCCTCCGTCGACGTGTACATGGCCACATAGTCAGGTACCTTGCTGTCGCGCTGGCCTAATTCCCTGGCGATCAGCGCACCGAGATGTGGAAAATTCAAACTTGGCTCTGGAGCCCGCCCGGTATCCATCAAGGTGTAGGCGGTTCCGTGATCGGCGATCTTTGTATTCAGCGAACGCAAGATGGCTGTTTCGTTCAACCGAGTCGACATCTTGGGCAGCAGTTCCGAGATCTCGATGCCCGGTACGCAGGTCTGGATTTTGGCAAATGGTCCGCCGGTTGGCCTGCCGGGCTTGGGATCCCACGTCTCCAGTTGGCTTGCGCCGCCGGCCAGCCACAACAAGATGACTCGTTTACCGGAATGCTTCAGCGCGGTAGTGAGCGCTGGCTCGGCAAGTACCTCGACGCCCGACATATTCGCCGCGAAGCCGGCTGTTCCAGCGGCGCCGGCCAGACGCAACCAAGATCGGCGGCTCAGACTATTCGTTGTGATTGGATCGGACATAGTCGCATTGCTTGATGGAAAGCGTTACTAGTGGTTAAAACGAAACTCCGGCGTAGCCAATAGCGCCCAAACGACTTGGTCAATCGCCGCACTGCGGTGGTCGGGCTTGGATTCCAGATGCCGTACCAGCGCCGATTGCTCTTCCGGCCTCGGTTCGCGGCTAAGGATCGACTTACTTGCTGCGACGACCAGTTCTTCGTTTGACTGGATCGAACCCAGATAGCCAACCAGTCGATTGTTACTGGCAGACAGGTAGTCGCGTTCCACCTGTGGGTTATTACTTAGCCATAAGGCTTCGCTGATCGGCACCTGAAAACCATCATCAGGGATTTCGATTTGGCGGGCGACCCCTTCGCTTTGTCGTTCCAGTTCCTGTCGTTGTTTTTCCCAGTCGTTCTGCGACGCCAATCCGGTCAACTCCTTGGGGTTGGAAGTCGCGATCCTAAACGATAGAGACAACTGGTGCGGCGTCAGCGGCCGTGGAACCGCATGGGCAAACAAATGCTCACTTGGCGGATCAATATCGTCTAGCAAACGACTTTGCCGCGCGTAGGCATCTGACATGGCGATCGCCTGGCGCAAACGGCGGAGGTCAAAGCCGTGGGCACGCAGATCACTGGCGATCAACTGCAACAACTCCGGATGGCTGGGCTCGTTTTCGGAGTGCATTTGGTCAAGCGGATGAACGAGTCCGCGACCGAACATACGGGCCCAAATTCGGTTGGCAATGTTTCTGGCGAAGAAATCCTGCTCGGTGTCAGCAAGCGCCGCATCCACTAACTGGGCGCGAGGCCGAAAATCAGGTTTGGGCGGCGACGGGGCCTTGTCATCCTTTTCTGAATTCTTGATCGCTTCGCGGTATTCCTTCAGTTTCGCCTCATCCAATTCAAGTTTCGGCTCGCGGATCTTCTTGCCGGTCAGGAACATGAATTCCGCTTCAAGCTCGTCACCATCGGTCGTCATATATTTGATTCGCCCGTCGAAACGTTCGCCCAGCGAACCATTACGCGTTTGAAACGTTCGCTTAAAGAATGACGCCACGCCGTAGTAGTGGGCCTGAGTCCAATCGTCGGCCAACGGATGATCGTGGCATTTTGCGCAGGCAACGTTCACACCAAACCAAATCTTGCTCGTGTCATTGGTCATCGCGTCCAGATCACGAATCCGTCGTCGCAGAAATGTTGCCGGCCGCGCGTCATCCGGACAAGCATCTTCGGGCAACATGATCTCGCGAAAGATTTGATTCCAGGGTCGGTTTTGTTGGGTCGCTTCCAGCAGGTAAGCTCGCCATTGGTCGTTGTGCTCTAAACGCCGCAGCAGCAGGGTGTCGAGTTCATTCCTGTGATGAAAGGCAAAATCAGGTGAGTCAATCAGACGCTGAACCAATTCAACGCGTTTGTTCAGACTTTCGGAGTTCCGGAATTGCTCCAACTCGGCGACGGTCGGAATACGCCCAGCCAAGTCCAACGTGACACGACGGATGAAAGCGGATTCGCTCAGCAATGCTGCCTGCCTGCCGTCGGGACATTTCTGATCGATGTGCCCGTCGATCAAGCGAGCCAAGTCACGTGGCGTATCAGCAGCGGATGACAGACCGCACGCGGTGATGATGATGCCGCACAAAGTCAGGGTGGCTCGCATGAGCTGAATTCTAAAGGTGGGATGCGGTGGCAGGACGCCGCTGGCGATGGTCAGCTGCGCTCCGCTATGGTAATCGAGCCACACCCGGCAATGCAATTTCAGCCATCAACGGGACCCCGCTATCGGGCGAATTGCCGACAATCACCCGCTGGCGGGCCGCAGCCATATTTGCTCGCGCAGCAGGTACCGACAGATCATTCCGGTTTTTCACGGCGGAATACGGCAACGATATCTTCGACCGGCACAACAAACAGTTGGTTGTCATGTTCCAGATCAACGGGAATCGCGTTTTTCGGATGGAACAAAATCTTGTCGTATTGCCGTAGCGGCAACTCTTCGTCATTTTCCACCACCGTGCTGATGGTCACGATCCGACCGGTGATGGTAGGAATCTCAGCGGCATCCGGCAGTGCGATCCCGCCCCGCGTTTCCCGCTTGGGCTCATCCTTGCGAACCAGGACGCGATCGCCGATCGGCTCGACGTACTCGAATGTCTTGGCTGCTGTTTTTTTCTTCCCCATCTCCACTCCGAAAATGTGCCGTGGCAAGTGCGCGACCGCAAGCCGCGTCTATGTCGGTGCGGCTTGCAGCAGCACCATTCATTCCTATTGTCGCTTCCCAGCTGCAAATGGTCCATCCGTGATTACGTCGCCGGGTGGTGAGTATCGGCCCCGGGAAAGCAGTGTGACGACAATTCTACCGTCTCAGTTCGGTCGCCAAGCCGCCGGTCCAGCGGGCTTTGCCTGTAAGAACTTTGCATCGACGGTGCGATACCACGCATGCAAATCGTCGCGCATCTTTGTCACCAACTCGCGATGCGCGTCGGCGACATCGTTCCGCTCGCCAGCATCGTCCGCCAAGTTGTACAAATGCGTACGGCCATCCTCAAGTCGTTCGACAAGCTTCCAATCACCGCTGCGTACCGCCCCTCCCGGAAAACCTCCCTGGTTGCTGTAGTGGGGATAATGCCAATACAACGATTTGCGGTCAAGTGAACCATCGCCTCCAAGCAACGATACCAAACTGACCCCGTCAACTTGGTGACTAATTCTTGTGCCGGTCAACTCCAACAGTGTGGGATAAAAATCAATGCTCATTACGGGAACGTCGCAAGTTTGGCCGGCTTTGGTCACACCCGGTGCGCGGATCAAGAACGGCTCGCGGATACCACCTTCGTACAACCAACCCTTGCCGCCGCGCAGCGGCAGGTTACTGGTGGGCGAGCCTTCGGAAGTCGACAGTCCGCCATTATCGCTAGTCATGCACACGATCGTGTTGTCGGCCAGGTTTAGTTCGTCAAGCGTATCCAGAACATGGCCAACCGCGCGATCCATCGATTCAACCATCGCCGCGTAGGTCGCATGAGCCTGCAAGATTCGCACCCGTCGCGGTTTTTCGACTTGCCAAACCTGTTCTTCGTCGGCAAAGGCCGGTCGATCGGCCAACCCTGAACGCTCGGCCTTGGCACGATACTTTTCCACCAGATCTTCCGGCGCCATGAGCGGTGTGTGGACGCTATAGAAGGAAAGATACGCCAGAAACGAACGATCTTGATTGTCACGAATGAACTTGACGGTTTCGTCGCCCAGCCTGGCTGTCAGGTGTTCTCCGGGAGGCCCGTCTTCCAACCGCGGGTTGGCGTAAGGCACGAAATACTTGCCGGCCTTGAACGGCGCGCCGGCGCGGTGACCTCCCTTGTTGACGTCGAATCCTTGTTTGGTCGGCCAAAAATCTTCGTCGGGACCCAAGTGCCATTTGCCGGCAAAGAACGTCTTGTACCCGGCATTCTGCAACGCCTCGGCGATTGTGATTTCCGGCAACGGCATGCGATCGTTCAGCGGCGCCGGCAAGAAACGCCCGGGCCGCTTACCGGAAAAAAAATTGGTCGCGTCAACTCGGCTTGGATATTTCCCCGTCATGATGCTGTATCGCGTCGGCGAGCAAACCGGGTTGGCCGCATATCCATTGGTAAACCGCATCCCGCTGGCAGCAAGCTTGTCAAGGTTGGGCGTCTCGTAAAACGTGTCCGGATTGTTGGCTCCGATGTCCATGTAGCCGAGGTCATCGACCAAGATGAAGACAACGTTGGGAGCAGCACCAGCCGAGTGAACGTGTGCGGCAGCCAGGGAAAAGGCGATGAAAAAAAAGTGCATCTTGCGAATCATGAGGTCCAGTTCTTACAAGCGTTAGTGGCAAGTCGAAGGTTATCGGTGTCGATCGCTACTGCGAATTTCGTCGACCAGCGCTGTCAATCGTTTGACAACATCCGGATGTTTCTGATACAGGTTTGTCGTCTCGGCCAGGTCATCGGACAGATTGTAAAGTTGGCCAGCGGGATCATTCGGCCCAGGCTTGATCTTATTCGGTTTTGAAAACCCACCGGATCCAAGTCCCGTGATCAATTTCCAATCGCCCTGTCGGATGGTCATCAAGTTACCGCCGGACCGGATCGGCAGCGAATCCCGCACGGGATTTGATTCGGAACGCTCCCCGTTTAGCACCGACAAGAAACTGAAGCTGTCCGGGGCGGCGTCCGGCGACAACTCGCTGCCCAACATCTCGCTGAGCGTTGCCAGGATATCGGTGAAACAGATCGTTTGTCGGCTCTCACGTCCGGGCATCACTCTTGCCGGCCAGCGAACGATAAATGGCATTCGATGACCGCACTCCCAAGCGTCGGCCTTCATCCCCCGCAGGCCACCGGAACTATCGTGCTGAAATCTGCTGACGTCGTTCTCATACCAGACCGGCCCGTTATCGGATGAAAAGATCAACAACGTATCGTCTTTCATGCCGGCATCGTCAATCGCTGCGATGACGCGGCCGATCTGATCGTCAACCATCATCGCAAAGTCACCATACATGCCCGCCCCACTCTTGCCGGCGAACTCCTTGGAGGGAAGCCAAGGTGTGTGCGGCGCCGGGTATGCCAGGTACAACATCAAGGGCTGGTCCTTGGCGTCCGCGGAATGGTTTTGAATCACGCTGATAGCTTCGTCGGAAAACCGCGGCAACACCTCGTCCAGCTGCAAATCAGGGGCGATCCCACCGGCTCGCCAGAACGCCCCTTGGATGGGCGACCAACCGTCAGAGTTGTTCGCTTGAATATGATCGCTGGGCGGTTGCACGGCCCTGTTCCCGCGAATGTAAAAGTAGGGCGGGATATCGGTAGAGGCGCGGATTCCAAAGTAGCTGTCGAATCCACAATCCACCGGCCCGCCATGCAGCGGCTTGTCATAACCTTGTTCAGCGAATCCCAAATGCCATTTGCCGACCATGGCGGTGCGATAGCCGTTTGCTTTCAGCAGCGAAGCGATCGTTGTCTCGCCAGCTTCAATCAGCGGTTGCTTTCGCCACTTTGATACATCGGTCCGAAACGGATATCGTCCCGTCAGCAGTCCGTATCGCGACATGTGGCAAAGCGGTCCCGGCGCATGAGCATCGGTGAATCGGATTCCATCGCGGGCCAGCGAATCAATGTGGGGCGTCGGAATCTTCGACTTTGCGTTGTAGCATCCGGGATCACCGTAACCCATGTCGTCGACCAGAATGATGACAACGTTGGGCTGGTCCGCTGCGGCGATCGAAGTCAGGCAGGCAGCCAGAATCAGTGGCAGGAAACAACGGCCACAACGCATTCTTGTAGATATAAAGGCTCTGATCATGGAATTCTAAAGCATTTCTATCATTGATGTGGGACCAACTGTAGGCCAGGACTTGTCCTGGCGTTTATTACCAGGACAAGTCCTGGCCTACGAGATATCTCTGATCATGGAGTTCTAGCGAGCTTGGAGATTGATGTATGGGCAAGCATCTTAACAGATACAGAATCTCAACAAGTTAACCCGACGAAACCGCGGATCGCCAATCGATTGCATCCATGCGGGCAAGTGAGATCATCAAAGCGATCCCTACAGGATTGATTCTTGCTGTTCGATCGATTCCTGTCTCTGTTGACGTTCACGTAGTTTCATGATTTTCCGCCGCACTTGCTTTGCTTCGTCCTCGAGTTCATCAAGTCGCGTTTGCAGCTTCTCGATACTGCGTTGCGGATCGTTACTGAGCAGTCGCTGCGAGACGTCCAGTAAGACCAAGGCTTGAATTGCCTTGACTGCAGTACCGCGCAGCCGGTACATGCGTGCCAGCTTGGTGAGCTTTGGGATTCGCATGAGTTTTGCCGCCCGTGTTGCTCGCAACACACGCATCGATCGCAAGAACGAAATCAACGGCAGCAAGATGATGGCCAAATCGATCCAATGTTTCTTGCAGTAGGCGAGCTTCTTTTCGGCAACCGAGACCATCAGGATAAATTCAAATGCAAAGGCAAACCAAATCACGCCCGTTCCGACGTGCAACAGCAGACGCAACCAGGCATACTGCGCCACTTGGGCTTTCAAAAAGAATTCGGCGATCAGGATCGGCATGATCATCAGCGCGATGATGATCATGGGCACACTGAACTTGCGCTCCAATCTTCGTCGCAGCCGTTTGTTTGCTTGTCGCCAACCCCAACCATGCAACCACAGTCTGTCTCCCAGTTCGGGACTCCGGGCACACATTCTGAGCGCCGGGCAAACACAAAACAGAAAACCAAACCAGTGATACTTTCGTGTTGCTTTGTCCCAGGGTCGGATGAACCAATGAAAGACTGATTCAAGGACGACGAAAGGCCAAATCACCAACATCAGCATGACAACCAAACGTTCGATTTGATCGCGGAGAACTCGTGGTGCGATCAGTTCCGGTATCTCACCAGCGGCTTGCTGGATAGCCAAAGTTTCCGCCGCATTCTCTTGCAGGTTCGGCACATCAACCAACAGGACAACAAGACATGCCAGGCAAATCAAAAAGATCAGTGAAAGCCAAAACATCAGCGGGCCGGCATAAGCGGCAATGCGTTGCTCAAACTCGCTGTAGTTTGATGAGATTTGTGACACCGATTCGCTTCCGTCAGGCGACATTCCGGGGCTGGTGGAGATTTCGATAACCGAAGCCATTCCCAATGACAAGCGATTATGCGGCACCTTGTCTGTCCAGGCCTGAAATGTCGATCTCCGGGGCGCCGTTGATGCTGCCGCTGGTACAAAGTGCTTTCAATTCATTTCACACGAAATCCGATTTGGCAAAGCTTTTCCCGAACTCGATCTGCATGATCGCCTTGAATCTCCAACTGCCCGTCCTGGACCGATCCTCCAGCCCCGCAGGCAGCTTTCAGCTTTGCCAACACGCTTGTCAAGTCATTGCATTCAGGGTCCAGTCCCCAAACGACGGTGACTTTTCGCTTGTGCTTTCGATTTTCCACACGAACTTTGGCGGTTTGCGTGCCAGGCGCGGCAAATTCACGCGGCGGCGGCGGACACTGGCAATCCTCCTCCAATGCTCCGCAACGATCACATCGCGGCGGGATATCAAATTCGGTGCCTGCGAACAATCGTGTCATTGGAATGCAATCGTCAGTTGGGCCTGCGTGTTGCGACCGCCGTCGGAATCCGGCATGCCCCTTATTCTTCAATTCGATACAGCGCATCGGCTGTCCGCATGATGATCGCGTCACCGATGATCGCCATCGAAGCAAGCGTGCGTTCCTGAAGATCGTTCTCGGCAATCTTTTCAAATACTTCTCCCGCTTTGATGACCGTCGTCACGCCCGACTCGCTGGTAAAGTAGATGCGATCGCCAGCGAATGTTGGTGATGCCGAAAAGTTTCCACCCAACCGTTCCTGGTACAGCACGTCGCCGGTGCCGATATCAATGCACTGAGCGATGCCGTTATCACTGACGCAGTATAGCAATCCCGCATGTGCGATCATTGACGGTGTCTTGGAGATATTCCGATCGATTTCCCATTGGATATGTGTGTCGGTGATGTCACCACGGCCTTGCGGACGGATGGCAAGCAGTTTGGCCTTGTCGAAACCGGTCGACAGCAAGACAACCGCCGACTCGTAGATCGGCTTGGGAACGACCGAGTAACCGGAGTAGTTCGCTTCCCAGATGATGTCTCCAGTTCCCGGATCGAGCGCCAGCACACAATCGCTGCCAGGGGCAATGACTTGTTGTTGTCCGTCGACTTCGATCAATGTGGGCGTCGCAAACGAGAATTTCTTTTTTGCATCGACTGGCCGG
>JBFJVZ010000223.1:0-12385 GCA_041623895.1 Pirellulaceae bacterium | reverse complement strand
GTTTCACGCGACGCCGCGGAGAGGCGACTGAATAATCAGCCTCGCCTGCGGCATCGCGTTAAACAAAGGCTATGCTCGATGCTTCGCACTGTTATTCTGATCGTCACGCTGGTGTTTAGTGGTGTTCTTCGCGGCCAAGAACTGCGACCTAAGTTGCCGCCAGTATTGTTGCAGATGATTCGCGACTCATCGGTGCAGGATGAGCTGAAATTGAATGCATCGCAACGCGACCGAGTCTTACAAGCACTCCGATCGATCGACGGTCGCTGGTTTCGCTCCAGGAATCTCCCTGCCGAGAAACAGCGCGCGGAAATCTCAACGCTATCCGCGGAGCTAGAAGGCAGTTTGAAAAGAATCTTAGATGAATCGCAACACCAGCGGCTCGCGCAGCTCCGCAGGCAGGCGCTGGGCACAAGAATGTTTTCGCTACACGAAGTGGCCCAGGCCTTACAGCTCTCGAGCACGCAGCAGAATGAAATCAATGCCGCTTTCATCGAAACGGACCGACGCGCAGCCGATCACCCAAAGCAAATGCAAAAGGGCGAATTACAGGCCAAGGAAGGTCAGCAAAAAGTTGCGAAACTCAAGCACGATGAGCGGCAAGCACTTTTACAGACGCTGACGACCGACCAGCAGTCAAAGATTGGCGGTTTGACTGGCGAGCCGTTTGATTTCTCCAAGATCAAGCGATCACTTCCATTGGCACCCGAAATAACTGAGCGGGGGGTCTCGTGGATTCAAGGTGGGCCGCTGAAACTGGACGAGCTAAAGGGCAAAGTAGTTGCTGTTCACTATTATGCATTTCAATGCATCAACTGCAGGCGAAACTTGCCGCATTACAATGCCTGGCACCAGGATTATGCCGACAAAGGGCTTGTCGTGATTGGGATTCAGACACCGGAAACGTCGGCTGAAAAAAATCGTGATCGCGTTGCCGCGGCGGTCAAGAACGACGGGATCGAATATCCGGTTTTGCTCGACTCGGACTCCGCGAACTGGAAAACGTGGAACAACACGATGTGGCCAACGGTTTACCTGATTGACAAGCAAGGTTTCTTGCGGCGCTGGTGGCAGGGTGAAATGAATTGGCAAGGAACATCGGGCGAACAGCAAATGCGGCAGACCATCGAGCAACTGTTGACCGAAGCGAGTTAGAAAAACGTCGTCAAATCTACAACGTGGGCCAGGACAGGGAGAGTGTCCGACTGAGGAAGTAAGTAAGTCTGGCTTTTCTCTTGAGTCACGGTGGTTGCCTGCATGCACGAACGTTTTGATTCGTCACAACAATGTGACAACTGCGTAGCAGTGCCAGCGTAGAACCTGGGGTCAGGATTGCTCGTTTCTAGCGAGCATTCAGCAGCCCCAGGAATCGCCGCGGGGAACGTATTCTGCGGGTCGTTTTCCTGGGGTTAAACCAACTTCGCTGTCGCTCGTGGGTTTACCCCAGGCTAGAGCAATTTCATCATTGATGTGGGATCTTCCGTAGGCCAGGACTTGTCCTGGCGCCTTATTGCCAGGACAAGTCCTGGCCTACGAGATTTTTGAAAACGCTATAGATGCTGTTCTTCTTGATGAATGTTGAGAAGCAGTTCCCAAGCCGGACACTCTCCTCCAGGTCCTGGCCTGGGAAGACTGCGACTCACGCACGCTGTTACGGGACGTGCTGATACGCTGCGGCGATCAAGCCTGCCTCGCGAAGCGCGGCCCACACGTCAGCTGGGATTGTTGCGGTCGCAGACTTGACCATCGACTCGACTCGGTCCACACGGCTGGTACTCAGTGCGATTGATGTGACCGCCGGATGCGAAGCTCCGAAAGCAACGGCAACCTCGTACGGCGTCACGCCATGCTCGCCGCAAATCTGCGTGAACTTTTCCCGCCATTGCAGACGCTCAACATCTCGCGGATCATGGGGATCAACGGCGCGATAGTCCAGAAACTTTCCGCCGACCAGAAAACCGCCGTGAGTCAGCGCAGAATTCACCAGGGCGATGTTCCGCGCCGCCAGCGAATCGACAAACTGAATCAGCTCGGGCGGATGATTCATGATTGTGAAGCTGTTGGCCATCATCACCCAGTCAAAGTCACAGCGGCCATCCAGCTCCTGGATCGATCTCCAATCTTTGGCCCCCACGCCGACGCCGGACACCTTGCCGTGATCGCGAAGTTCCGTCAGTGCTCGGTAGGCTCCGACGATGTCATCCAGACGTCGTCGACGATCGTCGGCATCGCTTGCAGCGGCCAGGTATTCATCGGGATCGTGCACAGACACCAGGGCTTGCGGATAATCCCCCAACATCTGACGGCCATCCTCGTAGCATCGCAAAATTCCGTCATAGCTGATCTCTTGGACGGCATCATGCTCCAGGCCAATCCAGACGCCGGGCTCGAAAGTTGGCTCGGGTGCCGTCAGCGGAATTCTTCGCCAGGCGAGTTTGTTGCTGATCACGACATCAGCGGGATCGATGCTTAGATTCGTGAGCTCTCTGTGAATGACCTCCAGTGCAAGCCCAGCACCATATTTGCCTGCACTGTCGATGGCCACGGGTGTTGGCATCCATCGGAACCACTCGCGAACGAGATCACTTTTCTCAGAATCGGACATTTGCACGAACAAATTGCCCAGACAGGTAGACCCAAAGACAACCCGCGGGATGGTCAGGCCGGTGTTTCCGAAAAGACGATGCGTCTCGCTCATAAGCTGTCTCGCGGTAGCTGTTCTATCGTTTAACGCATCATCAGCGGATGCCGCTACATGCCGCTTTGGAGCGCATCCAAATGCCGTCCAAAATGATCGTCCAGGACTTCGATGTAGGTTTGCGGATGAGATTTCAGACAATCGTGAACGATCTTGCCGAACTTGTCATGAGTCAGCACTGACCCAAACGTACAGTGCAAAATCTGTCGGCCCGCTTTTGTGAAACCCTTGCCAACGGGAACATCTTTCCAGAACTCCAAATACTCGCGCTGCAGAGTTTCATCGTCCGCTTCGCTGGTTGGAGCATCGGCAAGGGTTGCCGAAACGTGGTACGTCGCCTTATCGGTCTCGTATCGACTACGGGAGAAGTCGATGATTTCACGGAAGGCGGCCGGATCGTGCCGGGCAACCACACGGATCGCTTCCAAGTAGCTGGTGCCCGCAGTTTTGACATGGAAGCGACCTTTCGTGGCCCGCGCCAGAATGCCGTACATCGAAACTTTGTCACTTCCGGAATGCAGGCTCAACTTGTACGGCCCGAGCGCATCAGCGACGGCGGCATGATCTGTCAGCGATGCTTCCAGCGCGTCCAAATCGCCTTTGAAGTCAACGCCTTTTTCAAAATCGCCGATAAACCGCGGTGCGAGACTGACCAACTTCATACCGCCTCGGAGACACTGGTCTGCGATGATGTAGTGTTCGGCCAGCGTCGTTGGTTGATCCGTCTCGTCAACCGAAAGTTCAATCTCGTAATCATTGCCTGCTTTTTCATTGACCTCTTTAATGTAGTCGCCCATGTTCAGGGCACGTGTGATCGCTTTGCCGTACTTGACGGCTGCGCGCATGCAGGCATTTTCATCAAGATCGATGACCGTCCCCGTGTCTAGTTTGACGCTGTTGCCGCGATAATCGTCGTACCAGGGTGCATCGTCTTTGCCGGCTTCAAACTTCGCTTTCAGGGTAGCTTCGTCATAGTCATCCGCTTTTTGATCGACGTCATCGGACGGATCGATCGTAAAAAACGTAAAGCCGGCGGCGGCCGTCACATCAACGTCATGGGGGACTTTCAGGTGATCCGCATCGGCACCGATATCGCCGGTCCAGCCGCTCGCCTCGGCTCCATTGATGGCATCGTCCATGACTTCCTGCGGCGTCCGCTGGGTGCGAGTCATCTCGCGAATGGACTGTTGCGGAAAGATTGCCGCGATTCCTTGGCCACATCGTTTCATGGCGGCGACGTGGCCGGGAGTGGCCAAGCCGGTGCGGTCACCGAATCCAAAACTCGGTGCCATCCCGAGCGCTACACATTTTTTGGTCATGAGGTTCTTCTTTCTTGGGTAGTCCCGGCTCCGGCCCGGCGAATTCACGTTCCATCTGACTGGTTCACGGCGTTGCGCGGAGCCGGCTAGGTGACTTCGATAATCGCTTTGATGACGCCGGTTTCCGGCTTGGTAAACGATTCAAAGTCGTCCAGCACGGAGTCAAATCCGGTGCGGTGTGTGATCCATGGATCGGTGTTGATCGTGCCGTCTTCGATCAGCCGTATGATCCTGCTGAAATCAGGCGGCAAGGCGTTGCGGGAGGCGAGAATCGAGGCTTCAGGCTTGTGCATGACAGGGTGCCGAAAGCTGACTTCTTCGGTCGTGATCCCAACGTAGATCAACCGTCCCGTGGGTGCGATATAAGCGAGAGCACCTGACATCGAGTGTTTGTTTCCGGTTGCATCGGTGATCACCTGATACATGTCGCCGGCTGTGATCTCTCGCATGCGATCGACTTCGCTGCCGTCAGCTTTGAACAGCACGGTGTTCTCGATTCCGTAGTTGTTGCGGACAAAATCAAGCCTGTCCGGATTCATATCCATCACGCTGATCGTTGCTTCGGTCAATCGCGCGAACTCCAACGTCGCCAAACCAATGGGCCCCATTCCAATGATCAGAGCGTGGTCACCGGCAGCGGGGGCGCCGCGATCATTGGCGTGGCATCCGATTGCCAACGTTTCCACCAGGGCCAGTTGATCGAAGGTCAATGATTTGGAGGGATGCAGCTTTTCGGCGCGGACCAGGAAAGAATCGCACAGACCGCCATCCATCATCACGCCGATGACCTTCAGGTCTTGGCAACAGTTTGATGCCCCGCGACGACAGGCGTAGCAAGTGCCACAGTTCATATATGGCTCCACGCTGCAGCGGTCACCGCCCGCTACGTTGCTGACTTCAGGGCCGACAGCGACCACTTCGACGCCCAATTCGTGCCCGGGAATGCGGGGGAAATCAAAGAAAGGAAACTTACCCAAATAGCAACTGATGTCGGTACCGCAGACTCCCATGCGATGCGTCCGAACCAGAGCCTGTCCCGGCCCCGGCGCGGATGGTTCATCGATGTCGATTCGCTTCAGTGTTTTCGGCTCAAATATTTGAATGGCGCGCATGTTGTTCACTTGAGGTTATAAGCGCGGATCGCAGTCCCCGCGAAAAGATCGGCTTGTTCGTCGTCGGATAACTCGCTGGCAAGCTGTTGAACGGTCTCCACCCACTGCTTGTGACCGGTGCGCAACAGACAAACCGGCCAATCGCTGCCAAACATCAATCGCTTTGGAGTGAAGGCCTCCAAGGCCACGTCCCAGTAGGGCTTGATTGTTTGCCATGTCCAGGCGTCGTCACGGACTTCGGTGACAACGCCGGAGAATTTGCAGGTGATATTGTCACGCCGCGCGATTTCCCGAAAATTCTTTTCCCACACAGAATCATATTCAGCTGCTTTAATCGTTGGCTTGGCGATGTGATCCAAGACCATGGGTTGATCCGGATGACGATCCACGAATTCGATCGACGCGGGTAGCTGGCGGGCAAAGATCAGCACGTCATAAACCAGGCCGCGCGCTTTCAGCAGTGCCACGCCTTGATTGAACTCGTCGCCCAAAATGAAGCGATCATCGGGCTCGTCCTGCACCACGTGCCTGACGCCTTTCAGCAGCGGTGCGTCAGAAAACTGGTCGAGTACATCGGCCACGTTTTGATCAGCCAACGGGACCCAACCGACGACGCCCTTGATCAGCGGCTGGTCGACGGCCAGTTTCAGCAAAGTCTCGGTTTCCTCCACCGTCTGCCTGGCTTGCACGGAAACGAATCCGTCGACGTTGGCGACGCTGGCGATCTGCTGCAGTTGGGGTACCAGAAAGTCGTGTTTCAAGACCGACATGTCGTCGTCGATCCACCCATATTCCTCGGGTGAGTACTGCCAAAGATGGTGGTGGCTGTCGATCAACATGGACGCGTCAAGGAATTGAGGGTTTCGCTAGAGAGCATGTGCGTTATTCATATCGCGATGCCGTTTTCGAGCTGGTCTAGTGAGCAACACAATATCGTGAACAGTCCGATTCGGCAATTTGGGGCACCGTAGAATGGACTTCCGTCCGTCACGATTCCCACAACCGACCGAAGTTCGTTCTACATTCCGGTGGAGCATTGCAACCGGACTGTGCCAAAGAACCCTCACGGTCGGCACACTCGCGTCATTTCGGCATGTCGTGGAGCTTGTCAGCCAGGCTGGTCGATCCCAATGATATTGAGCCAGCGACCGAAGAAAGCGTTCTCTGTACGCCCGTTCGCTGCAACATCCTTCCGCTTTGGCCCGCGAAAATACGAGAGTCTGATGTCACAGCCTGTGGATACTGAAATTGAATCGGTACCCAAGAGTACCCGCTCGCGAGGTACGAAAACGACCAAGCGTTCTAGCGGCGCGCAATCTCCTCTCGAAACCTACCTGCGGGAAATCAACGAAACAGCGTTGCTCTCGGCGGAGGAGGAACTGGAGTTGGCGGCGCGAATCGAACAGGGTGACGTCGAGGCTCGCGATCGCATGGTTCGCGCCAATCTGCGATTGGTCGTCAACATTTCTCGTGGCTACACGGGGAAAGGACTTGGACTTCAAGACTTGATCGAAGAAGGCAATCTGGGCTTGCTCCGCGCCGTGGAAGGATTTGATCCCGAAGTCGGTACGCGTTTCAGCACTTATGCGAGCTACTGGATCAAGCAATCGATCAAACGAGCTTTGATCAACAGTGCGAAAACAATTCGCATTCCCGCCTACATGGTGGAACTGCTGAGCAAATGGCGACGAGCGACAGCCAGGCTGAGCGAGGAATTGGGCCGCACACCAACCAACGAGGAAGTCGCTCGCGTTTTGGGTTTACCGAAGAAGAAGCTGCCGATCATTCGTAAGGCAATTCGCATCAGCAACAGCACACCGCAAAGCGATCAAACCGAATCCGGCTGGTCGCTTGGTGAAATGGTCATGGATGAACGGCTGAAATCTCCTGATGAATTGCTGCTGGATCACGACATCCTCCGGCACGCCATGGAGCTGTTGGAAGATCTGGACGAACGTGAGGCGACGGTGCTGCGGTTGAGATTCGGATTGGACGGCAGCGAGCCAAGCACGTTGAAGGAAATCGGCGCAGAACTTGGGCTCACTCGCGAGCGGGTCCGCCAGATCGAAACGGAAGCCCTTCGCCGCCTGGCCGACGGGTTAACCGACCCGCGAGATCGCATCTAGTGGCCCGCGAGATCGCTTTGTAGTTGTTGGCGCTGCTGATGCTACGTTTGCTTAGGTCTCGCAGGGATGCAAGGCGATAAGTCGATCGAAGCGTGGGCGCGATTGGCCCGGCCGCTCACGCGTCGCGTCGCGGCTCACGTGAGCCGTAAGACACCGCGCGTTTCGGTTTTCCGCTCGCTTGATGATCTGGATTTTCGGACGTCTTCCGACTCCCGCTGCTTCAAATTGTCGTGAAACAATGCTCCGGCCCCGGGACTTGCTCTTGTCACCGTGAGGGCAAAAACGAGATAGTCGGCTCGGCCAGCTTTCCAGCAGCTGTCGCTGGCAACCACAGGCGATTTACCCAACCGAGCATGCCGCAGATTCGTGACCAGAATTGATCGTTACATCTTGGTTTTGTTCCTGCGGACGGTATTCGTCTGTTTTTGCTCCCTGGCCGGCGTGTTCATCGTGTTTCACGCATTCACGACGATGGATGACTTTGCCAGACAGGCGCAAACCGGCGGCGGTTTAGTGCGCGTGATGGCCCGGTTTTATGGGCCCTACGTGGTCTTGTTATTTGACTGGACCGGCACAGTGATCACGCTGATGTCGCTGCTGTTCGTTGTCGGTTGGCTGCGCCGCACCGGCGAGTTGACGGCGATGCTGGCCGCTGGCGTTTCCCACGGCCGATTGCTGCGGCCGATCATCATCGCTTCCGCGGGGATCCTGCTCCTGCAACTTGCCACACGTGAATTGGTGATCCCGGATCTGCGTGACGCACTTTCGATGAGGTCGAAAGACTTCACGGGAGACAAAGAGCAAGCCATCCTGCCCAACTATGACAAGACGAGTGGGATCCTGCTGGAAGGCAAGGCGCTGAAAGCCCGCAGTCGCCTAATCGTTGAGCCCAACTTTCGACTTTACGGCGACTATCAGGGCTATGGTGATCTGCTGATCGCCCAAAAAGCCACCTGGCTACCGGCGACCGATGAACATCCGTCCGGCTACTTGTTGGAGGCCGTCCAACGACCGGAAACGATTGATTCGCTGCCCACGATTGGTACCTCAGACCGGCCGATTTTGATGACCAGCCGCGATCAGAGTTGGTTGTCGCCCAAACAGTGCTTTGTTTCAACGACTGTCCATACGGATCTGCTGCAAACCAACACTACATCCACAAAACTGTCGTCGGTGGCCGAATTGGTGAGTCGCGTTCGAAACCCAGCGGTTCACAGCAGCATGAGTTTGCACGTACTGCTGCACGAGCGGATCGTCAGAGTACCACTGGACTTTGCGCTGATCATGTTGGGATTGCCGCTGGTTGTGAATCGACACAACCGAAATCTGTTTGTGACGATCGGCGTGGCGATTGTCACTGTGTTATTCTTTTTTTCGCTCAAGACGATTGCCGGCGCGATGGGCGGCAGCGGGTATTTGATGACACCGGCGATGGCGGCTTGGGTACCGCTGCTGATCATTGGACCGGTGGCCTACATGAGACTGCGCGAAGTACAAACCGTATGAAACCGTCCGATGTTTCCGTGGTCATCCCGGCACGCAATGAAGCATCGACCATCGCCGGCGCTATCCGCTCGGCATTGAATGCCGGTGCTGTCGAAATCATTGTGGCTGACGGCGGCAGCTCCGACGAAACAATTGATCGAGCCAACGAGGCCGGGGCGACCAGGATTGTGCGATCGACACCGGGGCGTGGAAGACAACTGAACTGCGGCTTGCAGGCAGTCACTGGCTCCCTGGTCTTGTTCCTCCACGCCGATAGCAGACTGGGCACTCAGTGCCTGCAACAGATCTGTGATGCTAGCGGCGAGGTGTGGGGAGCGTTTCGACAGCAAATTGACGCTCCCGGCATCCTTTATCGGTTACTGGAATCGGGTAACGCATTGCGCGTCAAAACTCGCCGGATGCCGTTTGGTGATCAAGCGATCTTTGTCGACAAGAAAGTGCTGCTGGAACAAGGCGGCATCGCGGACATCCCCTTGATGGAGGACGTCGATTTGTCGCGGCGACTACGTCGAAGTTCGCGACCGCTGCTGCTGGATGGCCCCGTGATCGTCAGCGCACGTCGCTGGCAGCGTCGCGGAGTGATCCGGCAAACCCTGAGGAATTGGTCCATTCAAGCGGCTTACGCGCTCGGGGTTCGGCCCGAGCAGTTGAACAAGTGGTACCAGTCGTAACGAGGCTTGTCTCAGAAGGGGGAGGGCGAGGTTCCCGCCAAGCCGAAGCGTCGGAAAACGCGTTGCGGCTCCGCAGGAGCGTCGCCGCGTCGCCCTCCCAAGGCACAGCGTTGCGGCTCCGCGGGAGCGTCGCCCTCCCAATTACCGCGAAACAGGTTTTTGAGACAAAGCCTAGCGCGCCCGCGGGTGAGCTTTCTCGTAGACTTTCCGCAGGTTGGCTGCACTGACGTGTGTATAGATTTGCGTGGTCGTCAGCGACTTGTGCCCCAGCAATTCTTGCACGCTGCGAATATCAGCACCGCGGTCCAGCAAGTGTGTTGCGAAGCTGTGTCGCAGTGTGTGGGGACTGGTGCGTGTATCCAACTCGGCTTTGGCAATGTATTTCTCCAGCATGCGGCCGACGCTACGAGTCGTCAGGCCGCGTCCGAACCGATTGACGAACACGGGCGCTTCCCGTCCAAGTGATTCGGTCTTGGGATCCCGAACACGTTTGCGAGCGTAGGCATCAATCGCTTTGACAGCGTAGGACCCCAGCGGACTGATGCGTTCCTTGCGGCCTTTTCCCCGCACACGCACGATTTGTTCGATGCGATCCAAGTCGCCATCGCGTAAGCCAACCAGCTCACTGACGCGCA
Source organism: Pirellulaceae bacterium (assembly GCA_041623895.1). GTDB lineage: Bacteria > Planctomycetota > Planctomycetia > Pirellulales > Pirellulaceae > JBFJVZ01. The sequence goes on along the minus strand of JBFJVZ010000223.1, from coordinate 2,318 downwards.
GGCCGGCCGAATACATCGTTTCCAGAATCGCTCGGTCTCTCAGGCCTGCGACGGTGCCGGCGTCGGGGGCTACCAGCAAACGCCCGACTTCCTGGTTGGTCAGCACGTGCGGCAGCTTGCGTTGCTGGCGGGGATTTCGCAGCGGCTTGGCAGGATTGCTGCTGGCAATTCCTTGACGCATGGCAAACTTGTAAAAGCTTCTCAGTGAGGCCAATTTGCGAGCAATGGACGTCCGAGCGTAACCTGCTTCTCCCAATGCGGCCTGAAACGATCTCAGATCCTGAGGCGCTAAATCACCTGCCTTGGGAATCTTGCCCCGCGTTGCCTGCAACCACTCGACCAGGGCCATCAGATCTTCGCGATATGCCTTGACCGTCAGTTCAGATGCGTTGCGCTCGTTGGCGAGATATTTCAAGAATTGCGCGATTGCACTGCGCACAAAATTATCCGTTAGCGAAAATCTTCGATCGAGAGACTGTCAAATTCGTCGCTGGCATAAAGGTCTTCGTCCACAGGAACGGCATCCCGGATCTTGCGGCTTAGCATCGCCGCATCGTACCAAGAAAAGTCTAGTTCGGGGTCGGCGGCGAAACGCGCGAGTTGTCGAAGTGTCTCGTCACGGTTCTCATCATCAAAGAGAAAGATAAATCGTTCTTCCCCTTTGACCAACGCTAGCACGTTGATTTCTTTGTCCATTGAGGCACCGCTGATAGGTTTTACGGGAATGCTTGCACGTCGTCGTTCGCAACGTGACTAACGTAGCTATCGGCTCGCCCTGACGTACTTGATGAGACCCGTTCGGGGACAACGTGCTGGTTAGCGGGCGATTTTGGTTTTCGCAAAGTGACAGAAGAAACAAGTGAAATCACTGGCATGTGTTTGAGAATCGTCGCAACCGGTGAAGCTTGCCAAATGATGGCGAGATGATGGGGTTGTGAGTCCGGTTGCGCATGCGGCCGGAAGAATTCATACACATGGAAACGCAGCCAGCCGGCGTTCCTCGAAAAGAAATGCCAGCCTAATAACGTCCGCAATGACAACAAAACAATTGGCCGGCCGTCGCAGCGGCCAGCGGTTGCAATCATCGGCTGTGAATGTAAACCGGGACGATGATGGTCCGATTTTGATAGCGGCTGGTCATCGAAGGAATCGACACCCAATTCGGGCGCAACGGCTCGTAGCCAAGCCACTGGTACATTTCCAGACGCTGAATCCGCTGCTGCGACCGATACAAAGCTCGCGCTTGCCGCAACTGCGCCGCCGTCATTTTCGATGATTGACGATTGGCCCTGGATCCCGGCTGTGACGATTTTGACGGCGAGTTCGACAGCTTCACGCGGTCATCAGGCTGGACAAGCAGAGGCGGCTTGATGTCCGGCTTGGGAACAGCTGGGTCGAGGGCGAGTGGCGATGGCTGCTGCAGCTCAAGCGGTTGCGCCTGAGCGTCGGCGGATTCCAAACCGAACGGATCGCGGTCCGATTCCTGGGCTGCTGCCGGCAGGAAAGTAATCGTAGCCAACAGGATCGTCACTGGCATTTTCATTGGAATCATCCGAGAGAATTCGGGGGGATGGACAGCTCCGTCCGCTCCAAATCATCGGACTTCCCAATGCACCCGGTGTATCTGGATTACCATTGACCGTCCTGGAAATCAACGCTCACGCATGAACGTGCCGATTATTTCGATGATGCCCCTTTCAATTCTTGAAAAAGTGATTCCACTATAGGTATGAACGCCGGAATTGTTCTGACGGATTTCCAATTCCTTCCTGTTTCCATTTCATGGATGGATTGCAACCAGAACCATGGTTGTTAACGAGTTCCTATACGAGACCTTTCAATGTCAAGCATCTACAAGACAATGATTAAGTGCATCGCAGGCGCCTTTCTGTTAGCGTGTGTGATCGGTTGCAAGCCTCCCGCTAACGAAGAGACGATTGATATCGATCTCTCGATCGACACCGGTGTGCCTGAGGCATCCAATGCTACCGAGAGTGCGGAAACTCCGGACAGCGCAACAACGACTGAAACGCCGGCTGCTGAAGAAGCACCAGCAGCTGAAGAAAAGCCTGCTGCTGAAGAAGCACCGGCTGCTGAAGAAAAGCCTGCTGCTGAAGAAGCACCGGCTGCTGAAGAAGCACCTGCTGCTGAAGAAGCACCTGCTGCTGAAGAAAAGCCTGAAGCTGAAAAGAAACCCGAAACCGAAGAAGCTGAATCGCTTTTCGCTCTGCATTGGATAACGGCGGCTGATGACGATCGCTTCGTCATCAGCCGTTTTGCGTTTCTTGCTGGCACAATTGGCTGGCCACGCCTTCCAG
>JBFJVZ010000222.1:0-12413 GCA_041623895.1 Pirellulaceae bacterium | reverse complement strand
TGATCCATCAAGAATTGAATCTGCATGAGAATCTAAGTGTCGCGGAAAACATTTTCTTAGGCCGTGAGCCAAACCGCGTTGGTTGGGTCGACCGCAGCAAGATGGTTGATGATGCCGCCATGTACTTGCAACGCGTTGGCTTGCACGTGGACCCCAAATCCAGTTTGGCCGCACTTTCCACCGCTGCCCGCCAACTGGTCGAAGTCGCCAAAGCACTCTCCACCGATGCTTCGATCGTGATCATGGACGAACCAACCAGCAGCTTGAGCACGCGCGAGGCGGAACGGCTATTCGAGGTGGTCGAATCGCTGCACAAGCACAATGTCAGCGTGGTTTACATTTCGCATCGCTTGGCTGAAGTCGTGCGGTTGGCTGATCGTGTGGAAGTGCTTCGCGACGGTCGCAACGCCGGCATGTTGACCGGTCAACAAATTGCCCACGATCCAATGGTTGCCGCGATGGTTGGACGTGACGTCGATCACTTGTACGACCGCGACGTGCAAACGCCCGGTGACGTGCGCTTGGAAGTTTCCGGACTGCAGGTTCAGGATCTAAGCGATGAGCCGATCAATCTTTCTGTCCGCAGCGGCGAAGTCGTTGGCATTGCCGGCCTGGTCGGTTCCGGACGCAGTGAATTGCTGGAAGCTATCTTTGGCATCCGTCTGGTCACCGCGGGCGGCGTCCGCGTGATGGACAAACCGATACCGCCCGGCGACGTCAATAAGGCGATCAAGGCCGGTTTGGCTTTGGTCCCCGAGGACCGCAAACGAACAGGGCTGTTGATCGAATCAAGCGTACGTGAAAACGCGACAATCGCTGCCATGACCGATGCGCAGGCAGCGCCCTGGGTCGATCAAAAATGGCAACAATCATCCACCGCCGACTTGATCGATCGACTGACGGTCAAAACCGCGTCACAGCTGACGACCATCGCCAATCTCTCCGGGGGCAACCAGCAAAAGATCGCCCTGGGTAAATGGTTGTTGTGCGAGCCATCAGTACTGATGTTGGACGAACCCACGCGAGGTGTCGACGTGGGTGCCAAACAAGAAATCTACAGCTTGCTGGATCGCCTGGCGGCCGAGGGCCTGGCCATTTTGTTTGTCAGCAGCGAAATGGAAGAAGTCTTGGCGCTGGCCGATCGTGTCATCGTCATGCACGAAGGCCGCGTGACCGGCGAGCTTTCTCGCGCAGAAATCAGCGAACAAGCGATCATGCGTTTGGCCGTCGGCATGCGTGATGAAGCACTCACTTAGCAATGACGTACCACGTTCGATCTGACATAACTAGGCGCAGCACAACGATCAACGATCTCGCTACATCTGCGAATACGCTTTTGGTACCAACACGTATTTGTCGATGTGACTGACGGTGCCCTTGTACTTGGCGACTTCTTTCAGGACCAGCCAATCAGGGTGCTTGCGAAATGCCTGCCAAGCCTTGTTACGGGCCTCTTCGCTGGGGTACATCGTCAGGTAGGTCAGGTTTGGCATCTGCGGGCCCAGGATGCACTGCCCGATGAAAATCGGTTGAATACCGCAGTCCAAAAAGATCGGTACCTCGCCGTTGTTGAACATGTCGACTTTCAAGTTGCCCAATCGCTCGTTGGCACTTTCGTACAAACGTAATTCGTACACGCGGTCCGCATTGTCCAAGCTGCCGGCGGGGACCTGCAACCGCGGCATGCATTTCATCGCCACCAACAATTCGCTGGAGATTCTTTCGTAGGGTGGATTCTGCTGGCCGTTGCTGAGATACGTTTCTGCGGCCGCTCGGTATTGGTCGTCGGCCTCGACCGCCCGGCCGACCGTTGTCAATTCAGCCGCGCTGCTGTAGGGAATCACAACAACCACGCGTGGGCTGCCCGATGAATCATTCGGGGAGTTAGAAAAGACACCCACCGGGCCAATGTCTTGTCGCCCCAGCGCCGGCAACAAAGCTTTGCTTAAATAGTTGTCGATCGCGTCGCTGTTGCCATTTTCGCCAAGGATATAACTGCGAATCTCATAATATTGCGGGTCGTTTTCTGCCGCCACCAGCTGACCTGGTAGCGTGACGGCCGCACAAAGTGCGCAAATCCAAGCGTTAACGATGATGCGATTCATCAAAAAACCTCGCTGCTCAAGTTGGGTGGTGGGTTTCCGGCGCTGACATCATAATCTCGCTGCGCGCGGGGATCGACGATTTCGGCACAATCCCGCGAGTCGATTTTGATTTCAAAATGATTGGATGCAGACGATGATTGATTTGGTGCAACAGACTGATTGGCTTCCAGGCATGCTTGCCAGCGTGGCCGCCGACGGCGAAACAGCAGCAGCGGGCGAAGCAGTGGCCGAAACCCTGTTTTCGATTTCAGGCATCTTTACGCTCGGCATGTTGGTGTTGCTGCAGGCAGTGCTTGGCTTTGACAACCTGCTGTATATCTCGATCGAAAGCAAGCGTGTCGAGGAAAGTAAGCAGTCGATGGTCCGCAAGCTGGGGATTGGTTTGGCCATCATCTTTCGTATTGGCTTGCTGTTCGTCGTTGTTAATCTTGTCAAGGCACTGGACGAACCGTTCTTTGGTTTTCGATCTGATTTCATCTCCGCCCAAATCTCTGGTCATAGCTTGATCGTGCTGTTCGGCGGCGCGTTCATTCTCTGGACCGCCTTGAAAGAAATCTTTCATCTGTTGTCGGTCCACGATATCGAACACGAAGGAGAAAAGAATGCCCGCAACACGGTTTTCAAGGCGGTCTCCTTGATCGTGGCGATGAACCTTGTGTTCTCCTTCGATTCCATTCTTAGCGCGATGGCGTTGACCGAGGATCTGACAATCATGGCAACCGCGATCATCATCGGCGGGATAATGATGATGTGGCTGGCGGATCATGTCGCAGAATTTCTCAAGCGGAATCGAATGTACGAAGTGCTGGGCTTGTTCATCTTGTTCATCGTGGGCGTGATGCTGGTCAGCGAAGGGGGACACAAGGCTGAACTTGAGTTGTTCGGACATCACGTCACGGCGATGGCGAAAAGTACGTTTTACTTTGTGCTAGCCGTGCTGATTATCGTCGACGTCGCGCAGTCGCGGTTTCAAAAGAAGCTGCTGGCACAACAGGCAGCGCAAGCCAGCCACTAATGCATGAGTTTGGTTTAGATCGTAGGCCAGGACTTGTCCTGGCAGCAATATCGCCAGGACTGGTCCTGGCCTACAATGTTTTGCAGGAACCGGCGTGCCCGCACGCAAAGCCAGAATCGATCGAAATCAATTCTTACTTCTTGCGTCCCTTCCCTTTCACTTCCTCGTACTTCGGCACATCGCCGTCGACGACTCGCTGCCAGGCCGCTGCGAACAAGTCACCATAGGGCCTGAATACCATTGGGCCGCCCGCAGGCCATTGCTCGCCGACATCGAATTCCGGTTCGCACAAATGTTTGTGTTTCCAGGTTTCGATTGGCAGCCAAGGTGCTTTCAGTTCCGCCCACTCACCGGGAAGGAAGATATTGCGTCCGGCACGTGCCCGTTTCGCTTCCAGCACCAACTTCGCTTTGATCAATTCAGCAGTCGCTTTCTTAATTGTCGCTGGTTTCCAATCGTTCCACTTTCGGATGTTCGCGGTCGTCGGGTCGGGGAGAGCAAGCACCTGTAAATACAGCGCGGCCGCGTCGGCGCTGAACTTATGTTGCTTGGCAACCGCCGCCACCGTTTTGGCCGCAGTAAGGTTCGGGTTCTGTGGCCACGCACCTTCCGGTAAGTCGCTGGAGACAAAGTCTTTGACCAGTTTTTGCACGCCGGGACTTTTCAGTAGCAGAGCCAGCGGCACGAGTTCGCCATTGACACCATAGTTTTCAGCGACTTCGACAGCGGTGATTCCTTTTAATCGCGCCAGATCGGCCGCATCTTTTAGCAGCGCCGGTCGGAATCCGACCACGACCTCATGAGCATCGACCGTCGCGGCAGCCACGATCAGGCCTTCATCCAGACGGGCGATCTTGTTCTTATCGGATTTTGTTTTGCCGACATACTTTTCGACCCACTGGACCGGCTTGATTTTCTTGCCGTTGCCGTAGTCGTAAATTGACAAGTCCCGCAGCGTCAACAACGTCCGTTTATCATCGAGCAGTTTTTTGATCTGAGTGATCAAGGCAGGCATTTCGCCCCTGGCCGCTGCCCCGGCAGCACACTCCGCATGTACCAAGCCGACCAAGTGAGCCGCCGATCGCAGGATGCCGGCATCGAATTCATGCTTACCATCAGCGGAAATCGCCAAATCAACCGACCACTTGGTTTTGACTGGCTTGATTTCCATTGCTCTGGGCTGCAGGGCCGGCGCCTTTGCCGGATCAGCAGCGGCCGACAACAGCTCTTCATGATCGATGGTTTGCCAGCGTGATTGCCGCGATATCGCCGAAAGTCGCTTTTGCAGCGCCGCGTCGATTGACAATCGCTTGGGCATTCTTGATTTCCAAGCTTTCTCAATCGCAGCCAAAACCGAACGGCGGTCCTCAGCAAACGGAGCTTCCGGTCCTAGACTTAAGACGGAGGCGAACAGTTTCTCGCGCACCGAGTCCTTCAAATTGCTGAGTGATTGTTTTGCGGCACTGACCTCGGTGACCTTCAGCCCTAATGCCTTACGGACGTCGGGCGGCAAGAAATTGTTTTCATAACTATTCATCTTCAGCCCGGCCAACCAGATCAAACCGATTTCGCCGGGCGATGCGTTCAAGGATTCAGCGGTGTCCGCCAGCTCCGTGGGCGTCGGCAGTGGCAGTTGCTCGGCTGCCTTGGCCGTTTGGATGAACGCCTGCATCTGCTGAACACTCCAGTCCGGCTTCAGCTTCTTGACGCCTTTGACCTTGTACCCTGGCGGCGTGCCTGGTTGCTTACCTGTCGAGTAGCGGAGAAAAGAATAGGGATCGGAATTGTAACCGTCGTTTTCGATCACAATGTAAGCGTCATCGCCATCACGAAAGGCAAAGGACGCGCCGCTGTCCACATCGACGTCGTATCCATAGGTGGTTTTTTTCGCCCCCTCGGGCAGGCCCGTCATCTCTGCGAACTCGCCGGGCAAATCGTAAAGGCCCAGACTGAGTGCCAATTCCAGCAGTTCCGCCCAGGGAACCGCAGTCTTGTCTTTGCTGCCGAGCTCCGCACTCTTGGCCAACCACATTGCTTCCCAGGCTTTCATCGAGATTGGTCCCAGCAAGGGGAACCAATGAAAATCGGTCGGCGGCAAATCGGCTTCGCTCACATCGCCTTTCAAGAACTCTACGACCGCGTTCAGGTGCGCACTCAGCGACATCTCGTCGTCACTGTAGGAGTAATAGGTTTCAAATCCCCAATGTGCTGCGGCAGCATCGACCTTGGGATCGCGCGCACCGGTCGCCGATATCTGTTGTCCTGATTTTCCCGCAGTTGCGCTGTCGCGGATCGCCGTAAACGCGGCAGCCTGCTCAGCGGCTAGCTGGACGGTTCGCGCGACGCCGAGTTGCAGCGGTTCGGGAGCCTGCGGGATCAACTTTTCGACAACGGGCAGGATTCGACCGACCGTGGCTTTGCCGCCGTCATCCTGTGTTTTCTTTCGACGAGACGACTTGCGATTCGTCAGGTCAGCGGCAGCGGCCGCCAACAGTTCCTGCGACTGCTTTTCCGTCAACTTTCGCAGAATCTTTGACGAACCTTGATCGCGGACTTTCATCAAATGCCAAAAACGGATCGGCAACACCAGGACCTGCTCGCTGGGCTCATCCTCGTTGAAGTCTTCAAAGTCTTCGACAACGGCGACCACGGTTCTGCCGGCAGGATCCCAGATCCAATAATTGCCGGACCGGCCGCCATGAGTCGTCACGGGCAGATACTCATCCGTCCCTGGTTGGGGAAGCAAGGCGATGGGTCTGGCAGCATCGCCTTGCGGCGTGATCAGCGGTTTATCCCAGCGGCGTCCGTCGATGCCTTCGCCAACGTAGCTGGCATCGCGCCGCTTGATGGTCTTCCAACCAATCAGGCGCTGGGAAATTCCCAGCGGTGAATCATCTAAACCTTTCGGGGCGGCAAACAACTCCGAAATATCGTAATCAATCTCACCGCCATCGGTCTTTTCAAAGAAAGCGGGAACGCTGGTGCGGATCTTCTTACCAGTCTGTGGGTCGATTTCATCGACAGTGGTTTGATAGCCATCCTCGCCGCCGACGTATTCGCGTTCGACGCGCCAGAACCGTTCGCCATCATGCAAATAATCTTTGGTTTCGGGCAGTTTCTTGTCGGCGGGCCGCACCGCACGGGTACCGATGAAGAGGCTGCCGTCGTCCAGTTCAGTCGCTGTTGGTGTCGTGGTGCCATAACGACTGCGGTATTCAGCTTTGTGCTTTGTCTTGGGGTCACTGGCCCAAATCAGAAATCGTTCGTAACTCGATCGGTCCTGATACTCGATCGCCAGGTCGTCAGCGACGGGATACAGTGATTCGATCTCCGCTTTTTTGGGCAGTTTCATTTCCCAACTGCGGACTCCCTTGGGGCCAACCGCGACTGCCTTGACTCCGTCCTGCACCAAAACATCGGGAAACAGCAACTGGATGTTCGTGTCTCCGTAACGGTCGCGTTTGATGTTCAGCTTGTGCTCCTTGATTGCCGCTTCCAAGTCCGTCCAGCCATATTCGGCAAAGACGCCGGCTTGCAGCGTCCGCATCAACATTTCCGCCGGGTCAATCCTATTTAATTGCTCCGCCAAATCGGGAAAGTGCTGAAGCGACTCCGGCCAAAACGTCTGCTGCAGTTGGCCCACTGCGATGCGGAAACTCGCCAGGCCGCAGCCGTCCAAATTAGCAAGCACGCCGGCAAAATGTTCGTGCCAAAGTTTCATGATTCCCGGGCGCTCACCGGCAGCTTCGGGAAACGGTCGCTGCAAGACGTCTTCCTGTCGCCAGCCGCGGCTGTGGGCACCACCGCGGCAGGAAATCGCTTCGGTCAAGGCGGACAGAATCGCGGTCTTGAAACGATCATCCTTGGCGCTGTGAACAATATCGCTGTTGCGGAAGGGATGGTCCGGTTCGGCCATCAACCAACCATCAAAGGTAACGCCCATTTCCTCGGGAGGATCGTCAACTTTGATGCCACTTGCCAAACACGTTTCCAACACGTCGATGTCGATGACGTCAGAGCGATAACGCTGTTTCAACGACAGCGGAAGCGGCACATCCTCGTCCTTTAGTCGCGGCTGGAGCTTTTCAAGCATCTCCAGCACCGTTAACGATACGGGCAATTCAAATCGCAGCACTCGACCAAACCATTCGGCGATCGGTTCGCCCAGCGGCGGCGCGCCGTTGTGCTCATCCTGCCACAGATACTCCAGCACACCCCAGTTTTTCAGCAGCTCGATCCAAGGCAGCGTTTTGTCGTCGTAATACGTCTCTTCCGGTTTGGTGTGACGAAGCAGGGCAACCGCAAACGAGGGATTCCGTTGCACGATTCGTTGAACGTGTTTCTTGCATGTTTTCCAGAACTGAATGGAAACGCGTCCCATCGCGGGGGTTTCGATCACTTCCTCCAACCAGGTTTCCAATTCCGCGTCGCCGTCCAAATCAGCCGCCTTGGCGACCTTAGCGAAATCCTTGGGCATCGCCGCCCAGGGAGCCATTCCGCCGCGCGTCCGCCGGACACACAGATCGCGGAAAATCTTGAAGGCTTCCTCCGGCGAATACTGATCCATCAAGTCGCTGGCATAATCCGACAGCGCCTTGCCGGCCAGGCAACCGGCCAGCACGAATTCCAAAACGACGTCGCGACGCCGGGCACGGTCTGATTCCAGCGCATGCACTCGTTCGGCTTCCAATGATCGAGTCAGGGCTCGTCCGGCGTACGTAAAATTGCCCAGGTCCTTGAACGTGCGGCCGACTTCTTCCCAGTACGGCGGCAAAAAATGAGCGGCTGATTTCCCCAGTTCCTTGGAAAATTCCATGTACGCATCCCAGGCGTGCCCCGGTTTTGATTTGGCCTTGCGTGCCGCGGCCTTCATCCGCTTGACCAGATCCAGCGCGTAGCGAGCGTTGTCAGAATCATTGATCAATGCCCAGGCGGCAAAGCTCAGACTGCGGCGATGTTGGACCGCCAACGGCTTGGAGACTGCGGGCTTGTCAAAGCCCAAAAACTCCATCGCCAAATCTTCGGCTTCTCCCAACCGGTCGGAGGCCAGACGCACGACAGGCCGCCCACCGAGTGCGGGGTGACAATACGTACGGGCGACAATCTGTTCAGTGGCTGCTTCGTCGACTTTTGTCTTGACCGGAACCAGCCCACCGGCCTCCAACCGCAACGTCGCTACATTCATCACTCGTCCTCCCCTTCCTCTTTCTCAACCGACCGCTTGGCATAAATCTGCGATGCCATTCGCATCCCTTCGCTAAACGTCACTGGGCCGACATCAGCAATCGGCTGCGGATTTTGCTCGGAGTCAACGAAGATCAAATCGCCGGTGTAGGTTTCCGCTTCAGGGTATTGATCACCGATCCAATAACGCGCTTCGATTGGTATCGCGTTTTCCCAAACTTTCATGCAAGCGTATCCGCCGCGGACGGGGCAACCGAGCCGGCGGCAGAGTGAGCTGGCAAAGTTCAATTGCTCAAACTTGCCATTGGCAAAGTCGTTGATGGATGACTTTTTATTTTGTTCATCCGTGGCCGCAAAGACAGGTCGGAAAAGCTGCTCGACCGGCTGCGTGAACTCCATGTCGGCAGCGATCTCTCGCAAGTCATCCAAGCCGTCAATCAGAATTGGATGCGGGATCAGAATCTGTGCCGCTTTGATCCATTGCGTTTCGCCGTCTCGGTCGACAACGCCGACGCCCTTCTTGGAGTCAACGTCACGCAACAAGCCGGTCTGCGATTCATCCGGCGTTCCCTTGGCATCCGTCGGAGTCACGACCAGATTGCAAAGCATGTCGCGCCAATCGGGATCGGGCCAAACTTCCAGCACGACTTCGCGGGGCACGGGTAACGACCGCAACATCCACGTTTCCACTCGCCGCAAACATTCGTTGCGATGTTCTTCGATCCATTCACACATCGCCAACAACTGCTCGGCCAGATCGGTTTCTTTCAACCATTTGGGGACCGTGGCCAGTTGTTTGCCTTTGGGGTTTCGGCAAACCAGTTTGCCTTTTTCAATCCCCAACGCGTAATCCTTGTCGGCATCCAGCCAGGTGATTGTTTCCGCCGCATCTTGTGTGGCTTCCGATCTTTCCGCAGCCGCTGTCGCCATGGATACCCTCTCGCAGACTTGGTGCTTCCACCCGTTGGAAGAGAACCATTATGGGGCCGTGGCCGCTGCAAGTGCAGCAAGGCTCAAGAAAAAGTGGGCCGGCACACTGCCCGGCCGTGGTAAACCAGCGAACCAGTAGGGGCGAACCGTCCGCCATGCCGGAATCGGCCCTTTCGCGGCGCACAAAAACCGACTCGAAGCAGCACTGGCAGGCTTTGTCCCAAAACTCAACAAATAATCGCGAACACGTAGCTGGATTCGCGAGAATTCAGGTTTTCCAAGATGCGGACCGAAGTCTGGCGACTCCGGCTACGACTTTTGGGGACCAAGCCTAATAGGCCTCGTCTTGTTTCCAGACCACCGTCAGTGTTTTCAACAAGATTTTCAAGTCCAGCCATACCGACCAGTTGCGGATGTAGGTGTGATCCCACTGGATTCGGCGTTCCATTTTGTCAATCGTTTCCGTTTCTCCGCGGCAGCCGTTCACTTGAGCCAGTCCCGTGATGCCCGGTTTGACTTTGTGACGGAGCATGTAACCCGGGATCAGGCTGCGGTACTGCTCGTTGTGTGCCGACGCGTGCGGCCGCGGTCCGACCAGGGACATGGTGCCTTCGATCACGTTAAACAACTGTGGCAATTCATCCAGGCTGGTTTTTCTAAGAATCGCTCCGACGCGTGTGATCCGCGGATCGCCCTTGGTCGCTTGTTTGACGACCGGTCCGTTGTCGCAGGTGCGCATCGAGCGAAACTTCCATACCAGAATTTCTCGTCCATCCAGACCGTATCGTTTTTGCCGAAAGAAGACAGGTCCGGATGAGGAAAGTTTGACCGCAATTGCGATCAAAACCATCGGCATGGCGACGGCGATTAAACCTGCCGTCGCGATCAACAAATCGGCAACGCGTTTGACGACTCCGTCGACGCCGAATAATGGATTCTCAAATACGCTGACCGCGGGAAGTCCACCCATGCTGGTCCAGCGCGAATGCAACAATTCAAAAACAAAGAAGTCGGGTACAATGTAAACCGACACCGTTGAATCGCTTAGCTTATCGAGCACGAATCGGATCCGATCCTCCGCCCGCATCGGCAGGGTGATCAGAACCGTGTCGACTTGGCCCGCACGAGCCCGCTGAACCAGCTGTTCCAGGTTGCCGACCAAATGCAGGTCATCGTGCAGCGGTTCGCCGCCTTCGTCAGACGATTGCCGAGACTCATCACGGTCGTCGTAGAAACCGATCAGATTCAATCCCAGCGAAGGATCGGACTGAATGTTGGCCGCGGTCTGACGTCCCAAGTCGTTGAAGCCGGCAATCGCGACACGGCGCGTTCCCACACCGCGGCGCAACAGCCCCATTTGGATCACGCGCAAGCTCATTCGCGACAAACCGATCAGTGCAGGCGTCAGAACAATCCAGGCCAGCATGATCGATCTGGAAAACATCTCCCCGTAACGGGTCGCGAAACCCAAAAGCGACAACACCAAAATCGTGAGCGCCCAAGTAGCGACAACGGACGTGACTTCACGGTCAACGTTCCCAGCCTCAAAGCGACGACTCAGACCGGTCAACTGTGATGACAGCAAAAAGACAATCACCGCAACCAGCCCCATCGCCAGTGCTGCGTCATCGACCCAGCCGCGGGCAACCAGCTTGGTGGCGGTCAAGGCAGCGAGAATCGAGGCGGCGTCCAAGGCCGGTTGCAGAAAATCCCACCAGTGGCGGTGAGCTGTAATGTTAGATCTGGACTGCATGGTTTGTGGGGCGATTGGTCATCGATCGCCTGATTGCCAGGTTGGTAGACGCAGCGATGTGCGGATCATCGCTCGCAAAACCCTAGCTTGTCGTGGCGTCGAACCAATCCAAACCAAGGTCCAACCAGGTGGCTTGGTGAGTTAACGCGCCGCTACTGATACGATCGACACCCGTTGCCGCGATTGCAGCGATCGTATCGATTTTGACATTACCGGATGCTTCCAGTTCGACGGCCGGATTGGCGGCGTCGCGGATCGCTACCGCCTCGGCTAGTTGCTGCAACTGAAAGTTGTCCAACAAAACAATGTTGGGACCAATCGGCAGCAGCTGGCGCAATTGTGCCAGCGAATCAACTTCAACTTCAACGATGGGCGGCGCCGTCATGCCATCGACCTTGGACGACCGCCACCGCAGTGCCCGCTGCGCCGCGTCAGCAACCGAAAGCGGGCCATCCTGGCCACCACCCAAGGCGAGATGGTTGTCCTTGATCAAGAAACCGTCGTACAGTCCGCGACGATGGTTGCGGCCGCCACCGCAGGAGACCGCATACTTTTCTAATAATCGCCAACCTGGCGTTGTTTTCCGAGTGTCGTACAAACGTGCCTTGTTCCCCTCGATTGCCTTCACATAGCGATGTGTTTGCGTGGCCACGCCGCACAGTCGGCACAAGATGTTCAAAATCGTACGCTCGGCCGTCAACAGGTCACGGACGTTGCCGCGAAGTCTGGCAATCGGCTGGCCGGCAAGCAGTGGTCCACCATCGTGGCCCAAGATCTCCGCTTCCAACTCTCCGTCGAATTCTTCGATGATCCAGGGCAGCGTCACGAGTCCTGCGCATATGCCGGATTCTCTGGGGACGATCTGGCAACCGCCCTCAATGTCATCCCCGATCAAACAAACGGTGGTCCAATCGACGGTGCGATTCAGATCTTCGGCAATCGAAAGACGTACGATGGCACGCAAGTCATTTTCCAGCGCCTCATCGGCCCTAACAGTGATGTAATCGCTCATCAGTCAAAATCTGCGAGTGTTTCTCGAATAGCGTAAGACTTCCGTGCAGCCATGAGTGATCAATATGCTCCCCGAATTTCGAGACGGTCAATCGTTCACGCTGAGTGCCGTTGTGTGTGCACAGCAGCTGACTATACAATCCGCGCGTCATTGCTGATAATCCGTCGATCAGGCAAGTTGCGATAGGGGTTGCCTGGCAGCAAAGTTGCCTGGCAGCGGCAGCAGAGTTGACTGGCAGCGAGGACGGAGGGGGGGCACCCGTGGAAGAGGACGGCCAGCACACAGAAATCGAGCCGACGGGGAAAGAGACGCGGAAACTCGGGCAAAATCCGCGCCTGCCGCTGGAACAACGGGGCGTGCAGATCACCGTCGCCGTGTTGGGGATCTGCGCCGTTGCAGCCATTCTTTGGATGG
>JBFJVZ010000221.1:0-12423 GCA_041623895.1 Pirellulaceae bacterium | reverse complement strand
GGTGGTCGTAGCCGATGTCGCCAGACTTCGGGGTATCTTGGAACGAACCGAATTCTGGCGAATCCGGCTACCCTAAAGTCAAAAGTTGACAGAGCACTACTGCCATCTGAGCGCGTTTGCCCCTTTGAACAGTCGACTGCAAAGCGTATTCACATGGCGTGGCGGCGTTGCTGACCCTCACGTAGCGGGCAAGATCTAACCGCAGAGGACGCGGAGAGCACGGAGGTTCTCGGTCAACATTCATTGCGGCGTTCTTTGCAAAACAGCAATGCAAATGGGATGACCGAGATTCCTGTGCTGGCAGTCCTGTTCTTGATTACATTCAACGACAAACCACACTACGCCGCATCACTCCAGTAATGCTTTAGCCAGGGTGCCGGCTTGGTCGATTTGAAGACGCTGGCGGAATAGCCCTCGATCGCCTGCTGCGGCAGCGGATAACCGTGAAACGCCAGGATCCGCATCTCCGTTGGTTGATGCGGTGTGCGGATCATGTTCAGGGGAAACACCGGCCGGCAGTGGCGTTTAAAACTTCGTACCCACGCATCAGGCCAGAAGACCAGGTCTCCGGCCAACACATTGCTGACGTACTGTTGCTCGATCCGAAATGTCTCCAGCACCTCCGATTGATGTGCGGCGAAATGATCGTAGACGCGGCGGTGTTTTTGGGGATGGAAGCGGAAGACGGACGTATTGCCGACGCGGCCATCGCGACCAGGCAGCCAGGCGCGGCGTTTTTCCAGCCAGTCATGGATCACGCAAAACTGACCGGGCTGGTAGGTGAAGAAATCATCCAGCGAACCCGTCAACACGATGTCCAAGTCCAAGAACAAAGTGTCGCCGTCCAGATCCGCCAGCCCCGGCTGAAACAAGCCGACCTTGCGCCAAGTTTCACCGCCTTTACGTGCGTCGAACGCATCTTCATCAAACGGCGTGACAGGTAATGGGTACACGTCGACTGCGGCATCGATCCCGGCGGAGTTTTCGGTAAGGCAGACAAATCGAAAGGGTCCCGACAGATGTTTGCTGACGCCACGGTACAACCGGTTGACGTACTCGCTGCCGTATTTGGTTCCCCATTTGATACACAGCACGTTTGCCGTCATCTCATTTACTCCGCAATCATTTTGTGTGGTTGACGACGATGTCGCGTTCAACGCAACGCAGCAGAGGGTAAGAAAACGAGGCAAAGCACGTAAAGGGACGATTTTGCTAGCAACAGGCTGGAAGGTGCATGTCGCGAATCAATAGAGGCGCCGGGTGCGCGTTGACGACTCGGGGGGCGAGGCGGGGCTGATGAAAAATTTGGCGAGGCTCCCGCCGAGCAGAAGCGTTGGAAAATGCTTGGCGGCTCCGCGGGAGCGTCGCCCTCCCGGCGGTTGAGAAACTTCTGAGCGTGGGAACGAGGCGTGGCGGCTCAGCGGGAGCTTCGCCCTCCCGAACGGGATAGCTGGGTCGTCAGTTTTTCGATTTGGTTTTGCACATCACTGAATCGCGAGGGCCATTCGGTGCTTGAGAGCGTACGGAGCGTTATCCGGGCGTCGTCGATCCGTCTCGCGTGGATTTGTGCTTCCGCCAATTTCAGCAAACCATTGGGTTCGGATCGACGGAGCCTGGTGACTTGCTTCCAATGGTCGATCGCCGCGGACCAACGATCTTGTTGCTGTCGAATCTCGGCGACCGCTTGATGATGTTCCGCTTCGTTGGGAGCGGCTTCGACGATCGTTGTGATCGCTCGCTCCGACATGCCGGGATCATCTTTCAGGCGATCGGCAAGTTGCTGGTAAGCTTTCAAATTGTGACGATCGATATCCAGCAGTGCCAGCAATTGGCGGGTGGCGTCATCAGAGTCACCTTTTGCATCCAGCACTTTGATCAGTTCTGTATGTGTTTCCGTATCGGTCGGTTGCAACGCGATGGCGGCCCGCAACTGCTTGATGGCACGTTCATGTTGGCCGCGGCTGGCGAATACAAGTCCGAGTTGCTTTCTGAGCAGCGGATTATCTTGGCCGGTCGCATCCGTTATTTGATCGTGCTGCTGCACAAATTCATCAAGATCTTTCGCCGCATCCAAGACTTGCCGAAGCTTGTAGACCATGCCGCGACGGTCATTGGGGTAGCGATGATAAGTCATGATTGCCGCGGACGCGGAATCGACAGCCTTTGCGGTTTGGCCGAGCCCCGTGAAGGCGTCGGCTTGTTGTGCGTAGTAGTGGGCCAGTGTGTAGAAATCGTTCCGGCGCCCGTGTTCGCCGCGTTTGCACATCGGTATCAGTTCACCATAGTACGTCGCCGCTTCGGCAAAGAATTTGTTCTCCAGACAACAATTCGCCAACTGCGACACGTTAGATTCGGTCCATCGTCCACCCTGACGAAAGTGCGTATCGGTTTCCAGCAACAATTGGTTCCATTTCCGTTTGCGGCCGCTGCGGTGATAGGATTTCAGTAGGTCGACGCGATGGTGCATGTCATCGGGTCGTGATTGAACCAGCGGCTCGAGAATCGGAATCGCCTCGGCAAACCGTTCTCGCACGTGAAGATAGCGGACCAGTTGGTTCAGCTGCTGCCACTTCAGCGGATTCTTTTCATGGACGGCCAGTAACATCTCGATCGCTCGATCGTATCGGTGCAAGCCGTTGGCAAGATAGCCGGCCACATAAGCAACTGAGCGTCCCGAGTCCGGCCACTGGTCGTGAACCTGCTCGGCGACGTCTGCAAAAACATCCGCCTTCTGGTCCCAGAACGTGTTGCCGTGACGGCCATAAATGTAACGGCTGTGGCTGTGCCGCGTGGTCAGGTCACGTCGCAGCTCTTTGATCACGACTGCCAATAGCCGAGGTTCCAAGTCACCCAACTGGTTCTCGTGCTCCTTACGCCACTGTGCCATCTCGTACCCAAACTGTCGCCATGGATTATTCCAGCTGTAGGTCAGCCGCGGGGGGTAGTCCTCGATCCGCTGGACCATGAAATCAAGTGCTTTCAATTTCCCCAGCAGTCGAACGATCATGTCCGATGTGTTGTCGACGATATTCTGGTAGTTGTTGGTTTGCCGATCGAGCACGCCTGGCAGATGTCTGGTAGCAAACGTCCATAAATCATCCTTGGCGTCTGCAAAGCTCTTTTCGGAAGCCGTTCGGTAAAACTTCAGCAGCGCGTCGACGCCCGCAGATCGCCCATTGTCACCGTCTGCGGCTTCGACTTGTTCGAGTAGATGGTCACGCAAGTTTTCGTACAACGTATCACCGGATCCCAGTGAAACCTGACCGCGATCGCGAAGCGCCTGAATGTAGGTGTTGTTGCGTTGGCTGACGTAAGCCAATCGTTGGGCTTCGTTCAGAGGTTTATTGATTTCGTCCGTAAGAAACTGTTCCGCTTCAGCAAAGCGACCCTTGTATCCAAGCATTCGCACATAATCAAACACGGCTTGATTGGACCGCAGCGGCAAACCTTCAGGATGGATCTTGCGATATCCTGCGATCGCGGATTCCATCACAGGTAGAGCCTGATCATGATCACCATGGGACCAGAAGATGGAATGCGCCATGTGCCAGGTCACGAAAAATCGCTGTTCGGAATCGGGCTCCGTCAACTCACGCAGTTGCCGAAATTGCCGTAAACGCTCCTCGCGAAGCTCCGCTAAAGACAAAGTGTCAAGCGATGTCAAGAACTCGGCCATCTGAGTGATCTCGCCGTCGGCCCACTCATGCTTGAAGGCGCGTTTCATCGCGGCCACGGCGCGATCAATGTGCGGGCCCGGTTGATTGAGCACTTTGGCCGCTTGCCGCTCGATCATCGTTTCCAACAAATCAAGCGCGCGCAAGTCCAATGGCGATTCAACTTGCTCGCGCAGTTCGTTGATGCGCGTGACGATCTCGTCAGTGGTGGCTTCCCTGCGAATCGTTGACAGCAGTTGCGAAGAAACTCGCTGAAGCAGCGAATAGATCTGTTGCGGCGTGCGGCCCAGGACGCTGTCGGGCAGCATTTGCAGCAAGCGAAAGTCTCGGGATGCTTCGTAGAATCGCTGCAAATGGTAAATGTAGTTTTCCGGCTGATTGCTTTTGGCAAACAGTGCACGGAACGCGTACAAAACGTTTTCGTCAAGCTCGGACGGCAGCGGTACGTTCGTGTCGAACCAACGTTGTTGCCGCTGTTGAATCCAATTGCTGACATGATGTTCGGGCATCGCCTGATAGGCAGCCACTTTGGCTTGCCGGTATTTGTCCCGCTGATCGCTGACCAGATACCAGTCAGCCAGCGCCGCGTGATCTTCGGCCTCCAATCGCACAAGTCTTGAAACCGATTCCATCAGCGCGATCGCTTCTTGGATTTGGCCGCGTTCTGCTTCCAGACGAGCCAGTGAACGCTGCCAGCGGACCGGGAAAGCGTCCTCGCGAATCCACTCGGTCAGTCGCTGATGCAGTTCGTTGGGCTGATCCAACGCAATCAGCAAGTCGTATTGACGATCGCGCCACCGCCAGCCTTCTTCGTCTTCCAACTCGGTGCCCGCTTGAACATACGCTTGCAGACGATCGACAAGTTTCTTGGGAGCCGAACGTCTTACCGCCAGGTAGCTCAAAATCGCATAGGCACGATCGCGGCGCAACACACTGCTTTGCAACTCAACTGCCTCGCGAATCGTCAGCTTCTGGAAGTCGACAGTTTCAGTTTTGGGCGAATCACCCAGAGTTTTCCAGCAGTGGTTGGCGATCTGTTTAAGTTGCCGCCCCAGTTTTACGTTCAGATGCATCTGCTCCAGCTGAAACCAACGTCCCAGCTCTGTATCCTGGTCGGCATATTGGGCCAAAGTCTCAGCAAGACCACTACGCGCGGAATCCAGGAGTTCGGCAAGCTGCTCCGCGTACTCCGTCCGCGTCAGCTTTTCGGGATGTCCGGTGTCTCGCAGTTTCTGGCGATCCGCGGCTTGCCGTGCTGCGAGCATGCGGTCGACAAACTCAAACAAACCCCTCAATTGTTTTGGCAAGCGAGAAGTTTGATCGTCTTGCGCGCCCAAATCACTAATCAAGGCAGCGGCCTGGTCCTCGTATGCTTGCTGCCAGTCACGCGACACTAGCTCATCCAGTAGCTGGCGGCGGAAACTTGCCGCATCTCCAAATTCTTTGTCCGCCTCCGCTCGCTGGATCCTGGCCCGCAAGAACGGCAAGCATTCAGTATTCGCAAAGTGAGTGCCGTAGATGGACACGATCACAGCCCCGAGCTGATTGCGAAGCTGGCGGTCTTGTTCTGCATTCCAGCGTTTGAGCAAGGCTTCGCTGATGCTGGTCCAATCGGCCTGACTGAGTTCATCGCGGTTGACGAGCCGGCTGACAAAAGACTGCACGAGTTTGACATCCAGTGTGCCGGCCGACTCTTTCAATCGAGTCGTCATTTGCGCGTGAATCAAATCTGATTCGTCAGAGTCGGTGAATTGGTGCTGGCTGAGAATCCGCTGTGCGACGTCGGCGTGCTGCTCACTTTCCAGGAAATAGGTGGCGGTTTCCGCCAGCGGCTGACGCCAATTTGGATCGATCCAGTTCATGTAGGTCTGGTACCGCTGTCCCAATGCATATTCGATCGCAACATCCAGCCGGACGCGAATCGGAGGCTCCAGTTGCCCTTCGATTTGTGCGTCCTTCAGCCATTGCCGTGCCAACGCGTCGGCGTCTTCGGTGCGTTCATCCATTTCCAGCGCCGCCAGGTATTGACGGTAGGCGTTATGCGAGTTTGGTTGGGCGTCGACCCAGGACTTCATGAATTTCACCAGCTGATCCCGGCGGCCCGTTTGGCGGAGGATTTGAGCGATCTTATCTCGCAGTGACTCCAGTGGCGTCTGAGTGTCACCGGGATAATCGCTGAGTTGTTTTTCCAGCCATTGAATTGCGGCATCGTATTCTCCTTCCCCGATCAAATCTTGCGCATAGACGATTTGCGCCGTGAAATCCCAAGGCGCGGCGGCCGCGATCTCTCGTTGTAAATCGATTGCCTGTGGATCGCCCAAGGCACGCCGGAATTCGGCTCGCCGTTTCTTGAGTCGCCAGTTTCCGTCTGCGTGAGGCGGTTGTCGCTGGAAGACATCGCTCAGCCGATTGACGATCCGGAGCGATTCGTTGTGGTCGCCGACGCTCCGCACCTGATCGATCAAGTACTCACTGGCATACAGTTCGTTCTCAAGCTGATTTGCGGCAATGTTGTCGGCAAGCCCGCGCAGCGCTTCCAGCATGTCATTATTCTTGCGAGCGGCTTTCAAGA
Source organism: Pirellulaceae bacterium (assembly GCA_041623895.1). GTDB lineage: Bacteria > Planctomycetota > Planctomycetia > Pirellulales > Pirellulaceae > JBFJVZ01. Next base: position 6,177 of record JBFJVZ010000221.1, on the reverse strand, counting down.
CCGCGGCACGCATCCATGGCAAGCACGGCTTGCCGGCTGCGACCGTTTCCAAACCTTGCAGATGCCGTAGCGCCGCATCCCAGTCTTGCACCAGTGATGCGTCCAGGATCAATGTCAATCGATGCCGGGCATCGGCTGTCCCGTCGCGGACTGCGATGTGTGCCTGGCGGACCGTGGGGATCGGCGGCGAAAGCAGCAAAACTTTGTCGCGATTGGGCAAATCCTTATCAAATCTTTTCGCAAAGCGATCAGGGCCCAGCAATCGCACGTTCTGTCTGGTTTCACTTACACGTTCGCCACTCTGGTTCAGCGACTCGATTCTTCCCGGCCACCAAACGCCGGCGACTTGCTTGTGATCAGAGTACTGCCTTGTGCTTGACGGCTTGCTCGACTCATCGATCCAGTCGTTCCAGGTTTCGATCGAAGTCACGATGTTACGTTTGTTATCGATCGTCACGCGTTTCCGCTGCCGCGGGTCGTTGGGGTGTATCAAAACTACGGTGGCACGATCCTGGCCGGCATCTTCACGTGCCGCTTCGTAGAACGCGTGAGCAGTCAGTTGTGCTGCCGTGGCCAGCGGCCTTTCACCGGGATCGAACGAGGAAAGGTCTGTCGGTGTCGAACCGCGGGTCCGTCCCATTTGGAAGGCGCGTGAAAAGACGCCGCGTTGTTCCTGGTCGCACCAATGCACGTGCGTCTCCGAGCCGATCGAATCGGTGAACTTCAACCAGCGATCGTTGGCCGATAATTCAGTGGTTTGAGATTGGCCGGCATTACGCTTCCACAGCGGATCGAAAATCTCATTTTCGCGAGTGACTTCGATGCCGTTTTCTTCGCCCAACTCGACTTGCTGGATCAACGACTCCAGTAGGCTCAATGCTTCCTCCGAACCGGTTGGCTTTTTGTTGTCGAATTCTTGCGGCGCTGCCGGCACGATGGGAAACAGTTGATCGAGCCAAGCAGTGTATTGATCGTCATTTCCGTACGGGTCGTAGCCCGAGTAGATCCTTGCCGTCGCCTCCGGCTTTCCGGAGATCAACTTACGATTTCGTTTCGTGCCATCCATTGATGAGCGGCTACGAGACCTCCGGCTCATGGAAACCGCCATGTCATTGGCTTGCATGACCTGACCGTCAATCATCAGACCTCGAAAGTCTTGCGGACTTTGCCGCCGCTCACCAGCGATCTGCATGTCTTCCAGGTTGTCGAGGGATGGCAGACCGCTCTCGAAGTCACCGAGCTGGAAGTCCACACCGTTGCCGCCCGAGCCGGCTAGATCCCATGCCGCGTCGGAGTCATTGATGCTGGTCGCATCCAACCTAAGGCTCAGTTCGCTAACGGGTTCCATGGCCTTAAAAACACCGCCGCCGCGAGCAGGTACCCAATTCCCGCCGAGCCCCATGTGAGGGACGACACTCGTCACAAATGGGCCGCCGGCCGGCCCCGACATCGGCACATTCAAGTCGTAAGGCATTTGCGCAAAGATCTGTGGATCGCGACCGAGCGTCGTCATCTCCAGCAAAATGCGTCGCCGCAAGGCGAGTCGCCAATCGCCCGCCCGCTTCATTTGTTGCTGCAGCAAAGCGAGATCGGATTGGCTACGGCCCTCAGCAAAGAATCGCTCGCCGTCACGCATTTGGAATCGTCGCTTGACGCCGAATCGTTCGCGGTCGGCGTCGGTCTCCAACACCAACAAAGAGGTGTAAGGTGTGATGATGTGAAATTCTTCCGACAGCGCAATGATCTGATCGCGAATCATTTCGCTGGTGCCTTGGGCCAGTAAATGATCCAAGTGCGCCCGTGCCCACAGCCGCGGAATGAACGAATTACCCGACTCGGCGTCCGCCAAAGTCACCGGTGCACTCATCCGCACGCTGCGATCGCCAAGGCTTCCCGTGACGACGATTTCGCCGCGTTGATCTTGTCCTTGGGGCAAATAGCGGCCGATTAAAATTTGCTGAGTCCCCGCGGCCAGATTAGGGAGCTTTTCGGGATAGACAGCCGCTACCTGCAAGCCATGGAACTCGACTTGCAAATCCCGGATTGGCGGCTGAGAAATTTCTTGCAGCAATTCCGAAGCGACACGTTGTGGTGTGCGATCAGCGTCCACCTGCCGATAAGAGCCACCGCCAACCGCGGCCAACGCGCGGAGCACGACCGACTCGTAGCTGCTGCCCACCGATACGGTATGCAACTTGCCTGCTTGTTTATTTTCCGTCAGTCTGCGTAACCGATTCACGAAAGCGGTCGGATCGGGATCGCCGGCAGTGACAATTCCATCGCCCACGTAAATCACGTGTGTCTGCGAACCGGCACGATCCAAGATCGACTCGACCATTCGATCCAGATTGGTCCAGCCCAGCGAGATTCGCTTGCCAAGCCATTTGATTGCCTGATCAACATGGTGATCCGTCGGCGGTACGACCTCATCATGCAGCCACTGACAGGTCACGTCGCAATGAGCGATGTCGAAGCGATCGTCTTCGCCGAGTGCCGAAAGTACTGCTAAAACGAATCGCTGTTGTTGTTTTCGCTGATTCGAATCGATCGATGCAGAGGTATCACAAACGATCAACACCTGCAGTGGCTCTCCGTCGGTGACCAATTCGCGCGTCAACACTCCTTCGTCATCCGGCGGTGTCAGTTGAACCATGAAGTACCCGTCGTCACCTCTTTGATGCGGCACCACGACAACGTCTTTCCCGGATGCGTCGACTTCGCAAACCAGTTCAAAGTCTTCACTGGGCGTGTACTCCTGGGCGTCAAACTCCAGTTTTGCCGCATGCTCGGTTTGCTGAGCACGAACGGGATGGGAGATGCATTTAGCCGACCGCAGCGGCAATTCGGAGTGAACCTGAACGTCGATCGTCAAGTCGCGGAGCGGGGTCGTCTGCAGCATTTCGCTGCGCAGACCATAGGAGTATCGATACTGATTCGCTCTCATCGGCAAGACTTGCGTGTAAACAATCTTGATCCGTTTTTCGCTGGACGGTTCGATGGGAAACACGCGCGCTTTGAAAATGTTTCCGCCCGTCCACTCCAGCAGTCCGGGATCGCGTTTCTCGCGCAAGATCGTTTCATAGATTTCGCGAGCCCGCTGTTTTTCCACCACATCCGCTTCGACCAATTCGTTGCCGATCCACATACCGAAGCCGCTGATCGACGCATCTTGCGGCAAAGGAAAATGGAAGATGCCTTCCAGTCGCCGGCTCGTATGATTGACAAACGATTCTTCGATCGTGGTGCGGGCGATTTGATCGCGGATCTCGACTTTGACATGGTGGAAGCCAACGCTTAATCGAGTTTCGCGACCGTCGATATTGGTGATCAACGATCCCACGGAATCAACGGTCGATAATCCTTCAAACCCCTCCAGCCACACAGGTTTCTTGTCAACCTTGGCCAAGTCGCCCGCGCGGTCAATGCGATAATGGGCCGACTTGCCTTTGCTGATCGACACAAAAGTCTCGGCCGGCCCCAACAACCGCAAGTCCTCATCAGCACGCTTCGATCCAGTGACCTTCAACTCGCCACGGTGAAGACGCAGTTCGGTCGGTGAGCGCAATTCCAGCAAACTGGCCGGGCCCACGGTGACCTTAAATTGCCCGGTCGTCACCAGCGTGGAAGCGTTCGCGCCGCGAGCATCGGTGCGCAGCCAATCACCGGGCTTAAGCAACATTTGCCGGGCGACGGGCGTCCAGCGCTGGTTCATCATCGGCCGCAAACTGACGATGCCTTCGCTATCGACTACCTTACCAATCCGTCCATCTGCGGAAAGCCTGGTCGCGACTACGAATTGAGATTCATCAACCTGAATGTCACGGGCGAGTACCAGCAGCTTGATTGGCTGAACCTGAGGATCGTAACCCTGCGGCCAGCACCTCAGTTCGCTCAAGCAATCGTTGGCCGTGTCCCAGAACGCATGCACGGCGGCTTTACCCGTGGTTGAAGTAAAGACGTAACGTGTTTGTGGTTTTCCGGTGACCGTTTCGGCGGTCGACAAAGATTCTCGCAATTCCTTGGATTGCTGTTCGTCTAAACCCAACAGTGACAACAGATCTACTTGATGTGATTCGCCGTGGTGCCAGGGACTGTCCGCTGCTTGCACCAGGTTGGCACCCTCGTCGATACTCCAAATGCGAGTTCCGTCGGAAATACGATATTTCTGCGGAGACTCTTGCCAGCGCACCAGGCTCGCGTTCTTGACGACAACATCGACTTTGCCCGCGTCGCGATCGACGGCAAGCTTCAGTGTTTGTGCTTCCAGTGTTTTGTCCAGCACGGTTCCCAGCCGCATGTCGCCTTCATTGCTGGCCGGCGGCTGAAACAACAGCATCAACGCTGCTGCCATCGCAGAAATCCCGATCACCGCTTTCGCTATCATCGATCGCCCTTTCTTCGCTTGAACCTTTGCTGTTGTAACCGCCTGACTGCTTACGGTTCCCTCGAACACATCGCCGGCGGTCGCGCAAACGTCATCGATCACATTGGAATCGATCGGCGCGGCACTCGCCTCCAGCGACGAGAACGAACGCCGAAAGAGATCATCATTGTCTTCGTTTTCATGCATCATTGTGCTGCTACGCGTTGATAACGTTCCCGAAAATCTCGTTTAGCTCTGGCCAATCGGCTGCGTACCGATTCCGTCGTGCCGCCGAGGAGCTGGACGATCTGCGCGACGCTCAGTCCATCGATGTACTTCGCCGACAACAGCATCACGTGATCGGCATCCATCTGCGAAAGCAAATGTCTGATCGAGGCTACAGATTCCGATTTGGCCATCGCTTCGGCGGGATCATCCAGATCCGTGCCCAAGGTATCTAAATCCGCGGCGACCGATCGATCACGGTAATGTCGTCGCCAAAATAAAGCGGCCTGGTTATGTCCAACTTTTGCCAGCCAGGGCCAAAGTTTTGAATCGTCGCTAATGTTCCTGCCGCTGCGCGCTACCGCCAGCATCGTTTCCTGAAACACGTCGGCGACCGCCTGTTCATCGCTGCCAATCAAGCGGCCGACGTGCCGCCAAAGTCGCTGGCTGTATCGCGAGCATAGCGCATCCCAAGCCCAGCGTTCTCCGGCTCGAAGACCGCCGGCGATTTCCGCATCGCTGGGCTCGTGATTCACATGGGACCTTGGTTGGGCCAATCACTACCAGAATTGCGCGCCGCGTGGAAATGTGTCGCACAATTTGGATTTTGTTCGGGATTTATCGCCGTTGCCTTCTGCAACATCGTGTTTGACCACCAACATCGGCTTCTCTGCAGCCAGGTGCACACGCAATGTAGAATACCTCCCGTCAGGCGATCCATGCTTTGGAAATTCGTTTGGGAAGCTCGGTAGGATCCCAATCTCCCGATCCAGAAGCAGGAACGAAATCGCCTCCAGGGGGGAATCACAGCATGAAACGATACAAGACCGTCGACGATTACATCGACGGGGCCGAGTATTGGCAGGAGGAATTACAGCTGCTGCGCAAGATCCTGCTGTCAACCGATCTGGTCGAAGAGGTGAAATGGGGCGGGCCGTGTTACACCTACGATGGGAAGAACATCGTTGGTATGGGAGCGTTCAAGTCGTATTGCGGTTTGTGGTTCTTTCAGGGTGCATTGCTGTCGGATCCCGACAACGTGTTGGTCAACGCCCAAGAGGGTAAAACGAAGGCGCTGCGACAGTGGCGGTTTGAATCGAAAAAGGAAATCAAGAGCCGGTCGATCAAGGCCTACATCCAAGAGGCGATCAAGCAGCAGCTGGAAGGCCAAGAAATCAAACCGGCGCGAGCGAAACCACTGACCATTCCGCCGCAGTTGAAGTCGGCGCTGGCGAGAAACAAAAAGGCCGGAACCGCCTTCAAAGCATTAACTAAGGGCAAACAACGCGAATACGCCGACTACATTGCGGAGGCCAAACGCGAAGAAACCAAAGCGACGCGTCTGGAAAAGATCATTCCCATGATCGCCGCCGGTAAGGGACTGAACGACAAGTACCGCAAGAGTTAGTGCACCTATTTTTGTAGGCCAGGACCTGCAGAGCGCCAGGCTTAAGAAGGAATTTGAGCCTGGCTTTTCTTATGCGTCGCGGTGGTTGCAAGCATCGAGTTTTCGTTCGTCACAACCATACGACAACTGCGTAGCAGTGGCAGCGTATAGCCTGGGGCCAGGATTGCTCGTCTGAGCGAGC
>JBFJVZ010000220.1:0-12425 GCA_041623895.1 Pirellulaceae bacterium | reverse complement strand
GTCGCTGCAGCCCCGCGATGCGAATTCGCAACCCAATCATTTTCGCCCGATCAGCGAAGATGAAATGCTGGCTCAGGCCTTTGCCTGTTCGCCCGTGTTGCGACAGTTGGGAATTCGCATTCTGGATAACCCGGCGGGCGTGACAACGATCTACGACCGCGCCATCACGGCCAGTGACCCGTTCTTTGGACCGCAAGCGGCGCTGGCAGAGTTTGATAGCGCGGTCAGTGCGAGCGTGATGTCACAGAACAACGATCGCGTTTTTAACAATGTGGTTGTCGGCGGCGGCGCCCAGGAATTGGTGCAAGACGTCGTCGAGATGAACTCCCGTTGGCAACGTCGAACCCCGAGCGGTGCCATCTGGGAGATCAATCACCTGACCTATTACGACGACAATAACCGCGCCGGAAACCTGTTTCCAAATTTTTGGGAAACCAATCTCGAAGCCGGTGTGCGGCAACCGCTGTTACAGGGCGGCGGCAAACAATTCAATTTGATCGCCGGTCCCAACGCACAGCCCGGTTTCAATTTTTCCAATGGGATCGTGGTCGCGCAAATCAATACGCAAGTCAGCGGCGCAGACTTTGAAATCGGTGTGCAGTCGTTTGTGCAAGACCTGTACACCGCCTACTGGAATCTGGTCCGGCATTATCAAACTTACGAAAGTGTGCTGGCGGCCCGCGACCTGTCGTATCGCACCTGGCAAAGTGTGCTGGCCAAGAACAAGGCGAAACTGTCGGGCGGCGAGGCCAACAAGGAAGCTCAGGCAAGGGCCAAGTACTACCGCTATTGCCGCGAAGTCCAAGTTGCTTTGGGCGGTGATTCGGGACGCGAGGGTCTGTACGCCGCCGAACGCCGGCTCAGGCAGATGATCGGTTTGCCACTTGTCGACAAAGAACTGTTGCGGCCCGTGGACTCGCCCAGCGACGTACGCATCGCGTTTGACTATGACTCCATGGTCAGCCGCGCGATGTCGCAGCGGACGGAATTGAAGCGACAATCACTGCTGATCCGGCAACAACAACTGCGATTGCTTGCCGCCAAAAACTTCCTGTTGCCGCAGTTGGACTTTATCAGCCGCTATCGGCTGCGAGGATTCGGCGATGACTTGATGGGAGACGGCCCGCGTTTCAGCAGCGCTTACCAGGACTTCTTTTCGTTTGATCATCAAGAATTGGAGCTCGGTTTCGAGATGGGGCTTGTCGTCGGACGTCGCCAGGCCCACGCCGCAGTTCGCAACGCAACTTGGAAACTCACTCGCGAACAAGCGATCCTGAGGGAACAGCAACGCAGCATCCAGCACCAGGTCAGCGATGCGATTGCCGAGGTTTCCTCGGCCTACTATGCGATGCAAAGCTCGCTGGCGCAAGTGGGGGCACTGCGTGAACGACTGCAAGCTTCCCAGGCGCTGTACCAGACAGATCAGCTGCAGATTGAGTTCTTATTGGATGCCCAGGAAGAGCTTGCCCAAACGGAAAAGCAACTTGCCTGGGATCGGACGCGATACGCACTGGCTTTGGTCGCCGTCCATGATGCGACCGGGCAACTGCTAGCCGAAAGCGGCGTGTTCATTTCGTCCGGCAACTGCGCGGTCAGCGTGATCAGTGATCCCGTGCCGAGTTCGCCGGCCGAGGCAGCGGCGGTCAATGCTTCGCTGGATCTTTCTTCGTTTTAGACGCATCGGCTTCCTGCTCCCTGACATCCATCAGGACAACCAATCTTCCCTGCATGCCCGAGCGGATGATGCGCTGCGGATTGGGAATGACTGCCCACAAACGTACTTGTCCGGTCACCGAGTGCAGTTCCGGCGACACGTACTCCACGTAACCCTGCAAGGGCGGGCCATCATCATCGGCATTCGGGATCGCGGGGTAAAAGTGAACGACGTGATCCACCAATTCGCTGCCGTATCGTCGACCGTCAACAAAACACTCTGCGCGCAGCGGATCGAGCGAAATGACGCGGACGATTGGCTTGCCCGCCTCCACCCATTCACCGGGTTCCACGGCGATTTCAGAAACCATTCCCGAGACCGTTGCGCTGATCGTATGCCTGGTCAGCCGCGCTTGAGCGATTTGCACGGCAGCCTGTTTTTCGGCGGCGGTGGCTGCTGCGACCGATCGTTCATGTTTGGCTTGTTCGATTGCCAATCGAGACTGGTCGACGACCAGCTTCAGTTTCTCGATCTCGGTTTCGCTAACCGTGCCGGCGAAATTCCGATTCGCTTCCAGACTCTGCTGAAGCTCTCGCTCGCGAACCTGCAAAGTCCGGCGGGCGTAGCGTTCATCCACATCATTCGTACTGTCCAGCCGCGCAGCCTCATAGGCTGCCTGGGCGGCAACCAATTCCGTCTCGGCTTGATCGGCACGGAGACGAACCAGGGACTTGCCGAGTGTGACTTGATCCCCTTCGCCGACATCGACACCGGCGACCACGCCCGCAATCGGTGCGGCGATGAACGTGTTTTGAATCAGCGAGATCTGTGCTTCCTCCGTTTCCAACAGCACGGCTGGACTGGAAGTCGCATGATCCCCAGCATGATCGTTGCCTACCGCTGATGCCGAAGTCATCACCAGCAAGCCTGCTAAGATGAAATACCAAAGGTATTTCCAAAGTTGCGTCATGGGGAACCTCGTCAACAAACGAACCGCTAGTCATCAGACCTGAGCCACTCATTTGACGCTAGTCACGCGAGCCGGCAAAGTAAATCGGGCCATGGTGACAGACCACGCACTGATAGGATGGAGCGGTGAATTTAACGACAGTAGGGATTTCGCTGGTCACAGGGAATGTAAAACGGAATCCGCCGCGTTACCTTGGTCTTGAACGCACTCGGAATGAATTCCCTTCGCCGATGGGTAATTTCAGATGGCAAGCGAACCTGAACTCTTACTGTGTCTTTCGACCGTGGCCTCCGCCGCAGACGCCGACCGACTTGCCGCGCTGTTGCTGGAGAATTCCCTGGCCGCATGCGTGCAAATCGACGGTCCGATTCGCAGCCATTACCGCTGGAAAGGCCAACTACATTGCGACCAGGAATACCGCCTGATGATCAAGAGTTCGATGAAGGTTTGGGAAGCGCTCAAGGGAAAACTGATCGAGGCGCACCCTTATGAAGAACCACAAATCGTGATGATCCCGATCAGCGACGCCGCCGACGGCTATCGCAACTGGGTGCTCGAGCAAACGGGAACGTAAGCGATTTGTCCGAGGTCGTCGCAGTTTACAATTTGGGAGGGCGAGGCGGGCGAGGCTCCTGCCAAGCCGTTCATGCCTATTCTTGTCCATGCAACTCACAAACTGGCCCCCTCATCCAACGCCGTTAAGGATTCCTGGTAGCCGGATTCGCCAGAATTCGGGCGCCGTCCACGATACAACCGAAGTCTGGCGACTCCGGCTACGAAGAACAGCCCGCCTAACACGAACGAGAAACGCTTAACGGCGTTGCCCCTCATCCCCAGCCCTTCTCCCCCGCAAAGCCGGGGGAGAAGGGAGCCAGAGAGCAACAACATGTGTGGAGACCAATGCCCCTACTGCTGCAAGCCTGCTCTTAAATGTCACCGCACGACCCGCCGTCTAGAATCCATCCTTCTCTGCGACGCCGTTGTCAGCAGCCTGAAGGGCTGAGCCATGACAGCCCGGGGCACAGCGCCGCCCTGGGATTACACGTCATTCCATCACAACGAGCCCTGAAGGGGCGAAACAAACTACACCTTGTGGCTTGGCCAAACGCTCTCAAATGTCGACCCATTGAAACCGAACGCTACGGTTGCAACATCGTCAGCAGTGGTTGGCCTAATGTTAACAAGCCAACGACGATCGCTCCGATTGCCGTTGCCAGGACTCCGGCGGCTGAGACATCCAAGGCGCGGCCGATCTGTTGGTCAGATTCCGGATGCAGGACTTTGACCAACAGTTCGATTGCCGAATTGAGCAGTTCGGCGGCGAACACTACGGTGATCGTTAACACCAAGACAACCCACCGCCACAGTTCCACTTGCAAGACAGCAGCCAACACGATCACTGTGATCGCAATCGGGATGTGGATCCAAAAACTTGATTGGCTGCGTATCGCCCAAAACAAACCGCTGAACGCGACGCCAAACTTTCTGGGCCAACTTAACGTCGAATTGGATCCCGACATCACTCCAAGCCCTCGACTCCCGGTGGTGGAATCAGTCTTCCGCCCAGTCGCCCAAGTCGCTGTGATGGCCAGAACCGCGGCTCGATCGAGAAACCAACGCCCACATTCTCGCGGCCCGAGTCGACGTTGACTCCCAGACGCACCAGCAATGATTCGCCGATCCGCGTCAGCCCAAGTGCTTGACCGACGTTGCCGGTTCGTCCGAAGTCATAAGTCAAGCCACCGGAAAAGATCCACTTCTCATTCATGCGATAGTCGAGCACCGTGCGGAAGACAGTACTGCTGATCGGTCCTTCCAGCGACAGCAGACCCAGGTACCAATCACTGACGCCGGGGCGGCTGGTGGTCAGGCCGGCGCTGACGGAACTGAGGCCATTGCTGAAGAAGTCAAAGTAGCCATCACTCAGCAACGTGAAACGATCGCCGATGTGGTATCGCATGTCATACGTGGTCGGTCCCAAAGTTTCGCCAAAGTTGTCTCGATCCGCATCGGGAAACAGCACAAAGTCAACGTCGAATTGCAACAGATCAACGATCCGTTCGCGACCGGGCAAACCACGCTTCGTCTGGTAGCGTTGATGAAGTCCCACGCGGAACTGCTGCAAGTCGTCGGCAATCGTCTCACTGGGACTGGTTACCCACCGCTGGATTCCTTGACGAAACGCGTAATTTCGCGGATCGAATGGCAGCGGCAGTGTGCCGCCAAATGTCGAGTTGATGAATCGGCGTCGAAACTGTTCTTGTGAATTGTCATCCAGCGGGTCGTAAAGCGGCAATTCAGTCAGACTTGTATCACTGTCGGCATAGAAATACTCGGCCGTCCATTCTGCTTTGTGTGCCAGCCCGCGAACATTCATCAAGCCGCTTTGGATGCTGGGGTCGACGCGCACCATCGGCAAGCTTGCTCGCACGCCAGCTTGCGTCAACGTTCGCGTGAGTGAATTTCCGTCCGCGGCTTGTTCGTAGTACGCCAGTTCGCCGGATAAGAACGGCACGACTTTGAATGGTCCGGCTCGCAACGGCATGGCAAGTTCTCGCCGGGTGGACGCGACGACACCTTCCGCATTCATTTCGCCAGGGACCGGTGCCTGCAGTGCGGCCTCCGCTGGATCGCTGGGCGTGCTGCCGACGTTCAGCTTTTCGTAACTGAGGTGGTTGTGGGCCGACGTCGTGAACCAGTTACCCAGCAGGGACCCGCCCAAGCGATAGTGGTCCAGCGTTGGAAAGTGTTCCGTTTCAGTAAAGAACCGATTGACTTGAACATTGGCGTACAGATCAAAGAGCTGGTTGTAGTGGTACTTGCGCAGCAGCACACTGGTATTTTGATCGGTGTCCTGGTCCCACTCGTTTTCCAAATACTGCTCCAGGAAGTTTCGATCGCTGAGCCAACCGACTTCCGCAACCAATTCGAAACCTCGCGGCAGGTAATGGCGATGCCGCAGCAGTGAACGGCCGCGCGTGGTTGTTTCCGGTGGAATATTGATTCGTCCCTGGCCCAATCGATCAAGTCCGCGATCATCGATGATCCATGTGTCAAAGAATCCATTGACCGGTCCCTGGAAACCAAACAGGCCGGGCAATCGATATCGCAGCGTCGTGCCAATTGCCGGACCACGGTCACCTAAGTAGTCCGTGGAAAGCTCCCAATCCACACCCTTGGGCGCGGTTTGAATTCCAAACAGCTGAAACAGGTCCCAGTCCACCAAAACACCGGTACCGAAGGCGCTGTCGTTGGTGAATCGCATGCCGCGAACATAGTACGCTGGGTTTTCAAGACTGGTGGAGAACCGCGGCCAGTACAAGATCGGCACACCGCCAAAGTACAGAAAATTGTTGTTGCTGGTGGCGAATGGCTCGCGATCGGATATCGGCCGGCCGGTGATAGGATCGGTGGTCGTGCGCGCCCGATCACTCAGCGTCAACCGTTCGCTTTGCAGCCAATAACGGGGCACGCCTAATCGGCTGGTCGTCACGGCTGCGTCGAAAGCGATGAAGTTTCCGTTGGCGATCTGTTGCAACACGTCCGCCTTCAATCGCACGATACCTTGAAACTCGGGAATCGTGGTGATCGCTTCAGCGTCCAAGACAACGCCTTTCTGCTGCGCGACGTTGTAATACATTCGCTCCGCGTAAATGATTCGATCGCCTTGACGAAAAACGATATCGCCTTCCAGATAGATCTCACCATCCGCCTGCGATAGATCGGCTTCGCCGCGGAAAATATCTGCCAGCGTCGGTAGCCAGGCGACGATGCGGTCGGCCGATAGCGAGATCGTGCCCAATTCCATGACTTCTCCGTCACGCAAGCGAACCGAGACTTCGCGGACCAGCACCGTAACTCCACCGCGCGCAACCACAACCGTCTCTCCGGTTTCCGGCCGGTTGGTGGTCGTGAATTCGGCAGGCATCGATGTACCGCGTGCCAAGATTTCTACCGATCGAGTGCCACCGCCAACGAAGAACGTATAGCCGCCCGTGGTTGCTCCATCATCAAAGGTTGTGGCGGGCGGAGGAATTGTGGAAAGTTCGACTCCTTGCGCGGGTGACAGCACAGGTGCTTCCAGACCGCTGGGTGTCTGTAAGGATCCCGGTTGCTGGAATTGGACTTGCTGAATATTCGAGTTACTACCGCTGGGCGATGCGGACGGTAAATACTGCAAGAGCGGGGGACTCGTCTTGGGCGCACCTCGATATCGAGGCGATTGGATTTCCGGATCATCGATCGCCGTCAGCGTCAACGCGGTTGGCTCGACTCGGCTTCGACCAGCGGCCATCCGCATGCCATCGATCACGATCCGCGTGCGCACATTTCCTCGCGGGCCATCGGAAACCATCAAGATCGCGTTTGCCTGGACCGTTCGCCCATCGTGCTGCAAAGTGCATTCGCCTTCTAACAGGGATGCTTGAGCATCACCGATCTGCCAGCGATAGACGGTGTCGCCGGATGCTCGAATGGGTGCCGCCGGGCCATCCGCGGCGTGGCTGACCACGGCGCAGCAAAGGATCGATACCACGCTGATCACCAACAGCAGCCGGCGCGCAGCGGTAGCGCCAAGATAGCGCACGTGGCGCCGGAGTCCATGACGGACTGTAGCGGTGGTGGCTTCCTTGCCGACCAAGTTGACGATTTCCCTCCGTTGGAGTTCGGGCAGTCGCGGCGAGTGTACGAATTGAAATCAACGAATCACAAGCGAGAATCCTTCGACAGAACGCGGAAAAACTGCTACCTGACAAGAAAAGTCAGCTGTGGAACGTGGCAAACGACCGTGAAACACGCGCGGCAGCTAATCGGGACTTCGTCCATGCTAAGAATTGGATTGGGACGTAGCGGAAGTCGCCCAGACGTCGCCCAGACTTTCGGCGATGTACCGCGTGTTTCATGATCGCATTAATCGTTGCTCTAGGCTTTGTCTCAAAACTCAAAAACAATCGCGAACACGTAGCTGGATTCGCCAGAATTCAGGTTTTCCAAGACGCGGACCGAAGTCTGGCGACTCCGGCTACGACTTTTGAGACAAAGCCTAGTGCTGCTTCGAGTCAGTTTTTGTGTGCCGCGAAAAGGGGTCAGACCCCTACAGTGCAAAGAACCCTTCGGGCCGCTGGCGGCTCTTGGGGTCTGACCCCTTTTCACTCGCTTATTGAATGTGCGTGAGCCTGCTCTTACATTGTCCGTGATCAAATCCAGTCCTCAAAAAAAGATGCCACCTTCATGCGATTCGTGCTCCTGATCGCCAGCCTGTGTTTGATTAGCTCTGCCCCGGCCGCGCGTCCGAACTTCATCCTGTTCATCACCGATGACATCAGCCAGCAAGACATTGGGTGCTACGGCGACGCTGCCGCCAAGACACCCAACTTGGACCAGATGGCGGCCGAGGGCATTCGCTTCGACAATGCCTACCTGACCTGCTCCTCTTGCAGCCCCAGTCGCTGCTCGCTGATCACAGGCAGATATCCGCACAACACCGGGGCCTGCGAACTGCACACGTCCCTGCCGGCCGGTCACTTCCTGTTCCCCAAGGCTCTGAAAGACGACGGCTACTACACCGTGCTGTCTGGGAAACATCACATGGGCAAGAATGCCAACCCGGCATTCACGCTGGTCTCCGGCGGCAAAGGCCCCGGCAAAGAAGAGGACTGGGTGCAAATTCTCCAGCAGCGTCCAGCCGATCAACCGTTCTTCTGCTGGTTCGCTTCCACCGATGCTCATCGTACTTGGCAGATCAATGACGACGCACCGGAAATCGATCCCACCAGCATCGAAGTCCCGCCCTACCTGATCGACAGCGAAACGACGCGTCAAGACCTGGCCGACTACTACCACGAAGTCAGCCGTACCGACACCTTCGTCGGTCGCTTGCGCGATGAACTGAAGCGGCAGGAAATCGAAGACAACACGTACATCATTTACATGGCCGACAACGGTCGTCCGTTCCCGCGGTGCAAAACACGTGTTTATGATTCCGGCGTCAAGTCACCGCTGATCATCGCCTGCCCCGGCAAAATCGATCCGGCGATTTGCCAGTCACTGGTCAGCATCAACATCGATCTGGGCCCGACCATTCTGGAACTGGCCGGTGTGGAAAAGTCGCCGCGTTTGCAAGGCGTCAGCTTCACGAAATTGTTGCGTGATCCGCAGGCAAAAGTTCGCGACGTCGTCTTCTCCGAACACAATTGGCACGTCATGCAGGCCCACGAACGAATGGTTCGCCGCGGAAAATATGTCTACATCCGCAATGCTTACCCCGATTTACAGTCGATGTGCGTGGAAGCGGCGCCGAAATTCCCGGCCGGCAA
The DNA here is from genome assembly GCA_041623895.1 of Pirellulaceae bacterium. Taxonomy (GTDB): domain Bacteria; phylum Planctomycetota; class Planctomycetia; order Pirellulales; family Pirellulaceae; genus JBFJVZ01. Next base: position 3,487 of record JBFJVZ010000220.1, on the reverse strand, counting down.
AGACCTCTGGGACGCCCACACTGCGGGCACACTCAACCAGCATCAACAGGACATCTTTCTGGTGCCCCGGCCAGCCGAAGAGTTGTATGACGTCGACGTGGATCCGCATCAGCTGACGAACCTGGCAACGGAGGATGACTTTGTCGTCCAGACCAGCGAGTTGCGGGCGATCCTGGATCGCTGGACGGCGGAAACGAAAGATTCCATCTCCACCGATCCAACGCCCGACCGCGAAGACGCCTTTGGCAAAAAAAATCGCGGCTGGCGGCACCGCGTGCAGCCCGGCGTGGAAGTCGGTTCGCTGGAGACGAATGATCCGGGACCCGTGCTGCTGAACTGAGCCGTCCGCCCATCAATTCCTTAACCGGTCAACCGCGGCCGGCGCCGCACGCTGAGTGGCGTTGGCAGGGCGGCCCAGATAGCGGCGCCACAAGTTGGCTGCCTGCAGTTGCGCTTGGCCCGTTGCGGTGGGATCATAATTCGGCAGTTGTTTGGCTTTGGCGTGGAAACGTCGCAGTAAATAGTCGCTCATCGCACGGCTGGCGACATCGGGTGCCGTTAAGTCTTCAAGCATCGTATTGATCTGAGCCTGGCTTGGCGTACCGTTTTGCTGGGCAAGAAAGATCAACCGCCGGAACCTGGTGGCGCGTTGCTTGTTGCGGACCGCATTTTCGATCGCTGTCCACAACCGGCGATGACGGGGATCCCAGCGGGGAATCATGACAACTCGATTCATAGCTGCCATCCGAACCACCGGCAGCGGGCTACCAACCATCCGAAAGACATGATCACCCGCCAAGGCTGCTTGCCAGGTTGCCAAAGTCGCCAACGTGTGCAAATCGCCATCGGAAGCACGTGGGTTTTGCGCAAGTGTGCGAATCTGCTGATTCAACGTTCCCATCACGTTTCGTGACTCGCCAATCTGGGCCAGAAAAGTCTGCTTGACGTTGATCGTTTCGACTGGCCGATCGACCCACACCGGTAGCCGCTTGGGTGCTGGAATACTTTGGATCGACAGATCCCTGGCAATGGTAACCGACGAATCTTGTTGAGGCTGATCATTGATATCGATCGTGCCTTTGTTGACGTGGACATCCAGTCCGCCAGCGGAATGTTGCAGCACCGCCGATGCTTTGCTTTGCCAACGTAGCGTTGCTAGCGCATGACCCGCCTTGATCAGCCGGATCACCGTTCCCTTGGGCAGATCGATTAAAGCAGCATCACCATACTGAAGACCGACGTCCGCCGAGGCTGTGGTGTCGCCTTTGGAGACTTCGATTCCACTATCGGCCGCCAACACAATCCGCCCTCCACTCTGCAAGGTTGCTTCCGCACGGGACAGCGGCAAAGTTCGCAAGACCACTGGCTGGCCGATGCTTGCAGTGGGCGGGGAAGCACCAGACCCAACGCTTTGCCACATCGCGACCCGCGTATCGCTGCTCGTGGCCACATCGTTTCTTTGTGTCAGGATGCCAGTAACCTTAGTCCAACGAAGTCCGGATAGCGGCGTGGCATTTGATGTTGAATCGGCAATCTGCCGCGGCTCGGGTATTTGCGGGCGGATCGACGGCGGATCATTCTTGACAGGTGGAACTTGCTGGACGACAGCCGGCGAAGGATCGGGGCCCGGCACCGGCTGAATCGACGGCATCACCGGCTCCGGCGAAGTACCTGGCGGATCGGCTGAATCGACAAGGCGATCGCCCGAGTCGTTCACGGCATCCGGCACCAGCGGCGCGACCGGCTCCGGACGACGAGGCTCGTTCTGAACGATCTCGGCTTGTTCCGCTGCTTGCTTATCGTTTCTGGTTGCCACAAAGATGATCGCCGCCAGTGCTGCGGCGAGCGAAAGGATTGCCAATGCTGATTTGTAAAATCTTCCCGGCTTGCGCGCGGACGATCGGCGTACCACCGGCTCGGTCCTGATCGTCGGCGGCGGGGCTTCCTGGGCAATCGGCAACTCCTCGAGCACCTCAGCCGTGGCCGTTTCAACCGGCAACGAAGCTTGCATCGCGATCAATTGGTTGCGAAGCACCTCCGGCAGCGGCTCAAGTTCTGCGGCAGGCTGCCCCATGGCACGCACAGCAGCAACCAATTCGGCCAGCACGCTGTTGTCGACCATCACAGCCTGGCAGATGGCTTCGGATTCCTCGTTCGACAGATTCCCATCCACGAAAGCGGCCACCGATTCAATGGGGATGACTGACGGCGCGGCTTGTCCGTTTCGAGCCGAACGAATCTCCTCACCAACCGAACCAACGATCTCACCCAGCGGACGCACCTCGCCCGTTTCCGCGAAGCTTTCGCGAAGTTGGCGATGAATGGCGGCCAGGATCGTTTGTCGGTTCATGAATGTCGTTATTGCGGGGTAGCGGAGGCCAGGACCTGTCCTGGCAGTTTGTGTGGGCCCTGGCAGGGCATGCGCCAGGACAGGTCCTGGCCTACATCTACATAAAAATGCTTAATCTCCTTCTAACCATTCTCGCAGCTTCGCTTCGGCGCGACGGAGCGTCGGCCCGATCGATCCAATCGGCATCGATAACTGCTCGCTGATTTGTACGTAGCTTTGACCTTGTAAATGGAACAAGCGAACGACGTCGCGCTGTTTTTCGGGTAATTGCTTTAACAACACGTGGACACGTTGCTGTTGCTCGGCGTCAATCAACTGATTGACCGGAGTGGTGACCGATTCGTCTTCAGTCGACTCACATACCGCAGGCATGGCCTGACCCGGTGCAATCAGACGGCGTCTGGCAAACCCACGCGTGGCACTTCGTGTGGCGATGACAGCGACATACGTTCCCAGTGAGGAACGCCCCGCGAACGCCCGCAACGCCGCTCCATCATTACTGAGCAGCGCCGCGAAGACTTCCGCCGTCGCATCGTCGATCGCACTATCGTCGCATGCACGCCCAAACGTTGACGCGACATCGGCAACACGCGACCGCACGAGTCGGCCATGCGAATTGACAAATGCCTGCCAAGCCGAGGCATCACCGCGCAACATCCGCTCAACCAATTCCCGATCCTCGGTGTGTGGCGGATGCATTTGCGTCGATGGTGAATCGATTCGGGGCAAAATGAAATCCCGCTAACAAAAGACGAGAGACCCAGCCGGAAATCCGGCACGGGGTCCGAATGTTAGGTGTCATTCATCTTACACCGATCTTGGGGTGTGAGCTGGGACGTGGGGTTTGGGCTCGTCGGAGCGCACCAATACATTCGTTAGTGGCAAGCGGGCGGCCGCTTCTTACATCGGCAAACAAAAAAGCGAAAAGTTTTTCTGGTCTTTATTAGTCGATGGAGGCCGGGACTTGGAGAGCGTCCGGCTTAAGGCGACGGCGACCGGGCCGAAGGCCCAGCAGTTTGCTTAGCCCAGGCCAAGTCAATCGCGAGTGTGCGAGCGATGACGACGGCCTGGAATTCATTGCGATCTTTCTCCTTCTGCCACCAGCCGATCAGTCGGCGGCGTCGCCGCCGACTGATC
>JBFJVZ010000219.1:0-12426 GCA_041623895.1 Pirellulaceae bacterium | reverse complement strand
CGATCTTGCTTCGGGCGATTTACTGGCCAAGTACGATGTACAAGACGAAATCACGGCCGTCGCCTTCAATCCAGATGGCCGTTTGCTTGCCACGGCCAGCAGCGACAAGACGATCATACTTTGGGATCTTGCTAGTGGTGAAGAATATGCATCCTTAGACCACGACGGTCATGCGGCGGCGCAAATATGGTTCAGCCCGGACGATTTACAAATGGCATCCTGGCACCGGGATAGCCTGATTGTGTGGAAGATCGCGCCGAGGGTACAAAAAAACTTTGACATTCGCTCAGGACTTGAAGAACTGCCCAAAAATCGGGCGTTCACCTTTAGTCCCAACGGTAGCCTGTTTGCGATTTACCAGGATAAATCGATCAAGCTCTTGGATGCTCGCACAGGCGCCGTCCGTCATACACTGAACGAATCCCAATCGCCGTCAACGCTTGAGTTCAGCCCCGACGGAAAGCAAGTATTGGGCGGATATTTTTATCCGTGGGGTGCAGGCGATTTTGCCAGAGTTTGGGATGCGCAGTCGGGCCAAATGATCATCGCATTGAATGGTACCAGTGCCAGCTACGGTCCCAAACCAAAGTGGAGTGTTGATGGTCGATTTTTCTTGACCAGAAACGGGAAACCGCGCGGAGTGAATGTTTGGGATGCGAGCACCGGCCAACGCGTTTCCAGCATGTACCCGAATGCGCTGATGCTTGATGCCGTGTTTTTTCCGGACGGGAAGAGAATCGCGTGCACCGACTATGACCAGGTCGTGATTTCCGATACCGCCACTGGCGAACAGCTTTTCACCTTGTCCGACGCTGGAGGACACTACCTGGCAACAAGCCCCGATGGGAAATATTTGGCTGCAATCGATTATCACGGCTCAACCAGTTACTCACTCACGATCTGGGACGCGACACTGGCAAACGAACAATGATTCAGTTTTGAAGAGAAGCTTTGGTGGCTACTCACCACAATTACGCGGCAGATTGCGGAATCGACAAATCAAACAAATGATTTGAAGTGAATCGCACATGACTTGCGGCATTTCTAAGTGCCATTCGGCGATGCACCCGCTGCATGCTGGGAAGACGGGAGTTGCCGTATTAGGGGCTGATCGCATTCCCGTGCGAGCCCTGCTTCGGTACACCTCGCCTGCGTGTTATTCCTCCAGCCGTACTTCACCAATGTGATGTCTTGCGCCGTCAGGATCACGATAGTAGACCGTGTATTCCCCTATGCTGTCTTCAGGGAGAATTAGCCTGTAACCGCCGTTGGCGTCATCATTGTTGGCAAGCGAGGTAATGACAGTTATGTCGATCTCCGAATCGCTGACAGTCGCGTCCACGTCGATGGGAACGATCGCTGAGTTCTGTCGCCAATCTCCACCAGTATACGTCAAGGGCACGACGACCCGGCCGGCCTCGTTCTTAGGCTCACCGAGTTGGACTTGCCCTACGTAAGCGAGCGGTTTGGCCTCGCGGTTCAGAGTGCGCGCCGTGGTATTGCACCCCATGAACGCTACGAAAGTTGTTGCCACGACAAGCAAGCATGGCCACGTCAATGCAGAAAGTCGGTACGGTCGGATTCGCATGGGTAGTGCTCTTTGGAATGGACCTGATTTTCTGGGATTCGTCGTCCACGTCGGAATCTTGGCAAAATTCATCGTGAATTCGCCATACCGCTTGGCTGCACGTTTTCTCAAGTCGGTCCGAGATTTGAAGAAGACTGCATCGAAGCGATTTCACGAACTACAGGCGACCGATGCAACCGCATGCTTATTGAGGAAACGAAAGGCAAGTGCGCCAACGGCTCTCTTCCGGCCAGCCCCGAACCTGCGCCTTGATTCAGCCTATTTTTCGGACTCCTTTTGCGCATTCTGAGCAGACCCCTTCTCTGCAGGAAGCAATTCCGGAGCGGGATAGCCGTCCCGGGAGCCAAGGATGACGATCAAAGCGTCGGCATTGGTCAACTGTAGATAGAACGCATCTGGCATTCGACCTGAGACCGAGACAAGCACAGGTGACTCTCTTGCGAGTCGTTTGAGTACCTGGTCGCGAGTTAATTCTTTGCCTTTGACATCCACAATGCGTGACTCGGCAAGTTGCGAAGGCCCACCCAATCGCAAAATGCGGCGAGACTTCTCCACTTCCGCATTGAGTTTTGGCCACTCTCTCTTTGGAACCATCTCACCCACGATCTCCCATCTGATCATTGGCAAGGTTAGGCCGATTCGCCACTCAGACAATTCATTCCCATTTCCGGAATCGGTCACAACGGCAGTGCCAAGAATTGGCGGAACATGCGTCGGAAACGGCGGCAAATCATCCGCGACCGCTGGGGTACCTGCGCCGAGAAGAAGTACCATTCCCATGAATCGATCAAGCATCTGATGCACCTTTCGCTGCTAGGCAATCAAAACGATATAGGACGCAAGCGTCGTGGTTTTGATTAATCTAATCGATGAGCGTTTTTCGAGATATCCGGTGCAGGTGGCCACCGTCATGCGGCCAGCACGCATGCTAATTACGCTTCCGCTGCCGACGCGAATGGCGAACGATATTGCAGACACACGCGATCGCCAGCGCGCACGTTATCCAAGCTTCGGGAAAGTTGAGCGGTGACCACGACCCTTCAACGCGGTGACGGCGCCAGAAGCGCAACTGGCCATCGTATTGGGCAATTAAAAATAAGTCATTCACGATCGCATAGTAGTTGCCGATGTCCACACGACTCAACTCCACGCCGACGCTTAGCGAAACGGTTAAGATACATGTGGTAATTCGTCCCCGATCCTAACCTGCAAGATTTCCTACCTATGATCCCATCATTTCGATTTTTTCTATTGGTTTGCATCTTGGCTAGAGGCTCGGTGGCAGTTGCCAACGACCCGGATCCGATCACGCTCGCAAATGTGGATCGCGTTAAGCTGTTAGCCGAGATAGATAAGCCAGCACAGTACGCCGCGTTGGGGCCGGGCAAAAACGAGATTACGTTGTACTTGCGGCATGGCTACAACTGGATTGTCGACGACCAAAACTTTCATCTGCTTCGGAAGGTGGAAGAGGGGAAACGAAAACGGTTTCCGCCCGATAGAAAGGCTTTGACTCCCGATGGAAAGGTACGGGCGGAACGCAGTCGCAACGAACGCCCAAAGTTGATCGACGCATCTACCGGCAAGGTCCTGCACGAACTGCCCAAGGAGATGACTCAGGAAGTCGCTTTTAGTCCCGATGGCAAGACCCTGGCGGTTTGCTACGTCGACGGCACGCTGGGACTATGGGATGTAGCAACAGGGCGAATGTTGCGTTCAGCAAAGTGCGACGCGAATGAGTTGTTCTCGCTGGATTGGAACGCGCAAGGCGATTTGATTGTCACTGGAGGCAACAATGGCAGCATTGTGTTGTGGGATCCCAAGACTTTGCGGGTCGTGAAGAAATTGATGTACGCCGATTGGACGTCACGAGTCCGTTTCACACGTGGCGGTACCCGAATTATTGCAACATCACGCAAGAAGTTAGGGATGGGTTGGGATTCGAAGGACGACAAGCTCTATGTCTGGACCGTAAATGCACCGTCGCCGGAACCAGAACCGCTGCGCAAACCAAAAGCCGTACCGTTGGCGGAGCGACCGAATATCCTGTTTGCCATCGCCGACGACTGGGGTTATCCACACGCCGGCGTGTACGGTGATCCCGTTGTCAAAACGCCAAACTTCGACCGCATTGCCCGCGAAGGCGTGTTGTTTCCCCACGCGTTTGTTTCGTCCCCTTCGTGTACGGCCTCTCGCGGTGCCATTCTGACTGGACAGCATTTTTGGACGCTCGGCAGTGCCGCAAATCTGTGGGGCGTGTTCCCGGAAAAGTTCACTACGTTTCCTGAGAAGCTCAAGCAGATTGGGTACATCACGGGATTCGAAGGCAAAGGCTGGGGACCAGGTAAAACCGAAACGCCTGGGCGCGAATTGACTGGCAAACGCTACGAAAATTTTGCGCAATTTCTTCAGCAGCGCAGTGATCAAGCACCGTTTTGCTATTGGCTCGGCACCAGCGATCCGCATCGCCCCTACGAGGCGGGATCAGGCAAGGCGGCTGGGATCGATTTGTCGGCGATTGATGTGCCCAAGTTCTTGCCCGATTGTGATGTTGTGCGCAACGACATCGCTGACTATTACGTCGAAATTCAACGCTTCGACGCCCTCGTTGGAAACGCTCTGAAATCCCTTGAGGCCGCGGGAGAACTTGATAACACGATTATCGTCATGACCAGCGACCATGGCATGCCGTTTCCCCGCTGCAAGGGTAACCTTTATGACTCAGGCGTGCGAGTTCCGCTGGCGATTCGATTCGCAAAGGAGTTTCCCGGGAATCGAAAAGTAGATGATTTCGTGAGTCTCATCGAACTCGCTAACGTCTTTTTGGAAAAAGGTGGAGCGATTGCGCCGTTGGAGGAAGAATATCGCCGAGACGCCCGTCGCGAACTCATCAGTTTTCTGGAAAGCGATAAATCCGGCTTTTTCAAGCGGCGTAATAGTCAAAAAGTCGTATTCGGTACAGAACGACACGTGCCAGCACAAGAGGCTCCGAACATGGGCGGGTATCCTTCACGCGGAATACGGACGCTGCACGATCTTTACATTCAAAACCATGAGCCCGATCGCTGGCCCAATGGAACCCCGAATCACGAAAATTCGGCGATTGCCGGCGCTTGGTATGCTGACTGCGATAACGGTCCAACGAAGTCCTACGTGATCGCAAATAAAGACAGGGACGATCGGCACCGCTTGGCTTATAAGCTTGCCTTTGCGAAACGCCCTGCCAGTGAGTTTTACGATGTACATAAAGATCCTGAGCAGCTGACAAATGTTTTTCGACAGAGCTACTACGGAGCCGCGCGGCAGATCTCGCAGAATTTCATGCGCTACGAGCTAAGGAGGCTTGATGATCCGCGCGAGATAGGCGGAAACATCGACTTCGATAGCTATCCGTACCTAGGTGGTGCACCGAAGTTAGAACGAAAGGCAGCAATAGCAAAATAGCGAATGCGCCAAAGTTCACTCCGGACAAGAAGCAGCTACTAGCGCGATTTGCTGGCTTCGACACCAACAACGACGGCAAGCTGACCGCCGGCGAGTTGTCCGCACGCGGTGGTGCACGCAGTGCGATGGGTGGATTCCTGGTTGTTGATATCTGCAAGAACGACTGATGGACGGCGACGAGTCTCTCTACGAGACGCGTTCGCCCAACACAGTCAACAGCATGATAAAAACCGTCATGGGTTTTGCGCGATTCTGCCACAAACGCGGCTGGATCCATGAACTTCCCGATGTCGAGCGACTTGATGTCGACGAAGTCATGAAGGGTCGACCAATTACCGGCGAGGAGTTCGATCGTATGATCGAAGCGACTCAACTGGTCGTTGGCGCAGAGGCGGCGGAATCCTGGAAGTTCGCCTTGCACGTGATTTGGCATAGCGGCTTTCGCGTGGGTGATTTGATGGACTTTTGCTGGGACGATGATCGGCATATTCAGCCGCATTGGTCTTCGCAAAAGAACGTGCATCCCACGATCGGCACGCCGACTTCGCGACCACAGAGAAGCACTACGGGGCGATGCGATCCGCCCAGGCTGCGGCCAACGAGGTGCATACTCAACTGTCCACTGAAGCAACTTCGGATGCATTAGTGGGTTAATTAGTGGGTCAACCAACGAAAACTCCCCAGCTGTCGGCTGAGGAGTTATCGAAGCTAAAGCGTTTGCTCAGCAGCATTTAGCAAAGGTACACCCGGAGGGATTCGAACCCCCAACCCTCGGTTCCGAAGACCGATGCTCTATCCAGTTGAGCTACGGGTGCGTCGAATGGTTTATTGTAATGACTTGGCCAACGCCCGCTATAGGACACCGGAATTCCCCACGGGTTCTCGATCTTTCTCAATCCCACTCATCATCACCAGATTGCCGATCCCCATGACGGCTTGTGCTAATCTGCTCCAGCTTGATATCGAATCGGCAGTTGTCGCCGAAATCGTAGACCAATCCTCGTGCTGAAATCTTGCGAGCAAAATTACGGCACTGCAGGCGATTGCTTGTTCCCACAAGCATCTTGAATGGCTGACCGGATGGCGTCTTCAGTTCTTGGCTCTGACAAACGTTTCGTAGGAACGTTCGATGGCAAGAAAGTACTGCTGGGTGTCAAAGAGCCGTCGTTCCTTGCTCATCAACCAAATCTGCTCGCTGACCGCTGCGGCCAGCGCGTGTCTTATCTCGTGCGAGGTCAACTTGTTTTCTTGTTCATACCCAACTGCCAAGTCAGTGATCCCCTCCGGATCGTTGTTGAATAGCTGACGCTCAATAATAGCATGCATGTTAATGTGCATCCTTGGGCTTGTGATGTTGCCCGCACCGTCAACCATCTCTTCCGGCAATGTCCCATCCAACCGCATCCGATTGAGGTCCGGATGCATCTCCCAAACCATTTCCTCTGAATCATCTTCGTCCAATTCGTCTTGCTCATCTCGCGCGGCAATCAATTGCGAGATTGGGACTTCTTTTTCTGCACCTGGAAAAACCACTGGTCGCTTTGGGCGCTGATGCTGTCGGCGCTGCTTGTGTCCTCTTCGTTTCTTGGGCATCTGTTATTTCCTGCTCTCTTTTGAAATCGAACAATATGCTGGATTAGCTGTCCAACGGCATGTGAGGTCAACATAGCGCAAGCGGCCATCAAACCCAGGTTTTCCGCCAAAGCAATCAGATCACAGATGGCAGAACAAGCGTCCTATGTTAATAGTCCTCCATCGGTGGGCAGCTGCAGACCAGGTGGCGGTCGCCGTAGGTGTTGTCGATGCGGCCGACCGTGGGCCAGAACTTGGCATCGCGGAGCCAGGGTGCCGGCCAGGCAGCCTGCTCGCGCGTGTAGGGATGCGTCCAGTCGCCGCTGCCGATCGCATGCACCGTGTGGGGCGAGTTGACCAGCGGATTGTCTTCGCGATCGAGTTTGCCATCTTCGACCGCTTGAATTTCAGCGCGGATCGAAATCATCGCGTCGCAGAACCTGTCGAGTTCGTCTTTTGCTTCGCTCTCCGTCGGTTCGATCATCAGGGTTCCGGGAACGGGCCAGGACATGGTGGGTCCGTGAAATCCGTAGTCCATCAATCTCTTGGCGATGTCTTCGATGCCGACGCCCGCCGTCTTGTCGAATTTTCGGCAATCGACGATGAATTCGTGGGCAACGTAGCCGCCCGCGTCAGTGTACAGAATGTCGTAGTGTTCGCTCAATCGCTTGGCCATGTAATTGGCATTCAGAATCGCAACTTGCGTGGCTTTCTTTAGTCCCGGGGCTCCCATCATGGCGATGTAGACATAACTGATCGTCAAAATGCTGGGGCTGCCGTAAGGTGCGGCGGAGACAGGACCGATCGCGAATTCGCCAGCCGTGTCGGGGCGTTCGACGGGGTGAGCCGGCAAGAACGGTGCGAGTTGTTCTGCGACACCGATCGGGCCCATTCCCGGGCCGCCGCCACCGTGCGGAATGCAGAATGTTTTGTGCAAGTTCAAGTGACAGACGTCGGCGCCGCACCTGGCGGGACTCGTCAAGCCAACTTGGGCGTTCATGTTCGCGCCATCCATGTAAACTTGTCCGCCGTAGGAGTGAATGATTTCACAGACTTCGCGAATCGTAGGCTCAAAGACACCATGGGTTGATGGATACGTCACCATCAGGCAGGAGAGTTTTTCATTATGCTGGGCTGCCTTGGCGCGCAAGTCATCCATGTCGATGTCGCCACGTTGATCACACTGAATGGGCACAACACGCATGCCCGCCATTACCGCTGAGGCCGGATTGGTGCCGTGGGCGGAGGTAGGGATCAAGCAGACATCGCGCTCGTTTTCACGGCCTTCCTTGCGGGCCATCTGTTCGTGATAAGCTCGAATCACTAACAAGCCCGCGTATTCACCTTGGGCGCCAGCATTGGGCTGCAAGCTGACCGCGGCGAAGCCGGTGATTTCGCAAAGCCAACCTTCTAGCTCGCGAAACATGTGCGTGTAGCCCCGCCACTGAATATCGGGCGAAAAGGGATGAAGATTGGCGAACTCGGGCCAGGTGACGGGAATCATCTCGCTGGTCCCGTTCAACTTCATCGTGCACGACCCCAACGGGATCATGGTGTGGGTCAGTGAAAGATCGCGGCCCATCAGTTTGTAAATATATCGCAACAGCTTTGTTTCGCTGTGATAACGATGGAAGACTTCGTGGGTCAAGAAGTCGCTGGTACGCTCGAACGCTCGTAGTTCGCAAAGTCCGTCGCCGCGGGCTTCGGCGAGCAATACGTCGATATCGAAGCCGGTGTAGTGACCAAAGTTAAAGGCCGCCAGCAGGTCTGCGACAAGTCCCCGATCGGTTGTTTCGTCGAGTGTGATCCCCAGCGTGTCGTCATCGTATTCACGTAAGTTAATCTGGCGTTCTCGAGCTGCATCGGCAACTTGACGGGCCGCGTGCGTGCGGCCTTTTCCCAAACGAATGCGGATCGTGTCGAAGACCGGCCCGTCGTTGATGTTGACGTGCCCAAGTCGCGCGAGTCCCTTGACCAGCGCAGCGGTAAAACCTTGCACGCGCCGCGCGATGTTGCGTAAGCCATCCGGTCCGTGATAGATACCGTAAAACGAATTGATTATTGCCAACAGCGCCTGTGCCGTGCAGATGTTGCTGGTCGCCTTATCACGACGGATATGTTGCTCGCGTGTCTGAATCGCCATGCGCAGCGCGGGATTGCCGTGGGAATCTTTGGAAACACCAATGATGCGACCCGGGAGCTTGCGAGCATGCTGGTCATGCGTGGAGATGAATGCTGCGTGTGGCCCGCCCAATCCCATCGGCACACCGAACCGCTGACCATTGCCGATGCAGATGTCCGCACCCCACTCGCCGGGCGGTGTGAGCAACGTCAGTGCCAACAAATCGGCTGCGGCTACGGTCAGACAGCCAGCCGCTTTTGCCTTGGCGGCCAAGCCACTGTAGTCTTCGATGCGTCCATCGGTAGTCGGGTATTGCACAAGAACACCGCACAAGCCTCCGTCGCCGTACGCAAAGTCAACTTCATCGATAGGGCCGATTCGCAAGTCGATGCCCAAACCGGTGGCCCGCGTGTTCAGCAACGCAAGCGTTTGCGGATGACAATCATCGGAAGCCCAAAAGCCGGTCTTTTTGTGCCGCGTGATCGCGATGCACATGCTCATCGCTTCGGCGGCGGCCGTCGCTTCATCCAGCAAACTTGCACCTGCCAGTGGCAGTCCGGTCAAGTCGGCGATCATGGTCTGGAAATTCAGTAGCGCTTCCAGTCGCCCCTGGGCGATCTCCGCCTGGTAAGGCGTGTACTGCGTGTACCAGCCGGGATTCTCCAGAACATTGCGGAGGATGACCGGTGGCGTCACGGTGCCGGTGTAACCCATGCCGATGCAAGAACGGTAAACCTTGTTCTTGCCGGCGATGGTTTTCAGACCTTGCAAGAATTCTGCTTCGCCACGTGGTTCGGGAATGTCCAGCGGCGCGTCGAGCCGGATATCGGCAGGCACGGTGGCGTCAGAAAGTTGATCAAGCGATTCAAAACCGAGCGTGCTGAGCATTTCGCTGATCTCGGCATCGGACGAACCGATGTGGCGACGGACGAAACCGTCAACAAAATTCAGCACGTTGTCGGATGCGCTTTGCGAAATCGCAAGTGGCTTATTAGTGCGGGTAGCCATGTTGATCAAAACCGGTAATTGCGGGGCGGCACTGGCCAAGCCAGTGGTGAAGAGAAAAGGGACTCTTGCTGGACAGCGTTACTCTCGGGTCAAAAGGCCGTGAATCACAGTCTGATGAGCCGCTGGGCGTTAGCCCACGGTTCAGTCGTTTTCTGCTGCCATAACCGTGTGCTATCGCACGGCGGCTGACAAAAGTGGCGCTGTCTGACTCGGAGCGTTTTCAAAACCGGCTTAGCGGGGAAAGCGGTTCAGACACCAATTTAGTTTTGTGCACGGTCGTGCGATATCCCTCTTCCCCGCATGGTCCCCAAATAGGTTCCTCTTCGAATGGCCATGCGGCGAATCCGGCGGTTGAACTTGCAATTCCGAATCGAATTCGGAGCATTCGACGACACTCTCCTAGCGTCGCATTACCGAACTCGGCGAATTCGCCGACTACGCCAGCCAGTCTTTGATCACGTGGCCGCCAACGTCGGTCAGTCGGAAATCGCGGCCTTGGAAGCGGGCGGTCAGCCGTTCGTGGTCCATGCCGAAACAGTGCAACATGGTCGCGTGCAAGTCGTTGACGTGGACCGGATTCTCCTCAACTCCCCAGCCAATGTCGTCGGTCTTGCCATACGTCATCCCGCCTTTCATTCCGCCGCCGGCCATCAGCATACTGAAACTGTAAGGATGATGGTCACGGCCGGTATTGGCCGAGCGGCCGTTGCGGTTTTCACCCAGGGGCGTGCGGCCAAATTCAGTACCCCAGACCACCAACGTTTCATCCAACATGCCGCGCTGTTTCAGATCTTCAATCAACGCAGCGATCGGCTGGTCGACGACGGTCGAGTTATAGGTGAGTTCTTTATCCAGATTGCTGTGGTGGTCCCAGGAAGCGTAAATCACATTGATGAATCGCACGCCGCGTTCGACCAGCCGCCGAGCCAGCAAACAATTACGGGCGAAGCTTTTGGCGGTTTCACCCTGTTTGCCGCGACCGCCGTTGGGCGGGTCTGCGCGTTCAACGCCATACATTTCCAATGTTGCCTGTGGTTCTTGCGACAGGTCGATCAACTCAGGCGCGGCCATTTGCATTCGATAGGCCAATTCATAACTGCTGATGCGACTGGCGATCTCCGGGTCGCCGATCAGGTCGTAACGAGCTTGATTGACATTGCCAAGCGTATCGAGACCGCGGCGCTGCAACTCGGTCGGCAAACCCGCTGGATTACTAAGATTCAGTACCGCCTCGCCTTGATCGCGAAAACGAACGCCGGCATAAGTACTGGGCAAGAAACCCGATTGCCAAAGCGTCGCGCCGCCGCTGCTGCCGCGTCCGCTGGTCAACACCACGTATCCCGGCAAGTCTTGCGACTCACTGCCCAAACCATAAGTCAACCATGATCCCATGGTCGGTAAACCGAACGTGCCGCGACCGCACTGCATCATCAGTTGACCCGGGTGATGATTGAACTGATCGGTGTGCAGCGATCGCACCATCAACAAATCGTCAGCACAAGTTCCCAAATGCGGCAACAGATCAGAAAACTCCATCCCGCATTGACCGTGCCTGGCATACTTGCGAGTCGAGCCCATCAAGGTCGCGGTTTCTTTCTTGATGAACGCGAACCGCACGTTCTCGGTCATCGATTTTGGCAGCGACTGCCCGTGCAGTTCATTCAGCTTGGGCTTCGGATCGAACAAGTCAATCTGCGAGGGCGCGCCAGCCATAAAGAAGAAAATGCAATTCTTGGCCCGGGCAGGAAAATGCGGCGATTTTGGTGCGAGTGGAGTGACCGGTGTTGGTGCCGCTTCACTATCGCCAGCCAGCAGACTAGCCAATGCAGCGCCGCCGATACCGCTGGCAGACGTGTTCAGAAACGAACGGCGGGTTTGGGTGAGTTTCATGAGTTATCATCCTTTGGTCGCTGCTCCGCAGCTAATGCATTTTAGTTCGCATGAAGTTCATGGGGCTTCGCCCCATGCTAGTGATCGCTCCGCGACGTTGCTCCGCGACTATGAACCGAACCTTACCGCAGATTGAATTCATGGGGCTAGTGCCCTATGTAAGTAGTCAGCTGCGGAGCAGCGACGCGCCAGCGATTCCTAGCGTCCGGCGCCAGCCGGACGAACACCATCATCCGACAACAAGTAAGCTGCAGAGCAGCGACCGCAGGAAGCCTCTCATTCAGCACCTTACTCGCGGGTTACGAATTCATCCAGGTTGAGCGCAATTCTTGACACGGTGACCCAGGCAGCGGATTCTTCGCTGGGCCTTGTTTTGTTTTGGTGTTTGCTGGCCATCTTGTCGGCGTCGTCAGGATGGTTGACATACCATGCTCGCGACGATTCCAGCAAATCGACGAACGCTTCTGTTTCAAAGCTTGTCGGTGTGCGGGCAATGCAAAGCCGCAGCATCTGCTGGACTCGATCGAAATCATTCTCGTCATGCCTTTCCAAGACTCGCGCGGCAAGTGCCTGAGCTGCTTCGTGGTACACCTCGTTGTTGAGGATCGTTAACGCCTGAAGCGGTGTATTGGATATTCGCCGCGTCACGGCCGTAGTATTGGAGTCGGGACAATCAAAGACCGTCAGGTTCGGATACGGCGACGTACGTTTAAAAAATGTGTACATGCCGCGACGATACCGGTCGCCGCCCGTGCTGGTGTTCCATTTGAAATTATTGGCATAACTGAGCGACGCTACGTCG
>JBFJVZ010000218.1:0-12426 GCA_041623895.1 Pirellulaceae bacterium | reverse complement strand
CGTTTCTTGTTGGTCACTCAATCTTCCGCTGCCTCAAATGAATTCCACCTTCAACGCTATAGCTTATCTGGAATCCAATCTCCTTGCAGCCGCATGTAGGAACGAATAAGTAAATGCTGGCGGTGCTGGAATTTGGCTGGCAAATCACCACTGTCCGCCACGTGTCTCGTGCCTTGCCATCTGCAGTCATCCCGCCTGATCGAATCGCCAACCTTAACGTCACGCAGTATCAAGATTAACCAACATCTGATTCAGATTTCCCGAACGAAGTCCTTGTGGGTCAACCGTCACGCGTCGAAATCCAAACGCCTGGAGAACGTCGCTCAACTGCCCAAGGAGCGGGCCGCTCGTCAAACGGTGCAATTCTGCCACCGGCACTTCCACACGTGCCAACTCATGCTCGTGAACGCGAACGCGACAGTCGGTAAATCCTTGCTTACGTAACCAGGCTTCTGCGAGATCAACACGGTGAAGCCGCTCACCAGTCACGGCCACTCCGTACGCAATTCTGCTGGCCAGGCACGGTGACGCGGGCAAGTCAGAATTGGATAGACCAAAATGTCTGGCAATCGCGCGGACCGACGATTTCCCTAAATCCAAATCAGCCAATGGCGTTTGCACGCCGGCGATCGAACCTGCCTCGATGCCGGGGCGATAATCGCCCAGATCGTCGGCGTTCGTTCCCGAACAAATGACTTGATCCGCCGACGTAGCAGCAACGGCCGCAAGCTTTTCGTACAGTGTTTGTTTGCAGTAGAAACAACGCCGGCCATCATTGCGAATGTATTCCGGGCGATCAGCCTCGTCCGTGCTGATGACTTGATGCTCGATGCCAATTTCCGTGGCAATGCGCCGCGCTAGATCCAACTGCCAGGTGGCAACGCTTGGCGATTGCGCGGTCACGGCGATCAATGAATCTAGATTTGCGCGGACGGCGGCCGCGGCAACGACACTGCTGTCAACACCGCCAGAGAATGCCACGACGACCTGCCGCAGACAGGCAACCCTGGCAATCAGCCGTTCCGCATCGTGGTGTTGATCAGACATCTTCGCAAAGCTTTGTAGGCGTACGGAATCGTCTATCCAAAATTACGGTGTGCCATGCGATACTCGGACGAAGAATCCGGCATCCAGCGGACGATCGAAATCATCAATCAATTGTGACCGACCGGACGTGATTCGCAAAGCAGTTCGCGCCGCGGTCGGCAATAAACCTGTATTCCGGAAAAATTGCTCAACGTCCTCGGAGCCAACTTGCGGCGAGTGGCCGGTAACCAGAATCCGAAAATCAGCATCGCCGGTCAGCCGCAAGCAATCCTCCAGCAATGGCCACAGATCGCGCTGCAAACGCCACGCGTTGCCTTCCGGACCGTGCCCGTAAGCCGGAGGATCCAGCACAATCGTGTGGTACCTGCGCGCCCGCCGAACCTCTCGGGCTGCGAATTTCGCGGCATCATCTACCAGATATCGGATCGGCCGATCAATCCACTGATTGATCTTGGCGGCCTGACGTGCCGCTGCGACGTTCGATTTGGCAGCGTCCACGTGCGCTACCGCAAACCCCGCGGAAACCAGCGCCATGGTGCTGGCACCGGTGTAAGCAAACAGATTCAGCGCGCGCAGATCGCTGGCGGTCACCGGCGATTGCAGCCAAGCCCAGTTTGCGGCTTGCTCGGGAAACAAACCAATGTGACCAAACGGCGTGGGTCGCGCCGGCATCTTGAAGCCGCCACAGTGAAGTTGCAGTGATTCCGGCCAAGGCGAGCGATGCAGCCAGCGCTTTGACTTGGCATCGTAATAAGACTCGGCGTCGTCCCATTGCTGCGGCCGCATCCGCCCGAAGTTTTCCGCGGCGGGCGATGGCCGATCAATCAGCCGGCCCGAAAGCAGTTCCAGCTTCCGCCCGCCACCAAAGTCGATCAGACGGTAACAATCGTCGGCCAACTATCTCACTCAACGTTGAATACTATTCTCTTCTGCCGCTTCGGCAATGATGCGGTCATCATCAGCCGTTTCCGGCTCTTCTGCAATCTCAACGTTTGGATCTGGGAAGTTCAAATCGTCCAATGGTCCCAACATGTCGCGATTAAACCCGCCACCATCAAAGATTGGGTGTCCCTTGTCGAATCGCATTTCGGCGTTGTAGTCGACGCTCGGCCGTTCGAAGAACTCGGCAGTCGAGCCTGTCGCACTGCGGGGACCAAACTTGAGCTTACTACCGGCCAGTTTTGTTTGCTCGCGAATCGTACCGCCTTGGAATGGGCCGACACCAAGAACCCAAGTATCGCGAGCAGTCGCCAATGAATGCTTGACCCCGGATTGCCAAATTGGCCGACGCGTTTCACGATCGTAGGCGAACGCCGCCACCTTGCTAGCCGCCTCTCGCGCGTCGCGCCGAGCGAGTGCAATTTCGGGAATCGAGGGCAAGTTGGGTGCGTTGGGAATCAGTGAAACCGCCGAGGCGAGTGCATTGTTCTCCGGCAGACCGAATGTTACTCGATGATCGTCCTCGCCCAGGGCACCGATCCTGGCTTCGATGATGATATCCGCCTCTTGGGCCGAGTCTTGAATCAAACATCCAGCCGCAACGATTTGTTGTCTCAATGCGCTGGTCACGTATTCCGCATTAACAAAACCGGCACCCTTTACGTGCCGTAAATAGCTTGTATCCAGGTAGACTTTTTCACCAGATAGAGGACGGAAATCGATCCTTTGAATGTTGCGATCGACGGCGTCACTCATCACCAATTGCTCCGTAGCACCGGTGCCGCGTGTCGTCCCACAGCCGACTGCAGCGGCAACGATCAGCGCAGCAGCGAACGCCGACAGGCAATCTCGCCAGTTTTGGCTTGCGAACGGTGACATCGACAGTAAAGGTGGGAGACCGGGTAATTGCCCAGCAAGAGGTCGCTGGATAATAGGCAAGTAGCCCGACGGCCGTCCGGCTGACAAGATCACTTGCGGCGGGAATCAAGTTTCACGAAAAGTTGGGCAGTGTTTTAGAATTCTGGAACTTCGGCTCTGGCCCGCAAACAACATGATCCCTCACGCGCTGACACCGCGTCTACGCCGCGTGATTCGCCAAAAAGCGAGCGTCGCTAATAAGCCCAACCAAGCGAACCCAGAGACGACCGCAAACACGTGATGATGCCCCGTCGCGCCCGGTGACCGATCTAACAACACACCCATCAGCGGTCCCATGAACACATCGGGGGTGTATCCGACCACCGAGACGATGCCAACCGCAGTCCCCGTGCTGCCAAAGGGAACTCGGCCCTCGTCCATGATAGCGAAGTACAGACCGCGGAGTGCATACAGGGCAGCACTGGTAGCCAACACCGTTACGAAAAACGCCAAAATCATCCCCGGACGCAGCAGGCCCGCAGCAATCACTCCACTGCCAAAGCCCAGCACGATAAAGCTAACCATCGTCATCCGCGTGACACCCCAACGATCGGCAAGCAAGCCGGCGCTAATCGCCGCGATCGGTCGCATCCACATCGTCACAGCAGCGATCTGCGCCGCTTTGACCTCATCGAAGCCCAGGGCTTCGTTCGCGTAGAGCGAAATGTCATCCAAACCCTTATAGGCAACGTAGGCACAGACGACCACGATCGATTGCAACCAAACCGTCGGCATCCGCAACACCCGAGCAATTCCCGTCACCAAAAATTTGTCACGCGGTTGATCGATCACCTCCTGGTCTTCTTTCAGTCCAAACCACACCAGCAACGACGTCGCAAATGTGATTCCGGTAAAAATCAAGATGATCTGCCCGAAGGCGTGGACGCGTTGTTCCGGTGTCGCGCTTTCGACATCAACTGGCAGCATGAATCCAAAGACCACCGCCGCGATCGAGCCGACAGCCGCCGCAACGAATCCTCGGCCCCCGTCCAGAAAACCAAACGCGCGACCTGGTAATTTGCCCCCGCCCCAATGCCGCGTCTCGCGGATTAGCGGCGACCAAAACAATAAGATCGTAGTTACACCCCAGAATCCATACAGCAGCTTGAGCGCCGCCAACGAGGGAACCGAAAACATCACTAAGCCGCCAACCGAAGTCGCAGCCAAAGCGAACGCCATCAGCTTGCGAGACGAATATCGATCAGCAAGCGGCCCACCCGGAAAGTACGCTGACATTGCCACAATGCCGTAGACGGAAAATGCCAACCCCAGCTCCAGGTTTGTCAGCTGAAATACATCCAGCAATGTCGGCCGAAACACTCGCGCTAACACAAATGGCAAAAAAAAGACGACTTCACCGGCGACGATCAACGTGCACATCGCAGCGGTTCGCTGAATCGGCGAGGATGCCGGAGCAGTATTCTGCACGAACGAAACACCGGTGAGCGTAAACGGGTAGCTGAGTTACGATCAGGTACCCTAACACATTCTGTTGATCGACGATGCTCTTATCACCAGCCTCATCGCAGCATTCGGCCTTTGCATTACCTCGTCAGCCATCGATTACAATGGCTCGGCATTTGCATATCCAATCAGCCAGATCTTGACTTACAACGATGTTTGATCAGATGAGCACGAAATTTTTCTCACACGCGGTGGCTGCAAAACGCGAGACGCCTGGTCAATGGCTGCAAACCATCGCGATGATGATGGCGCTGCTTCTAGTCAGCAACCGTGCGGCAACTTGCGGGCAAGACGTTCCGCAAACCGTTCAGCAAACCTGGGCGCTGTTTGATCCTGATCGCGAACCGCTGGAAACCGAATTGATTTCGGAGTCAATCAAAGACGGCATTGTGCTGCAGCATATTCGTTTTGTGGTCGGGACTTTCGCTGGCAAGAAGACTCGGGTCGCTGCCTTCTACGCTTATCCCAAAGATGGAAACCAGCTTCCCGGCATCGTCCAGCTGCACGGCGGAGGCCAACGAGCGCTGCCGGAAACGGTTCGCTACTGGGCAGCTCGTGACTATGGGGCGGTGGCGGTCAACTGGGGCGAAAACGTGATCGGGGAAACAGACGACCCCAACACCGATTGGGCGGGAATCCCGGCCGGCTTTCTGGATCCCAAACATCACAACGACGTCACGCCGGCCGAAGGCACGATTGAAACTGTGCCGCATCCCTTTAACAGCAGCTGGTTTCTGTATTCTGCCGCGGCCCGGCGAGCGATCACGTTTCTGCAACAGCAGCCCCAGCTAAACGGCTCGAAGATCGGACTGACCGGGCACAGCATGGGTGGCCGCCTGACGGTGCTGACCGCCATCGACTCACGCGTCAAAGCGGCCTCGCCGTCAGTGGGAGGCAGCGGCTTTCTGTATTCGGATATCAGCGGCATTCCCGGTTCGGCGCGGCGGATGAACGCCAATCAGGATCTGTACGAGGCCACGATGGATTGCCGGAACTATTGGCCGTTGATCGAGTGCCCGCTGATGTTTCTGGGCGCAACCAACGATTTCAATTCGCCAATGGAAAAAGTCGTGCAGGGTTTCCGTTCGCTTCCCAAGAACAATGGTGCGATGTCCTTCACGCCGCACATGAATCATCGGTTTACCGCCGACAATTACGCCGCCCGCGTGCGCTGGTTCGACCGGCATCTCCAAGGCTCGTTTCAGTTTCCGAAAACTGCTTTGGCGCGGCTTGATTTGAACCCCGGCGATGGCATCCCGCGGTTCACCGTTCAGCCGGACCTTTCGGGGCCGCATCCGCTGAAGTCGGTCGATGTCTTTTACGGCTACGACCGCGATCCGCGCGCCCGTTTCTGGAGATCGGCGGATGTCGTCCGCAAGGGCGATTCGTTCACGGCCGCTTGCCCGGTGATGGATCTGGCCGAACCACTTTTCGTTTTTGCCAACGTGACGTACGACACCGGCGCGCCGCTGAAGTTACCTCGCGGATACAACGACACTTCTTTGTTGACCGTGACCAGCCAGTGCCGCAAAGCGTTCCCGCATCAATTGCTGCGGGCCGGCGTGCAACAAAAAGGTGAGCGTCAACGATTGATCGAAGATTTCCAGCACGGCTGGCGAGATTGGTCGCTGGTTGGCGTACCGAATACCCAGCATTGGAATTACGAAACTCACAAAGTTAACGATCCCGCTTTCGTCGGCCCCCGCGGAGCTTCGCTGGCTTTGGAGATCGAAACGACCGCCGCCGACAATACTCTGGCTGTAATCATGGATGTCGACCGCTGGCGGGGTTATGCGGGACGCAAGCCGCGTCGCTACACGGCCCTGGTCGAGCTTGCGGACGCAGGCTCCCACGCGCTGAAACTACCGCTAGAGAAGTTTCTCTCGCCGGAGGGCGATGTTTTGAATAACTACGATGTCGTCACCAGTTTGATTCTCACCCCAGGCCAAAAAGAATTTCCCGACAAGGTGCCCAATGTTTGGCAGGGCAAGATTCCTGTCTTTAAAAACATCCGCTGGGAAGGTGGCGACTTCGCGCCCAGGCCCAGACCTTATTTGAAACAGGGAGCCTCTGAGGTGGATGCGGATGCAGCGTTCCGGCAAGAGTTTGAAAAGGCCGTTGAACAATCGCTGAAATGAATATCCCGACGCAACATTATCCGGCAAGCGTTGTACCGACTGATTAGCCGCTGGGCATTGGCTGGCGACTTCCGCTATGCCAAAATCAAAGCTTGACGACGCATTACTCCGCTGAATCAACTTGTTCGAGCTGCTGGACTGGCGGCGGAGCAGCTTTTTGCGGCACGGGCGCTACCACGGGTGCAGGCGGAACAGGCTGGATGGGCGCTTCGACGCTCAAAAACAATGCCGCAAACCCAATCGTCAACAATGCTAAGATTGCAATGGCGGCACATCCACACCCAACCGGGCCATAGCGTTTGCCGGGAATTGGGGCGGCTTCGTTGTCTTCGAGCGGTGCCTGGTATGGATTCGTCATGAAGAGCCTCGATGAAATTTGGCATCACGCGGAGGCCATTAATTTATCAAAGTGGCAGCCGGTATCCGAGCCGTCCGCTTTTTTGAATACAGGACAATCGTGTCTCTCACTCATCGAACCAACTGTGCGAACTTGAGTTTTCGACCCTCGTCATCTCACCGCATCGCCGCGTCTACCTTAGTCATTCGTCTGCGGCACGTATTCAGCACGTACGCGGACCTCATCACCTTCGTCAACACGTTCAACAACGACGTAATGATGCTGTTGAAAGTGGTGTGGCTCGTCGACCTGCAATTGTTCTTCGGCCAGCTTTTCGACGGCGTAGTTGGAGGCGACTTTAAATCGTTGTCCTAATGCGCCATGGTTGGAGAACAAATAGTAACGCTCCGCATCACTCGGCTCACCCAGCGCACCAACGGCAACCTTGCCGTCATTTGGTCCGCCCACGAATTCAAATACAATCTTCACTCTCGTGCCACCGTGATGCTAGATCAAGGGCTACATCGAAAATCTATTCAAACGCTGACCTCGGAATTCGATAACGCTCGCGCGGGTCATGGTGGTGCTCGCTGTGCGAAATCCACTGTTCGCCAAACGCGTGTGCTTTGATACGATATCCGAGCCGCTACACAAAGTCGATAATCCTGGGGAAGATTGGATGTTGCGATGTCCGCAGCTGGCTCCGAGATTGTCGATCAGCGTATGCTTGCCGACGGGGATCAAATTTGAATAGTCAGTCAAACCCGGAAAACGAAAACGAAGACGAAGATAAGCATGTCAAAGAAAAGTATCTGGTTTTGCCCGATGGGACTCCGGTCATTGCGATCGACGACAATATTACCGAGCGTACAATCGAGCGCAAGCAGGAGGACCGCCTGTACACACCGGTCATTATCAAAAGAAGCGACGAGACACGACGCCACCCCGATGACACTCTGGAAACGGCTATCGAAGAAGGCCTGGAGCAGCTGAATCGGTCTTCACTCTCGCTGATCCTTTCCTCGCTCGCAGCCGGGCTGATTGTCGGTTTTTCTGCCATGGCTGTCGCGGTGGTAGAAACGGCCATGTTGGAAATACAAGCATCACCGCTAGTCACTCGATTGGCCACCGCCGTCGTTTACCCGTTTGGGTTCATGATCTGTGTGATGAGCGGAGCGCAGCTGTTTACGGAGCATACTGCGACGGCGTTTTACCCCGTGCTCGATCGTAAATCGACGTTTGGGCAGCTGTTTCGACTCTGGGGCATCGTGATTGTTGGCAACCTGTTGGGCGCGGCCGCAGGAGCGTCATTGCACACGCTTGCGATCGATGTTGTGGATGCACGAGCCGGATACGTCGCGATCGGACACCATCTGGTCGACTTCAGTAGTTCCAGTCTTTTTGTCAGCGCTATTCTCGCCGGATGGCTGATGGCCTTGGGCGCATGGCTTGCCGTCTCCAGTCCACGCGTCGGCTCACAAACGACCTTTATCTACATGGTCACTTTTTTGATTGGCATCGGCGGATTACATCATTCGATCGCCGGTTCTGCCGAAATGTTCGCTGCGCTCTTGCTATCCTCTGACTTTACAGCCGCAGGGGCGGTTCGCTTCATCAGCGTTGCGCTGCTGGGCAACCTGGTCGGCGGCTCATGCTTCGTTGCCATTCTGAATTACGCCCACATTCGTCGCACACAGTCGATCACCAAGGATGGATAGTGCTCTGTCAACTTTTGACCTCAGGGTAGCCGGATTCACCAGAATTCGGTTCGTTCCAAGATACCCGTTGGCTGCGTCGGCGCCCTCGATCGGGCTGGACAGTTTCGACGAATTGAACGCGTTGTCCAATCCGGAACCGGGAACGTTGGTGCTGATGGGTGTCGGCGTGGTTGGTTTCATCACGATTCGCCGGCGGCGGATGAAAAGACAAGCTGCGGCGACCTGCTAGAACATTTTTATTGTTTCTTTTTCTTATTTGGCTTCCTTGCTCTGGCCGGCTGGTGATTTGTTTCCGGCAATGACTTTGCCAAGTCAGAAATGATCGACGCGTGTTGCTCGGAGATTCCGCCTGCGACTAAATTCGTCCACTCGTGCGGATCTGTTTCCAAGTCATAGAGCTCTTCTGATCCATCGTGGTAACGGATGTATCGATAGCGATCGCTGCGCACGGTGTGGTTCTGTTTGCCGTGCGTGGTCAGCGCGTGGTAAGGCCATTCGGCGCTCGCATTCTTTAGCAGCGCGACGACCGATCGTCCTTCAAGCTGAGGATTCGCTGGCAATTCGCACAATTCCAGCAAAGTGGGATAGATCGAAAGCAGTTCGGCTGGCCGGTCGCAGCGTTGTCCCTTTGCAAAACCGGGTGCCGCGATGATCAAGGGCACATGCGTGGCTTGTTCCCAAAGCGATTGCTTGGCCCAACGCTGTTTTTCACCAAGAAAGAACCCGTGGTCCGAGTACAGAACGATGATCGTGTTATCGGCGTGAGGGCCTTTCTGTACAGCATCCAGCAAACGGCCGACTTGCTCGTCGGTCCAACGAATGCAGGCAAGATAGCTCTGCACAGCTTCTTGCCATCGGCCGCTTTTCACAAACCACTGATGAGGCGGCGCGGCGGGCGCCTTCGTCAATTCTCGAACTATTGCCGGGATATCATCCCAGTCATCTTCCCTGACGACGGGAAGATCAATGTCTGCTCGCGAGATCTGCTGGAAGATTCGGCTTGGTGAATACAGCGGTACATGCGGACGATAGAAACCGATTGCTAGAAAAAACGGTTTGCCTGCTGAAGCATCGTGGCTTCGCATCGTGTCGATTGCCCACGAGGCGTCGACGTGGTCTTGAAACAGACTTTCGTCGTAAGACTGAGCACCAAAATCCCAAAGCCCACTGGCTCCCTCCTTGGTCGCCGGAACCAGTCGCTGATCCAACTTGATTCGCTGTCCGGGCCTGGGGCCAACGACATCGAAGTCCCCGTCGGGCAATCCGGAACCGTGATAGATCTTCCCTGTCGTGTAAGTCTGGTACCCATGCCGCGCGAACCATCGCGGCAAGGTGACGTACTGGGACATCTGATCCACCGTCCAAGGTTTCGGCGCGTTCATGTACACACCACTCGTCGACGGCCGCACTCCGTACATGATTGACGTTCGCGAAGGATTACATATCGGAGCCTGGCAGTGAGCATTGGTGAACAATGTTCCGTGTTCGGCCAAACGATCGATGTTCGGTGATCTGGCATCAGGATGGCCACCCAGGCAGCCAATCCAGTTGTTCATGTCATCAATCGCAATCAGCAAGACGTTTGGCTGAGCCGCACAGGATTTCGTTTGGCAAACACTCAGCTGGCAGCAGAACGCCGCAATCACCAGAATGATGGTCGTGTGTTTCATAGGGATCGGAAGATCGGGTTGGACATGACGATAGCTAGTTTCCAGTTCAGGAGCGTTCAATCGACTCGCTGAAGATATCTCGATTTACGGTGCGATTGGCAGCAACGAAATACGACGAATGTGCGCACGCCGGAGACACTAAACCAAAAAACGAACTGCATCCTACCGGCGGCAGTCTTAAATATTCCTCATCAACTCTCAACCCGGTGGCACGCAAACTACCGCCCACACCATCGCCACGAGCATCCAAGTTGATCCAGTGGTCAACCAAGGTCGGTTTTTGACCGTCGCTGGGACGCAGTCGGCGGGCCACGAATGAAATCGACAGCGCCGCACCAACCGTGAACCAATTGTGAACACGGCCAGATAATCCGGATCGCTCCAAAGATCGCAATGCTTCGTAGGCTACCACGGTTCCCCAGCTGTGACTGATCACTTCTACCGAGTCGCCGCGACGCAGCAGCGGCTCAACCTTGTCGGTAAACTCTCCAATCACTGCTCGCCGAACCGAATCGATCGTCAGGTACTTGACAAAGTCATCGACGCAGTCCAGTCCGGGGATACCAAACATGGCCCGCGGGACCGCACCCTCAGGCTCGATCGATCGAACCCCGCCACGAGTGCCCGCAGGGCCCATAGCCTGACTACGCTCGACAATCTGCTCGCCCACCTCTCGCGTGATCCGCTCTTGCAAGATTTCCCGCAACATCATCTCCATCTGTTGTTGCTCAGCAGGGTCGACCGACGCAGCGACGTCCCGGTCGACCTGGGTGACGTGCTCGCTCCACAGCACTTCGTGACGTTCACTGCTGAAAACGTTACGCAGAGCCGGTGGAAGATGCGGCGCCATCGATGACCACCAACCATCGGAGTATCCTTCGTCGTGCTGACAAATCCCATGGACGTAAACCAGGGACCGGCCGCCGGAGCGAGTTTGGCCTGAGACGCGAGCGGCGGCTGCCAGGGAAGCCGCAATTTCTTGCAGCACCGCAAGTAACGCTTGCCATTGATTTGTCGTCGGGCCGGTGTTCCCCAGATCATCAAATGGATCCGGGATAACCGGTCCCGAATCTGATTGCGGGCCAAACACAGTGCCATCGGTGTTTGTCGGCTCCAACTGAGGAACTTGATCGAAGCGTTCGTTCTGAAGCGACTGCCTTAGCCGCTGGACAACTTTTGTCGAGCTTGCAGATGCCCCTTCATTACGTACGGAATCGCAAAAGTAGTAGGTGAACGCACCGTGATAGTCGTTGCTGATATACGCGTCAGCGCTGGTTTGGTCGTCGCGGCAACCCGACCACAGCACATGATTCATGTTGCCACCGTCACCGCTTCGGCTCCGCGTCGCGCTAAGCGCTCCCCGTATCGATGATTTGCGATTGGCCTTATCGATCGCGATCTGCACTTCTAGCGGCGGATGAACATAACGAGCCAACACGCTGTTCTCATTGATGTTGCTCGCCACCGAGGGCCGGAGTCCGGAGCGACTTGCCTGCTGAAAAGTTTCCGCGCGAGCGGCGGCAGCGTTACTTGTCCGCTGTGTCGCGATGTCATCTAATGAGAGTGAAGCTGCCGAGCGGAGGTTTGATTTTGCAGCCCGCACGAGATCAGGTTCGATAGCCCTCGTGCCCGTGCCGCTGTGGCAGCAATCAAGAATGAACGTGACCGCCACGCCTTCGGGAATCTGCGTCGTCCATTCTCTCAGCTCGTCATCCAGCATGTAGGTTTTGGGATCATGCCAATCCATCCCGTACAGGCATAGCAACTCGTCTGCAGTATCCGCTTCTTCGTCCGAATCTAAGTCGATGGTCTGCGACCCGTGGCCCGAAAAATGAAAGATCAAGCGGTCGCCCGACTTCGCATCCTTCAGCAGCCACTTCCAGCCCTTATCGAGTTCAGACTTGGTGACCCCCTCATCCGTCCGCACCCGGATTTGCTTGTCGGTAAAGCCAAACTCATCCATCAACAGTTGGCGAAGGGATGCTGTGTCGTTCACACAGCCGCGTAGATCGCCGATGGTCTTGTAGTCATTGATCCCACTTAGAAACGCCTTGTCTGCCATCGGATGTCCCCCCTTGTTTGACGATGTTCGGGGACTGACGCGGCAAGCGAGCCCCTTGATGCTTGACACTACCCAAACTGCACAGGCGGTGCAACATAGGCAAAATAAGAATTCTGTATTAGATTCAACCGCG
>JBFJVZ010000217.1:0-12447 GCA_041623895.1 Pirellulaceae bacterium | reverse complement strand
CGCGGGAGCGTCGCCCTTCCACCGGTCGTGAATTTTGTCCCGCAGGGTTAACAGAAAAACGTATATGCGACGGCCTCTTTTCACCATCCTAAGGTCAGACCCCTGTTAGGACAAAACACTAATAGATGCCGGGTTCGGCTCCGGGCGTACGACCTACCAGGAAGTCAAAGTCGCAGCCTTGATCGGCCTGGCTGACATGTTTGGCGTAGATGCGAGAATAACCTCGTTCGGGAAGTGGTTTTTGAGGCGGTAATGCCTGGCGGCGTTTTTCGATTTCTTCCTCGCTCACATGCCAGTGGATGATTCGCTGCGGCACATTGATTTCGATTTCGTCGCCGTCTTGCACCAAGGCAAGCGGTCCGCCAACAGCACTTTCAGGGGCGATATGCAGAACACAAGTTCCGTAGCTTGTGCCGCTCATTCTGGCATCGCTAAGCCGCACCATATCCCGCACTCCTTGTTGCAACAGTTTTTGCGGGATCGGCAGCATGCCCCATTCGGGGAATCCAGGAGCGCCCAGCGGACCAGCGCTTCGCAAAATCAGAACGCTGTCTTGGGAGACGTCCAAATCGGGATCGTGGATGCGAGCCTTCATGGCCGGGTAATCGTCAAACACGATCGCCGGACCACGGTGGACCAGTAACTTTGGATCGGCCGCGATCGACTTGATCACACAACCGCTCGGCGCAAGGTTTCCACGTAGCAAGCATGTTCCGCCGGCGGCGGCAACGGGATTCTCACGTGTTCGAATGACTTCGTTATCGATGACTTTGTGCCCAGTGATTTGCTCACCCAGCGTTGTCCCGGAAACGGTCTTGCAGTCGGTATTCAACAGGTCGGTCATGCGATTGAGCAAAGCCCGCAATCCGCCGGCGTCATAAAAGTCTTCCATCAGGTAACGGCCGCCGGGACGAATATCCCCCAGTACCGGGGTGGTTCTGGAAAGTTCGTCAAAGCGTTCCAGCGACAGCTCGATGCCAAGCCTGCCGGCGATTGCAATCAGGTGAACGATCGCGTTTGTACTGCCGCCGATTGCCAGCGACGTGATCAGGCCATTGTCGATCGATTCGGCGGTCAGGAACGTGGAAGGTTTCAACTCCTGCCAGGCCATCTCCACCGCCCGACGTCCCGTTTGCGCTGCCAGGCGAGAGTGTTCGGCGACAACGGCGGGCACATTGGCGGCACCGGGCAAGCAAAACCCCAGTGCTTCGGTCACGCAGGCCATTGTGCTGGCGGTGCCCATCGTCATGCATGTGCCGGCACTGCGCCCAATGCAATTCTCAATCCCTTTCCAATCGCGGTCGCAGAGGTTGCCGGCCAGTCGTTCGTCCCAATATTTCCAGACATCGCTGCCGCTTCCCAGCGTGACATCTTTCCAGCGAGCTTTCAGCATCGGGCCGGCGGGCAGAAAGATTGACGGCACGTCGGCACTGATCGCACCCATCAGCATTGCCGGAACCGTCTTGTCGCAGCCTCCCATCAGCACTGCTGCGTCAATCGGGTGACACCGCAACACTTCCTCGACTTCCATCGCCAACAGATTGCGATACAGCATCGTCGTCGGTTTCATCAGCATTTCGCCCAACGACATCACGGGTACTTCGACGGGAAATCCGCCTGCCTGCAGGATGCCGCGGCGAACTTCATCAGATCGGTTGCGGAAATGCGAGTGACAAGTATTCAGCTCGCTCCAGGTATTCAAGATGGCGATGACCGGGCGATCTACATAATCAACGTCGTCAAAGCCCATCGCCTTCAAACGAGAACGATGGCCAAACGATCGCACGTCATCGGGACCAAACCAGCGGTACGATCGTAGCTGCTTGGGGTCTCGCGTCCGATCATTTGCCACTGCCGCCTGGGAGTCGGCGGTCGAGTTCAGTTGTTCCGAGGGACGGCCGGACGCCGAACCTACGATTTGCGAATCACTGCTCATGTGGTCAAGTCTGTATCGTGGTGGGGGCTGCGGCCAAATCAAAAACCTGATCAAAGATTCGCCGAATATTCTGTCGGGCCTGCTGGCACTGAGCGATGATCATCTCCGGGTCCGGTTCGTTCATCAAGAACGCCAGGTTTCGCAGGGATGGTTCATCGGAGGGCAATTCGTGACGCGCCGGCGTATTCATCAGCCGCAAAAAAGCCTCGACGCGACGCAGAGTCCGGTATCCGACGGCCAGGACTAAAGCCTGTTCTTCCGGCAGGTAACCTGCCTTGGCGATCGCCATCAGCGACTCGGTGGTCCCGGGCAGCAAGATCTGCGGCGACTGTGCCGCGTGCTTGACAATCAACATTTGTGCGATCACCTCGACGTCAACCGTTCCGCCGGCACCACGCTTCAGATTCTGATCCGTGGCTGTTTCTTGCACGCGTTGACGCATGGCGCGGATTTCCTCCACCATCCCGCGGTGCCAGGGAGTGTCACGAATGATTTGCGCGATTGCCCGGTCGGTGCGGTTGCGAATCGATCGGGATCCGGAAATCGATCGCGCTTTGCAAAGTGCAAGTCGCTGCCAGAGCGGAGCGACATCCAGCCGAAACCGCGTTAAGAAATCATCGATGGGAACGGCCATCAAGCCTTCCTCGCCCGTCGGTCTTAGCTGGCTGTCCAAGTGATAGAGTCTGCCCCCTGGCTCGGGGGAATTGATGCGGCTGACAACGCGGGAGGCAAGCTGATTGAAAAAAAGTTGGTTACTGGTTGTACTGCGATGACCACCGACACGGCGTTTTGTTTCACCCGCCGCCGAATAGAGAAAAATGACATCCAGATTGCTGTGGTAATTCGGTTCACGTCCACCAAATTTCCCCAGCGCCACCGCCAGCAACTCGGCTGGTTGGCCGTCCTGGTCGACGGGATCGCCGAATCGTTCAGCCAACAACCAGTATTCGTATTCGATCACGCGACGCACACATGCTTCCGCGGTATCGCTGATGGCAGCGTGAGTCGCCTCGATCATTTCCTTGCCCAACATTTCACGCACGCCAATCGTCAGATGGGCGCTATTCTTGAAATTTCGCAAGATCAGATCGATGTCCGCTGCACCTCGACAGAGCTCAAGCGACTGTACGTCCAATCGCTCGGTGGAGGGCAAACGATTCATCAACAACGAATCGATCAGCTCATCAATCATGCCGGGATTGTTGACCAAGATCCCCCTTAGATACGGGGCTGACGAGCAAAGACGCACCATCAATTCCAAGGTAGGTTGGTTCGCCCCCATCAATTCCCACAAACTTGACTTGGCGCCGATGGAATCGGCCACCGCTACCAGGGAGCGGAGCGTCAAATCGGGATCCGGTGTCTGTGCTACCGCTTGCAGCAACGCCGGGGCGATGGCCGCAAAAAAATGACGGCAGCGGCGCGGCGACAAGAAACTCACGGATTCGCTGCTCAGCTCCATCAAGTCTTCCATGGCGCGGACCGGATCGCTTAATCCATGTCGCGAAAGCGTTTCGGCAATCAGTTCCGGATCGGGTTCGGGATCGAGTATCAACTCCGTTTCCAATGCCTGGTCAACCAGCGAATCGGCTTCGATCGGCACATCAACCATCAAGTGATTGATCATCTTGCGATTGACCTCGAAGGTGTCCGCCAATTGACGTGTCAGTCGCGGCAAATCGCCGCTGCGGCCATCAGCTCGAACCCCCAGCTGCCAGGCCAACTTTTTCTGCATCTCGGGATCTTTGGGTAGCGCACTGGTGTGCTGGCCAAACATTACCGACAGTTGATGTTGCAGCCGGCATAGCCGCGCATAGTTCCCAGCTAACAGTGTCGCCTCCTGATGCGTCAAACAGCCGGCCCGTTCCAAGGCTACGATCGCCGCGGACGTGTTAGCGATGCGCACATCGGGCAAGTCACCGCCATGCAAAAGTTGCAGAAACTGGACGGTCAATTCGATATCACGGCGGCCGCCCGCATCGGCCAGCACATCCGTTGCCGCATCGGCTGTCGCATCGGAGCGTCGTTCCAGTTTGTGCCGCAATGCGCGGATATCGATCAAGTCACTGCGAGTCAAATAGTGGCGATAGATCCAAGGTTCGATACGTTTCAGAAAACTCTGGCCCAACGCTTGTGAACCAGCCGCCACGCGAGCCTTGACGAACTCCATTCGTTGCCAGGTGTGCCCCTGTGACTCGAGTATTCGTATGATCGCGTCGATGCTGCAAATAGGGGAGGCAATGCCGTTTCGATCCAAGGCTTGACTGATCGATAAATTCACCTCCACACCTAGAGCATTGGATTCAGTGGGACCCAAAAGTGAGAGGATGTCCGCAACCAGGCTATTGTAGAACTCGCGATGGGATGGATTCTTTTCATCGATCGCGTCGTACAAAAAGATCATTTCCAGCGGCGCACCGTAACCCAATTCCTCGCCACCAAAATGCCCCAGGGCGATCGCGGCGACTTCGGGAATCTTGCCATCGACCCGCGTTGGTTGGCCGTGACGAGCAACCAGTCGGTCTGTCACGAACTGCAAACTTGCTTCCATCACCGCATCGGCGACGTAGGCCAGCTGATGACCGACATTATCCGGGGACAATTCGCGGACAAACTCGCCGTACGCAATGCGGATCAATTCGCGATTGACAAAGTTACGTATTGCCAGTGAAGCCCGGCTTAGTTTTTCAATGCCGCGAATCTCAGCGACCAGCTCATCGACCAGACATTTGCGCGGCGCCGGCTGCCCTCCACTGGCACGCATCAAATCAAAGCTCTCCGGATCGTTGATCAGTCGATTAGCCAATGTCTGGCTGGCAGAAAAAACTTGCAGCAGTGACGGCAGCGCATCCGGCGCTCTCTCGAACAACGCCAACAACGACGACGGGTTTCGGCTGGCGTTGATAAAGCGGCTGAGATTAGAAATGACTGTATCAAGGTCAGCCAGCTGATCGAATTGCTTGGTCAGCTGTGTTTGCAAGTTGTGCAGTAGATCCGCGGTCGCACCACATCGCCAGATTGCTTGCAAGTCATCACGCGCCTGTTCAGGACGCAGGAATCGCGATGAATCAATCCAACCAAATTCGTCTTCGTGACTCAACGTTCTGATTCACTTGTTGTCTGCGTCGAGCTGCAATACTTAGAACTTCGCATCAGGCTCGATACCAACAGAGGGGGAGTAACAGCTCCAGCTTCATCAATGCCGGCCATTTCAATCAATTGGGCAAATTCAGGGAACTAAGTGTAAACCTGGGCATCCAAGCTCGGTAGTGCGTCAAACGTAACCTACGGTTCAGTGCAAATGCGAACGCTCGGGACGGATCGAACCAGCACTTGGCTTCACTGCTTGATTGGCACTCCACCGATTGTATGGCTCCGGCGCAACTGACGGTGAGTTACGGCAACATAGGGTGTTGGCTTTCGGCAACATCCTGAGCGCGGCGATTTGCGAGACTTTTCACGCAAACTCTTCTCCTCAAACGATTTGCAATGATTTACCAGCTCCCCCCATGGGGCATCGGCATCAGCCCTGCTTTGTATCTCCCGGACTTAACCGACCGTGTTGTGGTGGCTGCCGAGGAGATGCTGATGGGAAAGAAATTTAGTCGACGAAGTCTTCAAGATGATGCGTACGCAGCCGAGGAGTCGATCAGCCGGCGGACCCGAGTGATGGGGCAGGATTTCGTAGACGCTCATGACGATGAGCCTGCCGTTGTCGAGGAAGACGAAAATCGCCGCACCGAATCTTACACCGATCCGACCGAAGATCCCGTGCGAATGTACTTGATGCAGATGGGACAGATCCCATTGCTGACTCGCGACCAGGAAGTCGGCGCGGCGAAGCAAATCGAAAAAACGCGTGATCGATATCGCCAATGGATGTTGGCAACCGACTTCGTGCTGCAGGGTGCGCTGAAGCTATTGGAGCAAGTTCGCGACAAACAACTGCGGCTGGACCGGACGATCGAAGTCAGCGTGACCAACGCGGCGGAAAAAAAAGCCATCATGCTGCGGATCGTTCCTAACGTAAAAACGCTGAAACATCTGCTTGGCCAAAACCGTGCCGACTATCTAACCGCCATCAACAAGCGAGTCCCCAAACGGCAGCGACGCGCCGCTTGGAAAAACCTGGTCATTCGCCGCAACAAGGCCGTGCGACTGATTGAAGAAATGAATCTGCGAACCGGAAAACTGCAAGTAATTTTTGAAAAACTCCGCCGTGCTTCCGATCGAATGCAAGAGATTCGCAAGCTGTTGGCCGATCCCGATTCCCTGAGTTTGCCGGGCATGCCGACGGTTCAGGAACTGCAAGGTGAACTGCATTACTTGATGCGGCTGACCTACGAAGCCCCCAAAACGCTTGAGCGGCGGGTTATCAAATGCGATCGATATCGTGAGGATTATGATGCAGCGAAACGCGTCCTTTCTGCCGGCAACTTGCGGTTGGTTGTATCGATCGCCAAAAAGTATCGCAATCGCGGCCTGTCATTCTTGGACCTGATTCAAGAGGGCAACACAGGTCTGATGAGAGCGGTGGATAAATTCGAGCATGCCCGCGGATACAAATTCAGCACTTATGCAACGTGGTGGATTCGTCAGGCAATTACGCGAGCGATCGCGGATCAAAGCCGAACCATTCGCGTGCCGGTTCACATGATCGATACGATGAACAAGATTCGGCAGATCACACGCGATCTGGTGCAAGAAGTTGGACGGGAGCCGACCGCTGAAGAAGTCAGTGCTCGTAGCGGTCTGTCGTTGGAGGATACGCGCGTGATTCTGAAGATGAGCCGCCAACCGTTGTCGCTCGACCAGCCAATCGGCGAACACGAAGACAGCGTATTCGGAGAGTTTTTGGAGGACTATCGCGACGACGATCCTTTGATGGAAACAAACCGCGAAGCCCTGAAAGCACAAATCGACCTGGCCATGGAGACGTTGAATTACCGCGAACGCGAGATCTTGCGACTTCGTTACGGATTGGCCGACGGATACACCTACACGTTGGAAGAAGTGGGCCGCATTTTCCAGGTAACGCGCGAACGTGTTCGGCAAATCGAGAGCAAAGCGGTTCGCAAACTGCAGCAGCCTTATCGAGCCAAATCGCTGGTTAGTTTCCTGGACGGAGCAGAGCTGTCAATGCTG
This sequence comes from Pirellulaceae bacterium, assembly GCA_041623895.1. GTDB lineage: Bacteria > Planctomycetota > Planctomycetia > Pirellulales > Pirellulaceae > JBFJVZ01. Next base: position 5,366 of record JBFJVZ010000217.1, on the reverse strand, counting down.
GAGGGTACTGAGGCACTGTAAGAGGTTCCAGGTGTGAGGTGCCAGCTGGCTAGCCCGTCAGATCTCGAATTTGAAATCTCAGATCTCAGATTGGTAGCTCTGAACTCGGAACCTGGTTCGCCAAGCGTTCCGATTCTAACGACTAACAGATCCGTAACGCCGGCAGTCAAAATCTGTCGGCGTTTTCTTTTGGACAAACTTTGGTGCGCGGGCAGACTTTACCGATCGCTTTCTATGCCGGGATCGCTATGCCAAGCGACCGCTGGCCAATTGTTGATGGATCGTCCTCCCAGTGCTTGCGAAATCCACCGTTTTCACCCTGAACGCTGCTCGCAAGTTTTGACCCATCCTGCTGGACCTCACTATCGTGAAGCTTACTCTACCGAATGAATCGGTTGTGTCCGATTGCGCGGCCGATCAAGTTGTCTGTGAATCCGCCGATCGCCGCCAACCAGATTCCGAATACTTGCTTGTCTGCGAGGCCCGCAGCACGACGCTTACCGACGGAACCTGGCGGTTCACGCTGGAAACCGTTGATGGTTCTTTAGTGTTGGACGCCGGTGACGATGAAGTCGGCGATCTGAATCGGTTGACCTTGCTGGCCGCCGTTCGCGGGCTCGAGTCAATCGAAGGCCCCTCGTCGGTAACGTTGATCAGCAACAATCGATACCTGATCCGTTCTCTTGCCGATTCGCTGCCGCGCTGGCGGCAAAACGGCTTTGTCTGGGAACACTTTGGACGCCGTGTTGATGTACAGCATGCGGATCTGTGGCGGCGGATCGATCGAGCATTGAGGATTCACCGCGTCGAAGCTTGTTTGCTGTCCACCCGACTGGTCAGTTCCGGGCAAGATCGGGCGGCCGGCGGAGGCGATGACGCCGTACGGCCCAACACGCTCAGCCAGCGAATTGACGCCCCGCATCGGGGCGGTCGAACCGATGAATCCGGGGTTCCCGCACCCAAGATGGCATCGTCGGACCGCTTGCGTCGCTGGCTGCTCAGCGGGAATGCGGGCGGTGCGGCCAGCCCCGGAAGACGCTTCACTGCACAAGACCTGCTGGAATCAGCCTGAAAAATTCCTGCCCGCCGCCTGAAGAATAAAACAGAACTTCATTCCCCTAGCATCCGTTTGCGGACCAGAAATGCACACACAACTCGCTCTCTCTGATCTCGGTCGTTTGATTGATGGAACTCACGAGAATCCATCTAGCGTGTTAGGCCCGCATCCGATTGACTATCGTGGTCAATCCGCGACCGCAGTCCGCAGTTTTTTGCCGGATGCTCACGCGGCTTGGATCATCGATCCGATGACGGGCATCAAGCGTCCCATGCGTCGGATTCACCCGGCAGGATTTTTCGAGGCGATTTGCGACATGACCATCGACGTCCACAACAGGAGCAAGGAAGATAGTCAGCGAGTCGCCGCCGAGAACTCGAGTTACCGCATCCAGATGGCAGACAAGAATGGCGAAATAACTGACATGCAAGATCCGTATGCCGCGCCCTCGATCCTTACCGATTTTGACCGCTATTTAATCGGCGAAGGCCGACATCATCAGTTGTATGAACGACTGGGCGCTCAGGTTCGCACCATTGATGATGCCCCCGGTGTCAACTTCGCCGTGTGGGCGCCCAACGCACGAACCGTGCAAGTCGTCGGCGATTTCAATGGCTGGGATGGCCGCCAGCACACCGCCCGCGTGCATCCGCATTTGGGGATTTGGGAATTGTTCGTGCCGGGAGCCAAAGTCGGCGACAGGTACAAATACCGCATCCTGACCGAGCACGGTGAATGGGTTGATAAAAGTGATCCCCTTGGATTCGCCGCGGAGCTGCCCCCGCTGACCGCATCGGTTGTTTCCGACCTGAATCAGCACGTCTGGAACGACGAAGGCTGGATGGCAGAGCGGCGTGACTGGAATCCGATGCACGCTCCCATGAATGTGTTTGAAGTTCACTTGGGCAGTTGGCAAAAGGCCCCCGGGCGCACGCACGGCTGGCTGAATTATCGCGATCTGGCCAAGCGACTGGCCGACTATTGCCACCGCATGAACTTTACGCACATTGAATTGATGCCGGTCAGCGAGCATCCATTCACGGGTTCCTGGGGTTATCAAACGGTCGGTTATTTCGCACCGACCTCGCGGCATGGGACACCACAGGACTTCATGTACTTTGTTGACCATATGCACCAGAACGGCATCGGCGTCCTGATCGATTGGGTGCCGGCGCACTTCCCCAGGGACGGTCATGGGCTGTTCCGGTTTGATGGGTCGGCGCTTTACGAGCACGCTGATCCGCGACAGGGAGAACACCCCGACTGGGGAACGATGATCTTCAACTACGGCCGCAACGAAGTTCGTAACTTCCTGATCGCGAACGCCTTGTTCTGGCTGGAGAAGTATCACATCGACGGTTTGCGCGTCGACGCCGTCGCCTCCATGTTGTACCTGGACTACAGTCGCGAGAGCCAGGACTGGATCCCCAACCAATACGGTGGTCGGGAAAACTTGGAAGCAATCGATTTTCTCCGCGAGTTCAATGTCGTCGTGCACGAAAAGTATCCAGGTGTGGTTACCGCCGCGGAAGAGTCAACGGCGTGGCCCGGCGTTTCCCGACCAACATACGATGGTGGCTTGGGTTTCACTTACAAATGGAACATGGGCTGGATGAACGACACGCTAACCTACATGCAGCGTGAACCAGTTTTCCGAAAGCATCATCAGAACGATCTGACGTTCAGCATGATTTATGCATTCACCGAAAACTTTATGTTGCCGCTTTCGCACGACGAAGTCGTCCACGGCAAAGGTTCCTTGATCAGCCAAATGCCGGGTGACATGTGGCAAAAATTTGCCAACCTGCGGTTGCTGTACTCCTACATGTGGATGCATCCCGGCAAAAAGCTGTTGTTCATGGGCGGTGAATTGGCGCAGTGGAATGAGTGGAACCATAATGACGGGCCCGATTGGATCCTGCTCGATTTTGACACTCACCGCGGTGTCCAACAGTTGGTGTCTGATCTAAATAAACTGGTGATCGAGAATCCTGCGCTTCATCAATTGGACTTCAGCGGCGAAGGATTTGAGTGGATCGATTGCATGAATGCCGATGACAGCACCTTGGTGTTTGTCCGTAAAGGCCTGGAGGGTGCCGCGCCAATCCTGGTGAGCTGTAATTTCACCCCGGTGGTTCGCCGCAACTATCAGGTCGGCGTGCCGCAAGCTGGATATTGGAAAGAGATTTTCAACAGCGATAGCGAGGCCTACGGCGGTAGCAATGTCGGCAATTACCCCGGGCGGCAGACGACTGGTCAAGGCCACCATGGGCGTGCGGACAGCATTTTTGTTGATATGCCCCCGCTGGCGGTCACGATCTTCCGACTGGAGCAATAATTGTTCCAAGCGTATGCCGGTCCGGTAACGAAAGCGCGAGATTCGCGACTGAGCCAGGGATTTCGGAAGTCTGCCAACTTCCGCTACGCCACAGTGGTACACGGTATACTGTAAGCAGTTGGCGTGACGTTATCAGCACGCTCATTCTGTTCCTCGGCACCTACGAGATTTGCGTTCCATGCCTGTTCAGATGCAATTGGCTCGAATCATCATTTCCGAGCTTACCGACAACCAGGTCATCTACCTTCAGGAAGTCGATGGTGAACGTGAGTTTCCAATTCTGATCGGAATCTTCGAGGCGACCAACATTGATCGTCGCGTCAAAGAAGAGTATCAACCGCCGCGGCCTTTGACGCACGATCTAATCGTCCGCGTCGCCGATGCGCTCGGCGCCAAAGTTGACAGTGTCGTGATCAGCGATCTGAGCGAACATACTTATTACGCTCACTTGCGATTGCGAAAAGAGGACGGTGAATTGATTGAGATCGATTCGCGGCCCAGCGATGCGATCGCTGTTGCTGTGACGTTTCATCCGCCGTTGCCAATCTTTGTCAGCGAACATGTCTTGGACGAAGCTACGTCGACTTCGATCTGACGAGGTTTGCGCAACGGATTGATGCAAGTCTTTCATTCACCCCACGATGCCCGTCAATTCGTCTCTCGGCATCGCGCCTCCGGACGCACCGTTGGCCTGGTGCCGACCATGGGCGCATTGCACGAAGGACACCTTTCCCTGGCGCGATGCAGTCAGCAGGCATGTGACATGACGGTGGCTACCATCTTTGTGAACCCCACCCAGTTCGGGGCCCACGAAGATTTGGATCGCTATCCCCGCACCCTGGAACAAGACTGCCAGGCATTGGCAGCAGAGAATGTGGCTGCGGTGTTTGTTCCCGACAACGACACCATCTATCCCGACGGCTTCAGCACCTACGTGCAACCGCCCGAGATCGCAAAACCGTTGGAAGGCGTTTGTCGGCCTGGACATTTTCGCGGCGTTACGACAATCGTGCTGAAGCTGTTTCAAATCCTGCCCGCTTCCCATGCGTTTTTCGGCCAAAAGGATTATCAACAATGGAAAGTCATCGAGGCCATGACCCGCGATCTGAATGTGCCAATCCAGATTACCGCCTGCCCAACCGTCCGCGAGCAGGATGGATTAGCGCTCAGCAGCCGAAATCGATACCTCAGCAAAGAAGATCGACAACGCGGGCTGTTGTTGTACCAGGCATTGCGGCGGACTCAACAGCTGGCAGCAGCGGGAACGATCGACATCAGCGAGCTTGAAATGGAAATGCGAAAAGTGCTGACCGCCATCGGCCAGCAGCATGCGGGTGTCGACAAAATCGACTACGCAACGGTCGTCAACGCGGAAACGCTGGCTCCGATCGACAAACTCGACGGCAAAGCTGTCGGCTTGATTGCAGCACACCTGGGATCAACGCGGTTGATCGATAACATGCTGCTCGAAATCAACCGCTGATGCCGCTACCGGGTGGATCGCAACCAAAGTCGTCGTTCGCACCACGAACAAACCGGAAATGTCATCGCTCGCTCAGGCTTTCAGGTCAAGGTTCTGCTTCATCGCCTTGCGACATCCACGATGTAAACGTGGCGCTCTTGCCAACCGAGTTAATCGCCCTGGTTGAAAGAGCCTTGTGCAAAGACTTTTCTTTCCCGCCGGCAGCATCGGGGCGGCGAATGAGAACCAGGTTCGCCTCCGTTTTTGGGATTTCCGTTCAATAGACGCGATGTTCGTCCAGAACTCGCGAGACTTCCTCCAGCAGCGTCGCCAGTTCTGCCACGGCAGTCGTATTTTGCTGCCGCGTTAGAATGCTGACCAATCGAGCGAACTGCCGCCGGTGCTGTTCAGCTCGTTCCATTTTCCCATCAACCGCATATGCCATGGCCAGAAAGGCATGATCGGCTGGCTGGTCACCCCCAAATTTCTGCTGAGCCCGCTGGCTGGAT
>JBFJVZ010000216.1:0-12453 GCA_041623895.1 Pirellulaceae bacterium | reverse complement strand
TGGCCGAGATCAACGCTGCGGACTCGCGACGCTCGATTCATCGCGTCGACATTGTGCGTGGGCAGTGTGAGCGAATGGAAGCGTTGTTGCGAGATTTTCTGCGGTACGCGCGACTGCGGGACATCGATCTTGTTTCCGGCAGCTTGAATGATCAAATCGAAACCGTCCTGCGGGCCTATCAGGCGGAAGCCGATGCCAAGGGTATCGACATCGAACGTTTCCTTGATCCCGACTTGCCGTCGATTCAGCTGCATAGTGATTCGCTGCAGGCGGCGTTGATGAATCTGGTCAAAAATGCGCTGGAAGCGATGGACAGTGGTGGCCAGTTAGTGGCTCGAACATACACGACACGAAAGAGCGCCGCGCTTGATTTGATCGATACCGGGCATGGCGTCGATGACAACACGGTGCTGCACATGTTCGAGCCTTTTTACAGCACCAAGGACGGAGGTTCAGGATTGGGATTACCAACGGCTCGCAAGATTATCGAAGCTCACGGCGGCCGCATCAGCGTGCAAAGCGAAATCGGCCGCGGCACCAAATTCACGCTCGAGTTCCCGATTCCTAAACGGATCGGTTAGCAAAGCGGACGCGTCGATAGCGGGCGACTTCACTTTCTGCTAACATACTAACGTGATGAAGGAATCACAGAATTTCAGAGCGACCGCGCCGAGCACCGTTGACGGATTGATTATCTTCGGTATGGGCTGCCTTTCCCATCTGTATGATCCCTTCAAGTCATGCGATCCAGCACGCAATCTGCGTGTGTTCGTGCTCGAACGTCGCGCAACCGAAGTAAGCCGGTTTCGACTATGGCGGTTTCCCGTCGGATGTCGTTGCTTTGGATTAATCAACGGTCTGCGCTCTTGGTTTGGAACGTGGGTGTCGGTAAGCCAGCAAAGATCGACAAAAAACCAGCGGAATCCTTCTCATGGCCATCAATACTAGTACCGATTCTTTTGACTCGGCAACTCAGAAATCAATCGCATCAAGCGAGCAGCAAGAAATGAGTCTTCTTGACCAGGAACCATTAAAGATTTCACTGATTAGTTTGCACGGTTTGATCCGAGCGCACGATCCCGAACTTGGCCGCGACGCCGACACTGGCGGTCAGGTCAAGTACGTGTTGGAATTGGCGCGCGAACTAGCCGGTCATCCCAATGTCCGCGAAGTCGAATTACTGACGCGGCAGATCATTGATCCCAAGGTGAGCGAGGATTATGCGCAAATTTGCGAGCCGATTTCGGACAATGCCAAAATTGTGCGAATTCCATTCGGGCCAAAACGGTATCTGAAGAAGGAAGCGCTATGGCCTTATATCGAGATGTTTATCGATCAGACGCTGGCGCACTACAGACGCACGGGGTTGCCCCACATCATTCACGGTCATTACGCGGACGCGGGACTGGCGGGAGCCCAATTGTCCAGGTTGCTGCATATTCCTTACATCTTTACCGGTCACTCGCTAGGGCGTGTCAAGCTTCAGCGTTTGTCGTTGGGCAGAACCAGCCCCGAGACGCTGGAAAAGAAGTACAAGTTCATGTTGCGTACCGAGGCTGAGGAAATTGCGCTCGAGACGGCTTCCATGGTCGTCACCAGTACCAGCCAGGAAGTGCACGACCAATACGAACTTTACGATCACTACGAGCCGTCCCGGATGGAAGTGATTCCACCCGGCGTTGATCTGTCTTTGTTTTCACCGCCGGGCGATGATTGGAAAGAGCCCGAAATAGCGAGGAAAGTTAATCGGTTTTTGCGAGATCCTTCCAAGCCGATGATTTTGGCAATGGCGCGTCCGGATGAACGAAAGAATCTAGAAAAACTGGTTCAGGTATATGGCGGCAGCGAACAGCTCCGTGAACGTGCCAATCTGGTCATGGTCTTGGGAACACGTGATGACTTGCGTGAATTGCCCAAAGCTCAGCAGCAGGTAATCAATAACGTGCTGTACTTGATCGACAAATACGATCTGTACGGCAGCGTCGCCTATCCGAAGACGCACGCGCCCAGCGACGTTCCCGATCTGTATCGTGTTGCGGTCAAAGGCCACGGGGTGTTCATCAATCCGGCATTGACCGAGCCGTTCGGTTTGACATTGCTGGAGGCCGGTGCAACGGGACTGCCGCTTGTGGCGACCAATGATGGGGGCCCACGCGACATTATCGCCAATTGCGATAACGGGCTGCTGATCGATCCGTTGGACGGAGCCGCGATCGAGAAAGCCCTGATGCGAGTCCTGACTGAACCCGAGCAATGGCAACAATTCTCGGAGGCGGGAATTCGCGGCACACGCAAGCATTACGCGTGGAGCAATCACGCGGACCGATATCTTCGTGATTTGAACGACATCCTGGAACACTCCACCACACCCGTTCTCATTGAGCGTCCGCGGGCGCGGCGAATGCCGGAATTCGATCGCTTGATTGTTACTGATTTGGACAACACGCTAACCGGGGACCCGGAGGCCTTGGCCGAATTCAATGAAATGATTCGCGATCATGAGCATATTGGGTTTGCGATCGCAACCGGCCGGCGGCTGGACAGCGCGATGGAATTGATCGAAGAATTGGGACTTCCCAAGCCCGATGTGGTGGACACCGATGCGGGGACCCAATTGCATTACGGAGACTCGTTGACTCCCGATCGAAGTTGGCGGAAAGCAATCGGATATGCCTGGAAACCGGACCAGATTCGTGGCCTGCTTGACAAGCTGCCGGGCTTCTTCCCGCAGGAGGAGAAGCACCAGTCGGAATTCAAGATCAGCTACGAAATCGACCCCGAGGAGTCTCCCAGCACGGTGGCGATCAAAAAGCTGCTTCGCGAGGCGGGTCTGCGTGCTAAGGTTGTCTTATCGTTGGGGATGTACCTGGATATCATTCCCGTCCGTGGTGGTAGCGACCTTTCGATGCGGCATTTGCTTTGGAAGTGGGGTTTTTCACCCGAGAACGTGCTGGTAGCCGGCGATTCCGGTAACGATGCTGGGATGTTGTTGGGGCGGACGCTGGGTGTAGTGGTGGCCAATTACAGCCCCGAGCTTGAGCGGCTTCGCGGTCGGCCGCGCGTTTATTTTGCTTCAGCCCCTCACGCGCGCGGAATCATGGAAGGCATCGACTATTACCAATTCTTAGGCAACATCGTTATTCCCAATGATCGGATCGAACCACAACCGGACAACGAGTAACGGTGCGGCCGGTGCAGCGGACGGACAGCGATTTGAAGCCGAACTTTCACTCCGCCGGTTGATGCCCCGCTTGGAGTCATGCTGGGAAGCGGAGGCAGTCGACGCAAAGCTCAGGCATGAGTTTCAACTGCGGCTGGAGGAACACTGGTTTGAATTGTTTGCTCTGTTGTATCAACTGTACGGTAGCCGGTACGACTTCTTTTATCATCTGGAGCAAATCCTTTGCACCGCCGCGCGGGCTTGGGCTCAACGGCCTGAGGCGTTACGGGAAATCGATCGTCACCGCATCAACGAACCGGAATGGTTCGCCTCCGAGAAGATTGTCGGAGGTGCACTTTATGTTGACCTGTTTAGCGAAAACCTGGGCCGCTTGTGTGACTCGATCGATTATTTTCAAGAGCTTGGCCTGACATATCTGCACTTGATGCCACTGTTCGCCGTTCGTCCCGGTGATAGCGACGGCGGCTACGCGATCAGCAACTATCGCAGTGTCGATCCGCGGCTGGGCACGATCGACGACCTGAAACGACTGGCTCTTGAATTGCGGTCGGCGGGAATCGCCCTGGTGCTGGACTTTGTTTTCAATCACACGTCGGACGACCACGAGTGGGCTCAAAAGGCGCAGGCGGGCGACCGCGAGTATCAGCAGTACTATTACATCTTTCCGGATCGCGAGATACCCGATCAGTATGAACGGACGCTACGCGAGATCTTTCCCACCGTCCGCCGTGGCAACTTTACCTGGCACGATGGGATGCAGCAGTGGGTCTGGACGACGTTCAACAGTTTTCAGTGGGATCTGAACTACAGCAACCCTGCCGTTTTCCGGGCCATGTTGGAAGAGATGTTCTTCATTGCCGATACCGGCGTCGACATCCTCCGCTTGGACGCGGTGGCCTTCATCTGGAAAAAGATGGGTTCGAGTTGCGAAAATCTACGCGAAGCTCACCTGCTGATTCAGGCCTTCAACCGCCTGGCGCGAATCGCCACACCGGGATTGGTCTTCAAGTCCGAAGCGATCGTGCATCCTGATGACGTTGTCAAGTACATCCATCCGGGGGAATGCCAGATCTCCTATAACCCCACCCTGATGGCGCTGCTTTGGGAATCGCTGGCCACGCGGCAAGTACGATTGTTGGTCCGATCGCTCAGCCACCGGCATCAGTTACCTGCCAAGACTGCGTGGGTCAATTACCTGCGCTGTCACGATGACATCGGCTGGACTTTCGACGACGGTGACGCGGCGGCCTTGGGCATCAACGCCTATGATCACCGGCAGTTTCTCAACGAGTTTTATACCGGGCAATTCGAAGGCTCGTTTGCCCGCGGGATTCCCTTTCAGGAGAACATCGAAACCGGGGATATGCGGATCGCCGGCACCTTGGCCTCGCTGGCGGGTTTGGAGTGGGCGATTGAAAAAGAATCCGAGGCGGAAAAAGAGCTGGCCATCAAACGCATGCTGCTGCTGCAAGGCATCACGCTCAGCATTGGCGGGATTCCACTGATCTATCTGGGCGAAGAGTGGGCGATGTTGAACGACTACGACTTTGTCAAGGATCCGGCCAAGGCCGGCGACACTCGTTGGGTGCATCGTCCCAAGATGCGTTGGGAATTCTTGTCAGAACTGGATGATAGTATCGAGTCGGGAGACGGCTCGATTCGCAAGCGGGTGTTTCGATCATTGCAGCTGATGATTGCGGTCCGCAAGTCATTGCCGGCACTGGCTGGCCAGAACATGGAATTGGTGACGACGAATAATCCCCATGTCCTTAGCTTCGTGCGATTTCACGAAAGTCACCGTATGATCGTGGCGGCAAACTTTTCGGAAGCAGCGCAGTTGCTGAAAGGGAATTCGATCCGCACCGCGGGACTCGGCCGATTCTTTAAAGATGCACTTAGCGGCCAGACCTTCGCGACCAGCGAAGACCTTCGACTGGAATCGTACCAGATCCTGTGGCTGTGTCGGGTGTAGAGACATGGGCTCTGTTGTTGGTTTACGGACGCCGCGGTGCTGAGGTAGCGGATTCGGGATAATTCCGATCTCGGGCGTTGGAAGTCTTCCGGCGTCCGCTACAAAAGAACGAAGAATGCTGTAACTGCGAGCGAACTGATTTTTGTCAACGAAATTTTCGAGAACAATGACAATGCCAGCCGTGAATGTCTTGGCGAGCGATATGGACGGCACGTTCATTCCGCTGGAGGGCAACCAGGAGAACCGTCGCGATCTTGAGCAGTTGACAGACGAATTGCAACGTCATGAAGTCGAGTTGGTATACGTGACCGGTCGTCACTATGAGCTTGTCCTGGATGCGATTCAGGCGTACTCGCTGCCCAACCCGCGTTGGTTGATTTGCGATGTGGGAACATCGATTTACGAAAGTCCGGTGGCCTCTGATCACCAGCTACTCCAGGCATATGTAACGCAGCTTAAGGACCTGGTGGGGGAATTTGACGTAGCGAAGCTTGCGGATTTGTTTTCAGGCATTGACGCCTTGAGACTCCAGGAACCGCAAAAGCAAGGACAATTCAAGCTTAGCTATTACTGCGACGCGGATTTGTTAGACGAGATCAGTAAACGGCTAAGTCAATTGTTGGATCAGGGCGACGCGCCGTATCGCATCATCGCCAGTGTGGATCCTTTTACCGGCGATGGCCTGGTCGATTGCTTGCCGCGCGGTGTCTCGAAAGCACACGCACTTAGCTGGTGGGTCAAGCACGCCGGGCACGACTGCGAGAGGGTCGTCTTTGCAGGGGATTCCGGCAACGACCTGGCAGCCTTGACGGCGGGTTATCGCAGCATTGTCGTCGGCAACGCGGACAGATCGGTGGCTGAACAGGCAAGTCGCGCGCACCAGATGGCCGGCTGGACCGATCGGCTGTTCATTGCGGCCAAACCAGCGACCAGCGGTGTGTTGCAAGGCCTCAGGCATTTCATTCAGCAATAGTGCATTTTCAAAGTTCAGGGAGCGGAATTCGGAAGCCGTCGGTAGACTTTCGACCGGCGCGGATCGGGATTCTCCCGAATTTCGCTACGACACTACCGCTTCACAGCTGAATCACTTGCTGCTCGGCAATGGTTTCGGTTTGCTGCTGGCACTTGGCCGCCAATTCGATCTGCACGACCCAGCGGCCGTCGGCGTCGCCGGTAACAATCCAGTGCGGCAGCACACAAACGCTTTGGTGAACCATTTCAAAGCCGCCTTCGCTTTGGCTGACTGTGGCGACTGGAAACGCCCAGACGCCGCTGGGCCGGTCAATGTCCAAATCGACATCGATACCCAGCCAACGATCGGAAAGCCCAAGCCCCCGGGCATCACGGAGATCGAGTTTTTCACCAAGCTGGCCCAGCCGATTTCCCTCGCTGTCGCTGAAATAACGATCGTCGGCACCAGCCGGCAGCCCGGCAAAGTTCATTTCGATGGCGAAATGAAGCGGTTGGGCTGGCGGCAGGTTTTCCAGCAGATAAGTGATCGTCAATCGATCGCTGCCGGCATACATGGTGACAGCTTTGGTCAGGGTGATCGGGATGCCCCAGGCGTTGCCGTCGCGGCGCATTTGTACTTGCACGCGTCCGGCCCCGCGCCGCAGTTTTGTCTCGAATGGCAAGTCGACAAAATCGCCGCGTTCAATCGCTTCGCCCTTGGAGACCGAATCCAAACTGGCGTCGTTGTCATAGAAGTGATCCATCAAGCTCTTGCGAGCAAACTTGTCGTAGTGCAAGTGTTGATCCAAGTCGGCTTGTTTGAAAACGACGCGATCATGAATGCTGGCAACATCGTCACCTTCAACGCTCGGGCCATTGAGGACCTTGCGATGATAGCTTTCGGGCCGCCGCTGCAACGTTGCCAACAAGTTGTGTTTGATCTCGCGAACATCCAATTCGTAGATTCGTCCGCCGCGGCCGGGAGCGACCCACACGCAGAGCTTTTGATTATTCAAGCGGACTTCTTGCAAACCGTCAAAATTATAATCATCGGCGGTCGCATCGACGCTTGCCTGGTCGACACCGGTGACGCGATCCAAGATTGTGTCAGCGGCGATCAGTTGCTCGTAAACCGCGTTACGCAAGTGCGGCAGATAGATGCCGCCAAAGGCGCCGTGCCAGTACGCGCAATTGCACTGGCCGCGATAGAGGTGATCGCGAATCACAGCCGACTCGCCAGCGGCAACGCCGGCTTCTTCGGCGGCCGCCAGGCGGCTACTGACGTGCATCATCCGCGCGTACATCTCGTTGGTTTCTTCGTACTTGTTTTTAAAGTTGCGCCAATAGCCACCCCGCACGAAATACTTCAGATCGTCCCAGCGATGGTGGTCTTCCAAGGCATGCACAACGTCCTCGAACGATTCTTGTGCGGCAACCGGCAGCGACCATTCGGTCATTTCCCGATAGCTGCAATCGGGCAAATAGACCTTGCCGGCCGGCGCCGTGCGGCGGATGGCTTCGGCGAGCGGAATGGTGTGCAACCAATCAGAATTCTCGGTCAAGGCGTCAAAGAACGATCGCAACCAGCCTTGTTCGTAGACATGCGCTTTGGTGTCGGGCCAGGTGCCGAATTTTTCGCCATCGTCACCGAAGGTCAGCAATCCGCCGGGACAGCGCTCAGCGACAGCACGGCAATACTCGATCGTTTCGCTCGCCGGTCGGAACGGAATCGTGTAGCGTAGATGTTCCGAGCCCGGGAAGATTCTCAACACGCGACCGTCGTCCTCGGTCAGAAAATATCCCGTCAATTCTTCATCTTGCAGGCCGGCTGCTTTGAAATGAAAGTCGTCCAGCACCGTGTAGCCGATGCCGGCGTCAACGATGTCGCTGGTTAGCGAAGACTCCCACACCCGCTCGGGTGTCCACATCCCTGTCGGTGTCGCGCCAAGGTTCTGATTCAGCCAGGCGCCGTAGGTGCGAATCTGTCCCACCCGATCGCGCGGCGGCAACATGGTCAGAATCGGTTCGTATTGCGGTCCACCAAGGATTTCCACCCGATCCGCTTCCACCAGCAGTCTCAAGCGATCGATGTATTCGGGATGCCGTTCAGCCAGCCAGGTCATCAGAGGCCCGGAGGTGTGCAGCGAGATCTGCAACTTTTCATACCCTTCAAAGACATCCAAGAAGGGCAGGTAGCTGTCCTGATACGCTTGCTCGAAGACACCGTCAAAGTTGCCGATGGGCTGGTGATTGTGCAACACCAAGCAGAGGTGGACGTGAGGAGTCATGGTCGACCAAATGAATGGATTGGTGGAACGATCGTGTAAAAAATTGGGGTCTGCTGCGATAGTTGCGTCGCAGAGATTGTAGGCATTACCAGCAATCTTCCGAACGGTGATTGCAGGCAAATCATCTTCTTTGCGGCAGAATCCGAACAGCCGGGCAGATTAGCCCTCAAAGCTGACGAAGACGACGTAGCCGCTGATCTTTGCGCAAGAGTGCTTATCGGTTCGCTCAGCAGCTTGAGTCCAACCGTTTTGCCAGCTAGAGCGCAGGCGTAGCGGAATTCGGCAGAATTCCGGTCTCAGGTCGGTCGGCAGCCTTCCGACGACCGCGGCAGGGAGACCAGATCACGAGCCCAGAACCAGCCGAGGATCTTCCGCCGCTGCGCAGTCGCGGTAAGACTTCGCGGCGGCTTCCGGCATCACGGGATTGATCTTCGTCTCGGTGCTGAATTCGAAGCCGGCGATCCGTGTCAGCCTGGGGAAAATATCAATGGACCAGTGGAAAGCGTCGCTACCAGTTTTTATGCCGGCTGGTCTGGTATGCACGAGCATGTTGTAAGGCGTGTCGGGCTGGAGTTTCTCGAGCCAAGAAATCACGCGGGAAACCATCCGTGAAACAGCAGTGATTTTCTGATCGTCCAGCAAATCAAAGCGGTCCAAATGCTCGATCGACGTTACTCGAACGGTCATGGGCATGGCGCTAGCAAACGGACAATACGCCACCAACGAATCCGACTTGCTGATCACGCGCGAAGCTTCCTTGATTTCGCCGCGGATCAGATCGCACTGCAAACAGCAGCCGGTTTTTGCGCGATAGTTAGCCAGCCGATCAGCGATCATCCTCACATGCGGCGGGATGATATCAGACGCGACCAATTGACTGTGGCTATGTTTCAGTGAGGCACCTGCATCGCCGCCGACATTCTTGAACACACTAATGAAGGCAACGCCTTCGGTGTTGTGCCAGTGGGCGATTCGATCGCGGTAGGCCGTAAAGAGTAGCGAAACTTCCGCCAGGTCTAACTCGGTGATCGAGCGAACATGTCGCGGAGCTTCGATGATTACTTCGTGACCCCCGGTAACGACTCTGCGGGGAAACAACTTGGACTCGCGTGAAGCCTGATCGCTGACTCGTAATCCAACCGGCGCGATCGCGGGAAAGCGGTTCGGCACCACCCGCACCGTCCAATCGTCCACGGGAAGCTCAGACACGGAATGCCCGCGATAAATCAGCGGAGCCGATTCACCGCTTGCCGCGGGGCCCCTTTGAGCATCGGCTATTTTGCCGACCCAGAGGGCGGGCGGTGTGTTGGCTTCGGCACCCGCACAAAAGGGGCAGTCGACTTTGATCGGCGGATCCTGCTGGGGACGCGACTGAAACTCGTCTGGGCGTTGCTCGCGATGCGGGGCAAAGATCGTCCAATTGCCCGTAATTGGGTCGTACCGCGATTCGTTTGCACAGGAGTGGGGGTCTGCACCGAGTGCTCCCAACTCCGGCTCTCGGGCATTGGCTGAGGTGGTCTTTTTCAGTGAAAGACCGTCCGCTTCGGTCCCTGCATTGAGTTTTGCGGAGGTCTTTAGCATGCAGGTCGCTCCGAGCTTATTGCGAGCAAATTATCTGGATGACGGGCGAGGAAGCTTAGCAACGATTCGAGATGTTAACCGATCATGAAAAAATCTAAACGTTATTTTCCCAGAGAATTTATCGGTTCCCCTCGCTAAGCTCGACTGTTTTTGTCTGCCAATTGTTTAAGGGCAGCTGTTCGCTCATAAAGTTGCACGTATTGGGTTGCACTTTTCCGCCAGGACCAGTCCTGATTCATGCCCGTTTGCACGATTTTCTTCCAGAGTTCCGGTTCATGGTGGCGAAGATGCAGTGCCCGGCCAATGGCTTCGTCCAAGGCCTCGGCGTCGCGGTCGGGATCGGCTTGCTGTCGCAGATGGAACCCGGTTGCGGTTTGACTGGAAAGCGTCTCCGGTGTGCAATCGACAACGGTGTCAGCAAGGCCACCGGTGTCGGTCACAATGGGGACCGTTCCGTAGCGGAGACTGTATAGCTGATTCAATCCGCACGGCTCATATCGGCTTGGCATCACGAACAGATCTGCTGCGGCTTCGATGCGGTGTGCCAGTTCGTCACTGAACCCGATGTGCAGGGCGAACTTATCAGGAAATTCATCAGCTAATTCACGCAGTGGTTGTTCATACCGTACATCACCACTGCCCAGCACGATCCACTGAGTCGGTCGATCTTCGTTTAGATGCCATCGCAATACGCGAAGAATCAGATCCCAACCTTTCTGTTCGGCCAGGCGACCGACCAAACCAATTAAGGGCAGATCATCGCTGGGCTGTAAATGAAACTGTTGCTGCAGCGATCGTTTGTTCTCAAGTTTTCCGGCTCGCCAATTCTCGATGCCGTAGTTGCTAGCAAGCATGGCATCGCTGGACGGGTTCCAGACGCTGACGTCGATCCCGTTGATGATTCCGAAAACTCGATCGGCCTTGGCGGATAGCACACCGTCCAAACCGCAACCATGTTCCGGGGTCCGTATTTCTTGGGCGTATCGCGGGCTCACGGTGGTGATCACGTCGGCGGTCACGAGCCCCGTCTTCAAGAAGTTCAGCTGATTGTAGAACTCGAATTCGTCAGGGTTAAAGTGCGACCAATCCAGTCCGGTCCAGCGAAAATCGTCTGCCGGGAATTGACCTTGGTAGGCCAGGTTGTGGATGGTGATCACGGATGCGGCGCGGGAGATCCAAGGATGTGTTGACGGCAAGGCCTTCATCAGTGCCGGCACGAGACCGCTTTGCCAGTCATTGCAATGGACGATGTCAACGGTCCAGCCGATCCGTGCGATCGCTTGCATGGCGGCGCGACAGAAGAAGGCAAACCGTTCGGCATTGTCGGCGTAATCGCCGGCGGATGTCCCGTACAACGCTTCCCGGTCAAAGTACTGGGGCTGATCGATCAGCCAGACCGGTACGTCGCTCTCCGGTAGCCGGCTCTTCAGTAGTCTCGCTCCAACCAGTTTTCGGTCGCTCATGGGGATCGCAAAACTGGTATCGGTCGATTCGATCGGCAAGCCCGCTTGACGTATGCTTCGGAACGCGGGCATGATCACAGCGGCAGCATGCCCGAGTGCGGAGATCCGCGTGGGAAGTGTCCCACAGACGTCTGCCAGCCCCCCGGTTTTGGCGAAGGGCACAGCCTCGGTCGTCAAATAGACGATGTTCAAGATGCTGACTCAGGTGACGGGCGGGTATTGCGGATGATGATCGATCGGATGCGTCGTGTTACAGCCACCATCCATGTGCCCGGGCGTTGTCTGGGCCGCTAAAGTCTAGTCACCTTCGCGAGCTGTCACCACGCGGGGCAGGATCTTTGTCGACAAATGCCGCATCCAGCAATGATACGGTCGTGGAAATCCATTAAAATCAAGAGAGCTTGTTTTCTTGGCCGTGCCACCTTTGCGACCGATCCGATCTGAATGTCAATCGCACTAAGCGAATTCTGGACGAGGCTTGTTCGCGCTGGGATCGCGGATGCTGCCGACTGCAAACGAATGGCCAAGACGTTTGCCGATGTGAACGGGGTTCCAGCTTCCGACGTTGCCACGTTGGCGGAGTTCCTGGTCGAAACAAATGAGCTGAACGAATTTCAGGCTCGCAGCTTGGTGTCGCCGACGCCCGTTCCGATTCGTTTTGGTGATTTCATTCGCCGCACGGACGCCGTGACAGTCCCGCTGAGCCACTGGCTATCCGTGCAAACGGTCAGCGATGGCCGCGTTGGGTTTCTGATCCGTGTGGGACCAAACCAGTTCAACGAAAACCGGCGACGTTGGCTGGAAGCACATGCCAGCGTCGTTTCGCCTTCACTGCAACCGCTGGAATTGCATGGGAATTCGCCAACGGAGATCCTGGATGTCTTTTCAGAATTGCCCGATGGCCGATGTCTTGCTGAGCTGACCGCACAGAATATGAAGATCGAGCGGCGGCAAGCTCTGGCGGTTGGTCTGGCGGTCGCCGATGCGCTCACTGCCATGCATGCTCGATCGTTGGTG
>JBFJVZ010000215.1:0-12457 GCA_041623895.1 Pirellulaceae bacterium | reverse complement strand
GCGAACGATCGTTCCCTTAAGCGTTCGTTTGCGGAGCAAACGACGACGTACTTTCGCTGCTGGCGAATAAATTCACAGCCTCTCCGCAAACGAACTGGCAAGACTTTCTTGTCGCGGCCTTACATCCGCCAGCCGTAGATGTCTTGCAGCGCTCCGCAGACGACCGCGCGCAGCTCTTTCAGACCAAATGGCTTGCTCATCACTTTGTAAGCTTGCATCTGTTCAGCTTCACGCTCGATCTGCTCGTCCAACTTGGCACTCATCAAAACGCAGGGGGGCGAATCTGGCGTCTGGACCAGTTGTCTCATCAGCTGCAATCCATCCACTCGCGGCATGTGTACATCAAGCAAGACAACGTGAATTCTGGTGCTACCCAGAACATCCAGAGCCTCCTGCCCGTCACTAGCCTCAGTGACATGAAAGCCACCTCGGCTGAGCGATTCGCAAATCGCTTTGCGAAAAGCTGAATCATCGTCGGTGATCAGTAGATTCGGAATCATCGTTTTTACCGTAGCGGAACTGGGAAGCGTTCCGAAACGCAGCGGTTGGCAAACAGGTGATAAATCTGAATCCGCGCGTGAAGAACCGTTTTCCGGGTGTCTTCTGACGTCCCCCTACTGGAAATAGGTCACGGGTGTCACCGCGGCAGCCATTTCAGGATTATCATACTCAAAGCAATTGTGATGCCGTCGGCGTTAAATTTTTCCTCAAAGCAGTAATCCTCCATGAATTCACGTGCTGCCAGCCCCGCTGGAGGCGGTCCGGGAAAGCCGTTGGCGGCCTCGCCAGCCCCACCGCCGGTCGCGAGTGCGGCATCGGCAGCTGCCGTGGCCGAACTGGCCAAGCGGATCATCGGCAACGTTGAACACGCCATTGTCGGCAAGCGAAAACAATTGGTGCTTTCCATCGTCGCCTGGCTCAGCGGCGGTCACATCCTGCTGGAAGACGTCCCGGGAGTAGCCAAAACGATGTTGGCTCGCGCGCTGGCGCGCAGCGTGGGCTGCAAGTTCAAACGGGTTCAGTGCACGCCTGACTTGCTGCCGACCGACGTGACCGGAACGTCCATCTTCAACCAAAAGACGGTCGAGTTTGAGTTTCGTCCCGGACCCGTTTTCACCCAAATCCTGTTGGCCGACGAAATCAACCGGGCAACCCCGCGAACGCAAGCTTCATTATTGGAAGCGATGGCCGAGGGACGGGTAACCGTCGATGGCACAACTCACGATCTGGACAAGCCCTTTTTGGTGATCGCGACTCAAAACCCTGTTGATCATGAAGGCACGTTTCCATTACCCGAAGCCCAGCTGGATCGTTTCCTGATGCGGTTCAACTTGGGCTATCCGTCGATGGAAGAAGAAATGCGGATGCTGGAATTACTCCAGTACACGCATCCCGTTGACAGGCTTGAAATCGTGGCCGATGCCGAGGAGTTAGTCCAGGCACAAGCCGAAATTCGAAGTGTTCATGTCGACCCGCGAGTCCGCCAGTACATTTTGCAGATTGTCAATCAAACGCGAAACAACGACGATCTCGCCTTGGGTGGCAGTCCACGGGCGACGATCGCATTGTTTCGTTGCGCGCAAGCGATGGCGGCAATTCGCGGTCGCGCGTTTGTACAGCCGGACGACGTCAAGAAGATCATCGCTCCGGTGATGAACCATCGTTTGATTCTCCGGCCGGAAAGTCGCTTGCGGAAAGTCACCACCGAAAGTGTCTTGGACGAGATCGTGGGCGAAATCGCGGTGCCCACCATCCCGTCGTAACGATGGTTGAGATGCCAAGGTATGCCCACGTCCACGCCGCCGCCGAAAGTCAGAGCCAATCCGAAAGCGGTTGCCCAAAGCGAACCGCTAATTCCCAGTGAACCGGCTCCGCGCCGCAAACCGCGCGGTCAGACGAAATCGGAAAACGAGCCCAGCCCAAGTTTTTCGATCATCGCAGCCATCAGCGCTTTGCTGTTGTGCGGCATGCTGTTCGGCGCATCACTGTGGATACTCGCCGGAATTGCCGCGGCGCTAGTGCTGCTGGCGAACAAGTTTCTCGCCGAGACCTGGTCAAAATCGACCATCGCTGTTCGCAGCGGTGCCGATAGCGAAGTTAAATTGGGTTCCCGAATCCTGGTCGAAATTGAAGTCACCAATACCAGCCGCGTACCTGTCTTTTGGGTGTTGGTCGAAGACCTCTTGCCAAGTTGGGCAACGATTACCGAAACGCTGGCCGTTGATGGTGACCGGATCAACGTGTTGTTGCTGTGGGCGGGCCAAACGAAAAAGCTTTCCTATGAAATCAGGTGCAACCGCCGCGGTTACTTTCAGATCGGTCCAACCGTTTTGGAGACAGGCGACTTGATGGGTTTTTATCGCCGCTTTCGCGTCGGTACCGAGCCTCAATATGTGACCGTGTTGCCCAACGTCGTTGCCTTGTCGTCGTATGAGATCGGATCGCGACGCCCGATCGGAGAAATTCGCATGCGCGACAACGTGATGGATGATCCCAC
This sequence comes from Pirellulaceae bacterium, assembly GCA_041623895.1. GTDB lineage: Bacteria > Planctomycetota > Planctomycetia > Pirellulales > Pirellulaceae > JBFJVZ01. Next base: position 9,960 of record JBFJVZ010000215.1, on the reverse strand, counting down.
GCGGCTGCGAGGGATCCGCCGCTGGCAACCGGGAGACCCGATGCGGATGGTGCACTGGGCCGCCACCGCTCGCACCGGCGTGTTGCACAGCAAAGTCTACGAGCCGTCGTCGATCGCCGGAGCGACTTTGATACTCGATTTCCACAAAAGCACGATGCCCAAAAAACACGAACCGGTGCGCGGCGACCTGGCAGTAACTGCCGCCGCATCGATCGCTACCGCGCTGCATGATTGGGGCGAGCCCTTCGGTCTGGCCACCAATGGACGCGATGCTGCTGACCGAATTCGCCTGGAAGGCTGGGAGGGCGACCATCGGGTCCGTATTGAAGTAACAGAGGCTGCCTCGATGCGCGGCGAGAGCGACCGGCTGCGCCCCGTGACCATGCCGGCTGACCGGGGGCCCCTGCATTTGAAAGAAATGTTTCGGACGCTCGCCAGACTGGAACGCACCGACGCACTCACGCTGCCGGAACTGCTGGTCGAATGTGAATCAGATCTGTCGCCGGAAACAACCATGTTGTTCATCGTTCAAAAATGTCCCAGCGAATCGATTGCCTCGTTAGTCTCTCTCGCGCGGCGAGGTTGGGCGGTCGCGGTGATCGTCAACACGTTCGATATCAATGACTATTCAGCGTCGGCGGGACCGTTGATTGCTTGCAATATCCCGACCTTTCATCTGTCGACCGAGGAGTCGATCGCGGATGTTTGCCGCCAAGTGACGCTACGGGCGTGATGGTGGGCACGCTTGGCAGCCGCACTCGAGCATTCTTGCTTGCGCTGTAGCGGGTATTATGTTGCGTTCCAATTTGGTCGCATCACTTTTCCTTCAGTCACCACCTCGATTTTGCCGATTGTTGCGATTAGGGGGGTGAGTTCTGCTACGCGGTCACGCGCATGCGCTCGCCATTTGGAAGTTGAACAACCTTGGCGATGATGAATCGAACCATGCGTATCTCGGTTTTCCGCGCTACTTGCGCACTGATCACGTTGGCAATGTATGCCTTTCCCGCACATGCACAGCGGCCGGTCGTTCCCGGTACGGGCTCGGAAGTCGTTGGCGTGGCAGACGACTTTGAAGATCCAAACTGGGACTACATTCCCCGTGATCCCAAAAGCACCGAAGATATTGACGAAAACCAACGTGGACCGATGGGCCGCAGCACAAACGGCCGCTGGTACGAAGGCATCAAACGCGGCCACCCGGACATCGTCAAACGCGTGGCAACGCCCGCTGGTGGACTGCCCGGCAGCGAGGGCGCATTGCTGATGCGGAGCAAATTTACAGGTCTGCCCGGACGGCCAAGCTACAAGATGCACCAAGACGACTTTGTCGCCAACGTGCAGTATCGGATGCGGCGCCGCGTCAACATCTCGGAAGTCCCCAGCGTGACCACGCGGATCTTCCTGCCGCCGGTCGATCAGTGGGAAAACCGCAGCGGTCCGCACTTCGGTTTCCGTCTCGCTTTGGAAACAACTGCCCTGGTCGACAAAGAAGTCGGCGTGGGCATTTTCAAACGTACTAAGAAAGAGATGGGCAACGAGATCTATTGGCCCGGTATGTTCATCGAGTTTGAGAGCAAGGACGTAACAAATAAGCCCGATGATTACGCTTACTTGCGGATTCGCAGTAACAACCGCGGCGGCGACTTCCGCGGTCCACAGATCTCAACCACCGGTTGGTGGACACTGGGCATGAGCGTGACGCCGGACGGAATGGTTCACTATTACGCATCGCCCGGCGTGGACGACTTGACCGAAGACGATTACATCACCAGCCAGTTTCCGTACAGCTATCGTGCCGAGCGCTTCCGCACGTTCTTTTACAACATCTGCAGCGCCGATGACGGGCGCCGCTGGAGCACAACGTTTATCGTTGATGATCCGAAAGTTTTTGTGTTGCGGCCCATCGGTGGTCAAGTTGCCGGTCGCAAAAACAACCGCCGCTAGTAGCAGTTTCATCATTGATGTGGGATCATCGGTAGCCCAGGACTTGTCCTGGCGCCTGACTGCCAGGACAAGTCCTGGCCTCCCAAGCTTCGCCCTCCCTTGGGCCAAGTTGACGAGATCAACACGATTTCGTTGGGATCAGCACCCCATACACTTCGACGGTCTTGCCCGAGTCATCTTGGATCGGCTGCCCGCGGACGATCAGATGCTGATAGTTGCCGCTTTGTCCTCGTTGGCGAATCCGAATTTCAAACGAGGCAAAGCTGTCAACGGCGTGACGAATGGCCTGGATCAGCGAGCGGCGGTCCTCGGGGTGGATCTGCTGTAAGTACTCGCGACTGGAGGGGATGCCCTGATCCGGGGTGCGACCGGCCAGGCGAAACGCTTCTTCGCTCCACTGCACTTGTTGGGTCTGGACGTCATACGTCCACGTTCCCAGGCCAGCCAGCTTTTGCATGTCGGCCAACCGACGCCGATTCTTTTCCAACTGACGCTGAGCTTCCTTGCGTGCGGAAATATCCCGCAAGGTTGACACCACCATTTCTTCGCCATTGATGGTGGTGGTCCGAGCACTGATCAGAACATCCAGTTGCTGGCCCCCAACGTGCTTCAATCTGGCCTCGAAGTTATCGACTCGACCTTGCGACCGAACCTCGGTGACAAACTCAAGTCGCTGTTTTTCGCACACCCAGAGCCCCAATTCTTCGAAATGTTTGCCGACAATCTCGTCTTGCCCATAACCGAACATACGATCAAACATCTCATTGGCTTCCGCGACTTCTCCGGTCGTGATGTTGCCCAGCAGTCCGGCTTCGGGTAGTTGAGTGAATAAAGCAGAGTAACGGGCAACCTGTTGGCCCGCGGTCTTGCGGCGCTGGAGTTCGCGGCGGATCCGCGCGGCGGCTTCGGATTCGGCTTGATCGGCAGCTTCGTACAAGGTCAGCGCCAGTTCCAAATCTCCTTTCGCTGTGGCCGCGCGTGCGAATTCGATATTCAGTTCGATAATCGCTTCCCGGGCGCGGCGGTTTTCCGGCCAAATTTCGATTGCTTCGCGGAGTAGCGCATCAGCGATTCGAAAATCCTCCAGCTGTCCATCCGAGGGGCTCTCCTGCAACAGCCAACGTGCTCGCTTGACCAGCCGCTCACTCTCTTCGTGTTGCCTTTGGCCATTGATCGCATCGATCAATTCGTCGACCGTTTGGTAGCGGTCAGCGATTGCCGTCGACATCGCCTTCATCGCAATGTCCATCAACTCGCCTTCCACTCGCGATGGTCGAATGTGGTTGTCCGCGGCCGCACGAATGCACTGCATCAAACTTGTTCCATGATGCGGTGGATGACCGCTCAAGATTTGAAACAGAGTCGCACCCAGCAAATAGACATCGGTTGGATACGAAATCGCGGTCTGGTCGCCGCTCGCCAATTCGGGAGCCATGTACGCGGGTGTACCGCCAATCGTGTTGTCCAAGCTCAAATCGGCATCTTCGCCGCGGCGGCTAACCGCCAATCCCCAGTCGGCCACCAAGACTTCGCCGAATCGCCCCAACATTACGTTTTCCGGTTTGATGTCACGATGGATCAAACCGCGCGAGTGGGCGTAGCGAATCGCGTCGGCAACGCGCAGCAAGGTTGAAATGTTTTGCTGCAACGACATCTTACCGATCTGTAGATTCCAACTTGTCCCGTCGATCCGCTTCATCGAATAAAACAGGTTGCCTTTGTCATCCAGACAGACTTCGTGCAAGGCAATCACGTTGGGATGATCCAGACCGCCGATCAGGCGAGCCTCCGTCAGGAATCTTTGACGCGACTTGGGATCGCGAGCCAACTCGTCGCGCAGAACCTTGACGGCAACTTCGCGGTCGACGGCGCGCTGATGTGCCTGGTAGACAAAGGCCGTCCCTCCGCTGCCCAATTGGCCAATCAGTCGGTACTCGGCGTCGCCCAGTTTTCCGTCGCTCAGCGAAGCGACTTTTCGCTGCGGTACGCTGGACTCGTCTCGCAATGGACTGGCCGTCGCCTCCATTTCTCGCGTCCACACCAGCGTCTCGATGTGGTCGTTATCAAGCTCTGCATTGTTCAGGTCGGGATGCGAAAAATGTGCCGTGCCTGCGTTCACAGTGACGGCAATGGTCTTCTCATCGGCGGGCATCGAATCCAGATGCTGAAGCAGACTGGAATCAGCCAAAACTGTTCGCAACAAACTCTGGCGCTGTTGGGTGGCTTCGCTGGCAGTCACGGCAGGTAGCTGTTGGAGGATCGATGTGAATGACGGCTTCCTTGATTCTCACGCCTTGACCGTGCGATCCAAGTGGCTTTTCAAAAATGATTTTAATTTCCGGCTTCTGGCGTGTTTGACTTCTGTCAAATTCAGCGTCACTTTGACCTGATCGTCATCACTCGTTTCGACCGGGCCTTCGACATCCAAACGGGATAGCTGCTCTAAATCGACCGCTTCACGGGGTCCCGCCAACGTGACCTTCAGCGACTGAGGTGTTTTCGTTTCAACGGCAGCCCATGTTTGCTGGCCGCCACCGGGGCGGACATCAACGCGGTCGGGCTGATCGAATGCTAACGAATCGTAACCGGCGACCTTTTCCAGCAGACTAAGTGTCTGATCAACAAGTTCCAGCGGCCAGTCGGGCGAGGAATCGTCGGGAAATCCTTTGCCCAGGGAGTGCCAGCGGCGTCCCAGAATTTTCCACGGTTGGTTATCAGAAAGCGGAGTCGTGTCGCGCCGTGCACGTTTCGCCTTCGGCTGCTTCGTTTGGCAAGCATCCGTGCCTGTCTTTTGGCTTGCTGCCGGCACTTGCTTGCTTATTTTCGCAGGCCGCTTCGCTGCTATTGTCGCCGCCTGTCCCGCAGCGCTGGCATTCAGCACCGGCTGTAGAAAATCGCCCGTGGGAGAATACCAATCGGCGTTCTTTGGCGGCGATCCATTTTTCCTTCTTGACTTCTTCTTGGCGGCTGCGGTTTTCTCGACCAGAGTTTCCGGCGTCCCCGCAAATACCAATTGGCCGCCATCGATGCCTGCACTCGGCCCCAAGTCGATGATCCAATCAGCACACTTGATCACATCCAAGTTGTGCTCGATCACGACAACGGTATTGCCTACTTCCACCAACCGTTGCAAAACGTCCAACAGCTTTTTGATGTCCTCGAAATGCAATCCGGTGGTTGGTTCATCCAACAAGTAGACCGTATTTCCGGTCACGGGACGGGCAAGCTCCGCAGCCAGCTTGACGCGTTGCGCTTCGCCGCCCGAAAGTGTCGGTGCCGGCTGCCCCAACGTGACATAGTCCAAACCGACGTCGCACAAAGTCTGCAAGATGTGTGAGATCTTGTTGTGGTCGGCGAACAATTCCACTGCTTCGCCGCACGGCATCGCCAACACGTCCGAGATCGATTTGCCGTGGTAGCGAACCTCTAAGACGTCTTCGTTGTAGCGACGCGAATCACATTCTTCGCAAGGCACCCACACATCCGGCAAAAAATGCATCTCAATTTTTCGCTGTCCACTGCCCTCGCATGTTTCGCAGCGGCCGCCGGGCACGTTGAAACTGAAAGTTCGCGCCGTAAACTTCCGCTCTGCCGCTTCGGGTATCAAAGCAAACTGTTGTCGTATCAGGTCGAACACACCCGTGTACGTCGCCGGATTGCTGCTGGGAGTATTGCCCAACGGGGACTGATCGACACGGATGACTTTGTCGATGAAGCGCAGACCTTCGATTTTGTCATGTCGCCCGGGTTTGACTTTCGCTCGATGCAGCCGCCTGGCCAGCGCGGGGTAAAGAATGTCGTCGACCAGCGAACTCTTGCCACTTCCACTGGGACCGGTCACCGCCGTGAACACGCCCAATGGCAGTTCGACATCGATACCGCGAAGATTGTTTTCACGGGCACCTTTGATCTTTAAGAATTCGACATACGGCTTGCCGCTCGGACTGATTACGGGCCGCCGCGATTTGGGCACGCTGATCTCCAGCGAGCCGTTAATGTAAGGGACGGTGACCGATTGATCCGCCGGCTCCACGGACAGGGGCGTGCCCTCAGCAACAATGCGGCCGCCGTGTCGTCCGGCGCGAGGACCAAAGTCGCACAGATGATCGCTGCCGGCGATCACATCACGGTCATGTTCGACGACCAACAACGTGTTGCCTTGGTTTCGCAAGCGATGCAGTGCGCCCAGCAACCGCTGGTTGTCGCGTGGGTGTAGTCCGATGGTCGGTTCGTCCAATACGTACAGCACGCCGCATAATCCGCTGCCGAGCTGAGCGGCCAAGCGAATCCGTTGTGCTTCGCCGCCGGACAGCGTTGCAGCGCCGCGATGCAGCGTCAAATAATTCAAACCGACATCCAACAAAAACTTGACTCGCGATTTGATTTCCCGAACCAGCTCTCCGGCGATCTTTCTTTCTCGCGCCGTTAGTTTCCACGAAGCAGCGGTATCCGCCAGGCGATCCAGTGGCAGGTGAACGATGTCGGCGATCGTGTGGCCGCGGAAACGGCAGGCCGCCGCGTCTTCATGCAGTCGCGACCCGTCGCAAGCCGAACAGTTGATCTCGTCCACAAACATTTCCAACTTGCCGCGAAGCCCGGGCGTCAATCGCGATGCTTCCTCGAGCGCCGGATAGAATCCTTTGAACTGGAAACGGAACACGACACTGGTGGATTGCGACTTTGGTTTCGTATCGCATTCACGCACCTCGATCCAGGCCGGACCGCTGCCGTGGAACAGTACCCGTCGTTGTGAAATCGGGATTTGATCAAACGGAATGTCGATGGAAATTCCAGTGTGTCGCGACAGGGCTCGCAGCATCCACATCGAAACCGACTTGTCAACTGTCGGCCACAGCAGGGCTGCGCCGTCGGTCAACGTGGCGGTCGGCGAACTGATCAGCGCCGCCGGATTGGTTCCGGTTTGCGATCCCAAGCCTTCGCACTGCGGACACCAGCCAAGCGCCGAGTTAAACGAGAAATGATGCGGGGTCAGCGATTGAAACGAGCGGCCACAATCTCCACAAACCAAATGCTGGCTGTGCGTCCTGGTTTCCCAGTGCGGTTCGTCGCGATCGGGATTCGCGATCGCGATTTGCAGTACACCAATTCCCAATGACAGGGCTTGTTCGACGCTATCGCTGATACGTGATCGATCGGACGGTTGGATCACCAAGCGATCAACGACCACCTGTACCGTCTGCTTGCGTCGCGGATCCAACAATGGTGCTTCGTCCAGGGAAACGGTTTTGCCGTCGATACGCACGCGTTGAAACCCGACGCTGCGAAGCGATTGCCAGGTATCCAGGGAAGCATCACCGGCACCGACTTCGATCGGTGCCAGCAACAGCGCGCGAGTTCCCTCCTCCAGTGACATGACTTTGTCAACGATCTGATCCGGTGTTTGTGTTCCCACCGGCACACTGCAATCGGGGCAATGCATCGTGCCCAGCCGGGCAAAGAGGATTCGCAGGTAATCGTAGACTTCGGTAACGGTGCCGACGGTACTGCGCGGCGAATGTCCCAGATTTTTTTGTTCCAAAGCGACGGCAGGCGAGAGGCCTTCGATACGCTCAACATGCGGTTTCTGAACTTGCCCGATGAATTGCCGAGCGTACGAGGAGAGCGATTCCACGTAACGCCGCTGGCCTTCGGCATAAATCGTGTCCATCGCCAGGGAACTTTTCCCGCTGCCGCTGGGGCCACAAAAGACGGTCATCGCATCACGCGGTAATTCGACGTCGACCGATTTGAGGTTATGCTCGGTCGCCGACTGAACCATGATGTGAGTTCTTGCTTTCGCCGGCGGCGCGACAATGGTTCGGCTTGGTTCAGCTTTCTTGCGTGATCGTTTGCGTTTCATCCCCAAAGCTTTGGCCAGCGCCTGGCCGGTGTAACTGTCACTTGCTTTGGCGACGTCCGCCAGGCGGCCTGTAGCAACAACGCGGCCCCCGCCTGCACCGCCTTCGGGGCCCAGGTCGATGATCCAATCGGCTGTCTTGATCACGTCCAGGTTATGTTCGACGATCACGACCGTGTTGCCACGATCCGCCAAACCCTGAACAACTTGCAACAACAATTCGATATCGGCAAAGTGCAAGCCGGTGGTCGGTTCGTCTAAAACATAAAAGGTCCGGCCGGTTTCTCGCTTGCTCAGTTCACGCGAAAGCTTAATGCGTTGAGCTTCGCCGCCGGAAAGAGTCGGGGACGGCTGGCCAAGTTTCAAATACTCCAAGCCAACATCGACGAGTGTTTGCAACTTTTCGGCGATCTTGGGAATGTTCTCGAACAACTTCAGTGCTTGCGAAATATCCATCTCCAGGACGTCGGCAATCGATTGCCCTTTGAACTGCACCGACATCGTTTCGCGGTTGTATCTACGGCCCTGACAAACAGGGCATGTTACCCAGATGTCGGCCAAGAAGTCCATTTCCAGTTTCGTCGCGCCGTTACCATCGCAGGCCGCACACCGCCCGCCGTCGACGTTAAAACTAAACCGGCTGGCCGTGTAACCTCGCGTTTTCGCTTCGGGCAAGCGCGCAAACAGATTTCTGATTTCGTCAAAGACTTTGACGTACGTGGCGGGATTGCTGCGCGGCGTCCTGCCAATCGGCGATTGGTCGATGGCGATCGTTTTGTCCAGGTGTTCCAATCCACTGATACGATCGTGATCGCCCGGTTCAGTTTCCGCGCCGTTCAATGCGTTGCGAAGCGCCGGTTCAACGATTCCATTGATCAGCGAACTCTTGCCGCTGCCCGACACTCCGGTGATGCAAGTGACCGTTCCCAACGGGATGGTGACGTCGATGTCTTTCAAGTTATGAAAACGAGCACCGTGAATCGTCAACTTCGTATCGGCGTCAATCGCCCGCAACGATTCGGGCGGATCGAGCGATCGCGAACCGGACAGAAATTGCCCAGTCACGCTGTGTTTATTCTTCGCGATTTCGTCGGCTTTGCCCGCCGCGACGATGCTGCCGCCTTTGATACCCGGCCCGGGACCAAAGTCGACAATCATGTCGGCCGCGCGCATCGTGTCTTCGTCATGTTCGACAACGATCAGCGTGTTGCCGGCGTCGCGGAGCCGCTGCAGTGTTTCGATTAGCCGATCGTTGTCCCTGGAGTGCAATCCAATCGACGGCTCGTCCAAGATATACAGCACACCCACCAGCCCGCTGCCGATCTGCCCGGCCAACCGGATGCGCTGCGATTCACCTCCGGAAAGCGTCGGTGCGGTGCGGCCGAGTGTCAGATAATCCAGTCCAACACCAAGCAGGAAGCCGATTCGCGTGCGAATCTCTTTCAGTGCCTCCGCAGCGATCGTTGCATCGGTATGGCTAAGCCGAACGTCCGTGAAAAAATCGGCCAATTGATCGACTGATAACTCGCAAAGTTGGGGCAGCGTTAGCGATGCGTTGTCTTTAAATGATTTGGATCCCGAGGTGATGGTGACCGCGGAAGCCTGCGGGTTCAGCCGGCGTCCGTAGCAGTCGACGCAATCGATCGTACTCATGTACTTTTCGTATTGGCGAAGTTGCATCTTGTTGCGGGTCGTCCGATAGCGGTCCAGCAATTCTGGAATGAAACCATCGAACGAGGCGGAGTACTTCCGAGCGCGGCGGCCGCCTCGCCAGGTAAACTGCAGCGTGTCGTCGGCACCCCACAGCCAGACCTTTCGCGCTTCCTCCGGCAGATCACCCCAACGGCCTTCCAGCATCGTGCCCGATTTCAGATCCAGCATCTCGTCCATCGCCTCCGCCACGTTCCGATAAACGTGCCGGCGGTAGCGACCGATATCTCCCCACTTGGGCAACAGTGCGATGGCGCCCTTGCGGACAGATTTCTTTTCGTCCGGCACCAAGAGTTCCGGCACGAAAGTGTACAAACGTCCGAGCCCGTCACAGGCGGGACACATTCCCTGGGGACTGTTGAAACTGAACAACTGTGGCGACGGCGGTTTGAAACTTTTGCCGCAACCGCCACAGGCGTATCGTGAGGAAAAAAGGATATCGTGCT
>JBFJVZ010000214.1:0-12469 GCA_041623895.1 Pirellulaceae bacterium | reverse complement strand
CCTTACGATTCGTTTGCGGAGCAAACGACGACTTACTTTCGGTGCCGGCGAATAAATTCACAGCCTCTCCGTCGTTAGTGACTGCTTAACGTGATCACGCTTGGGTCGGGATAGCAGGGCATTGACGTGACTTGTGACCTGAGACAACGCCGGATTGACATCCGGATGGGGGCGTTGATCAAGACCATACCTGGCACGGCAAAACTCTTTGGTCAGAAACCGCAGCGGGTGGATGATTTGAGCGTCTCCACTGCGTTGCAGCGGTATGTGTTGCAAATGCAGTTCGGCATGATGCAAGAATTCCGTCGGCGTCTGGGCCGCCGTGCGGGTGATTCCCAAGCGTTCTAACTGTTTTAGCATCTCAGCGTAAAACGAAACCGCTGGTGTGCCCGCCGTGACCACCGATTTTCCGCTGATTTGACCACGAACCCAGCGGGGAGGTCGTACTTTGAGCAGGAAAAACAGCACAGCGGCTAGGATTCCTGTGATCAACGCCGCAGGCCAGGAAAAAATGTTGCGCCGTGCCAGTGATCCGCCGCCCAGTCCGCCGGCGCGGATCGCCGCGATCTGTTTCCGAATCCAAGCAATGACGGAGCCGTAGGGGCCGCTCAAGGTTTCCCCGCCCGTCAAAACACGTTGTTGACGATCGCCGTCCATTTCGACCACGTACTCTTCCCACAAATCTTGAGCCAGATTGAGAACCTGCCCGACTCCGCGAGCCGACGGTTGACCTCCGCCTCGATCACCGGGGGTAGGATCCAAACGCACCCAATAAAGGTCCGCGGGAGGCTGGCCATAAACCAGTCGGTTCAATCCCAGTTGGTCTCGACTCAGCAACGCCTCGACCCATGCGTGAGCGTCGCTTTGGCGAGCCAGATAGTATTGGCCAACTTCGTTAAAATTGTCGGTGTGGTAGCCGACCACGATTCTGGCCGGGATATTCACGCTCCGCAGCATCATTGTCAGTGCCGATGCGAAATACTGGCAGTGTCCGCGTCGATCGACTGACATGAACTGCTCAATCGGATCTACTCCCGGCAATGCGACCGCGTTTAGGTTCAACGTGTACTCGTAGCCTCCCTCACTTGCCAGATGCCGTTGCATTGCCTCGGCAACTTTTAAGTCCGTGCGCACATCAGGCGGAATGGATTCTCGTATTCGCCTTGCGATGCGGGCAACAGTTGGCATCGCTTGCTCGTCAATAGCCAGCACTCGATTCAAGTAACCCTGGAAACCCGACTGGGTTTGCCGAATTCGGATCGATCGGTCGGCGGGGATGCCACTTTCGCTGTTTACGAGAGTAGATCGGTATTGCGGAGCCTCCGCGATCATATCGGTTTGCACGCCGTCCTGAAACGCATTGGTGCCGAAATGGTAACGAATCCGCGGGTACAAAAAGTCTGGATTTTGGCGGCGGCACAGCAGCCAGCGTCCACCGGAATGCAAAACATTGTTTTCGGTTTTGATATGAAAGTGTGGAGCGATCGTGAACAAGGCGGGACTTGTCGTTGCTGCACACGTAATCTCCGCAAGCACGGTATCATAGAAATTTCTATGGCTGGGGCGGGCCGGCACATACTCGCTAGGCAACGGCAGACGACGAGACCTGGCACCGGCAGAAACGGATTTCCAAGTCGCTGTCGCATTGCGCTCAGCAATTCTGGGCTCATATCGTTCCAGCACTTGACCGCGCAAGTACAAACCGTCGGTGACGATGTAAGGTCGTCCGCTCTGACGATCGGTTAATTGAACGCGTAATGCCGGGGCAGAACTTTGCAGCATTTTCCCGATCTGACCCAGCTGCAACTGGTCATCGAAGCCAACCAGCGCGTTGCCACGGCGTTCCATCCGAGCAGCGTCCGTGGTTCTGGGAATGGCATAAAAAAAGAATGCAGCAACCAAAATGATTGCCGGCCCCAGCGTCAGTACCGCGTAGCGCCCCATCCCGGCGGCACCACCCGCGAGTGAAGCGACCGAGTCAGCGGCCAAAAACCGAATGCCAGCCGACTGTCGTGGCGGTGCCGATGCTGGACCGGTTAGCCAGCCGTCCGATGAATGCTCGCGCTTTGTGCCAACTGCTGTTTGCGGTCTTGGTTGCAGCACCCCGTCCAAGTCTTCAACGACCGTGACCGAAGACAGCAACACAAGTGCCCACACGCCGATCAATCCGATCGGTACCAAAATCAAGCCGTAGATGAAGGCATCATTGAAAACCGCAGCAACGACTAATTCCAGCAAACAAAAAACACCCAGTTGTTCAAAAATCCTGGGCGACTTTTTCTGTAACATCAAGATCGCCTGCACGAACACCAACAGTTGGGCGACCGATAGCATCTGCTGATTACCGGGCGTCTCCAAATTCCAAAAATCGCCAACGCAATACACGGCGGCAATGCCCATCAACATGTATGCGCCGATCGGCGGCAGCGCAAACAATTTCAACGAATCAACAAACACATATCCAAAGACGGCAAAAAAGACCGCCACCGCCGGAATATGTTCGGCACCTTCACCAGTCGCCAGAACAAGCCCCCCCAACGCAGACAAGATGGCAAAGTACAGTTGCAGCCGATTCTGGTTCGCGCCCGCACGATCGGCTCGCAACATTTTGCCGCCGCTTTCCTCAGCTGACTGGGACATCGGAGTTCTCCTGTGTCCAATCACTCAAATGATTCCGAGTGTCTCTGTGCGAGTAAATCCCTTGACCGGATTGATCGACCAACCAGTTTTGAAATTCAGCCGAATCAACGTTGATCCAGCACAGGCCTCCGCGGCGCGACCAAGCTCGCAATCGCGATCTTAACTGCTCGCTGTTGCTGTCCGATTTCAGTGCATCATCCAAATCTCGTGAGCTGATGACGATCAGATCCTTTGCGTAACCCGCGGACCTCACCGCCTGATCGATTGCCTGCACTATGTTTGGTTCGAGCGTGGCTTTCGCAGCGGACAGCAATTGAAGCATCTTAGCTTTACCACCATGACCCTTGTCGCCAGCAGTGGCACTCGGATTGGCATCGGCAACAGCAAGCACGAGCCGACTAGTTGGCGACTGATCCATCGCGACCACGATTGTAGCTGCGAAACTGATCGCGGTCTCAACGGCCTGTTCGTGACTGGATCGATGCGCCGACTGCTGACAACAATCAACGATCAAACAGGCGTCGAATTGTCTTTGCTGCTCGAACTGACGAACGATTGGTTCGCCTACCCGGGCGGTAGCGCGATGGTGGATCCATTTTGGGTTATCGCCGGTTTGCCATTCGCGAAGTCCGAAAAAATCGCCCTCACTGGGGCCGCTTCTGCGCGCGGCGGCAGCGGCTCCTCCCTGTTTGGTTGCCAACGTTTGCTGCCAGCCTCTACGCAGCTTCAGCAGCGTTGGATAAACAAAGAATTCCGCTTGCGCATCAACGATCTTGCGAGCGGATAGCAATGAAAAGGGAAACAAAGTTGACATTGAGAGCGGCCCCAACCGATACCTGCCGCGGGATCTGACCACGCAACCACAATAAGTCACGGCACTGCCAAGTGGACCGACAATGCCCACGCCGCACGCCACCGTAGCCGTTTCTTCGCTGTCAGTCGATTCAATCGGGTCATCGATGCGAATCATCCACACCGGCAGGTAACGACTCTGGTTGGCGACGAGGTATCGAATGCGAAAAGGCACATTCGCAAATGCCTCGGTGACCAGGGATCGTGATATCGTGGAGGCCGAGATCACCCACCGCGAACACCGCCACTGGATCAGCAACGCACCGATCAGCAAGCCGGCCAAAACCAGCAGCAAATTGAATCCTCGCAGGGCGCCGCCGACCATGGCGAATGCCGCGACAAAGACAAAATGCACGCCCAGTCGCGTCAAACGATAGCGGTGGCGAAACGGGTACGAACAGTCTGGCCGCATCACTTCCCAATAAATTTCTCGACTTCAACAATCACTGTCCAAGTCCCGGTAATCAGCATCGCAATCGCGGAAAGCCACAGCATCCCATCCCATATTTTCCCCGGAGTCAGCGACGGTACGCATCGCCGGTAGCGGAAAAACAGTGCGGCGGCCGCCAACATCGGCAACATGATCCCTTGCGTTACGCCGCTCAGCAAAACCAATTGCGCCGGTGCCGGGAACGCGATGTAGATGACCAGGCACAAAATCGGAAAGATTCCGCTCAGCAGGCGAATCCATCTTTGCCGTGTGGTCTCACTTTCATCGATCAGGCCGACCACGCGAAGTGCGTCGGAAAACGTCCGCGCGTGAGCTGCGTTAGCAACAAAGAAAGTCGAATACAGCACCGCAAAGGCGCCGAACAAAAATACGGCGGCGGCCCAATTGGAGAACACGGGCCGAAACATTACAGCCAGTGTACGTACCATGTCATCCTTTTCCGGGTTCAAGCCAACACGATGCAGCACGGCCGCACCCAACAGATAAAAAGCAACCGTGGCAAAGGTATAAATAATCATGGCGCCCCAGGCGTCAAATCGCATCACCCGCATCCAGCCAACGGCGCGTTGTTGCCACTGCGGCGATTCGTCGTTCTGGCCCGTGAATTGTGCGTAACCTTTTTCCAGACACCAATACGGGTAGGCTATCAACTCGGCCGCGCCGACGCCGATGATTCCAAACGTGGCCAGCGCCGTACCAACCGGGTTGATTTGCTCGGTGCGCTCCGGCAAATTGGGAACCAGCCCCGACCAGAATTCGGCCAACTTGACACGAAAATCATCCTGGCCTTGCAGCAGGAATAGATTCAACACCGTCAGTGCCGTAAACGACGCGACCAGAATTGTCGATAACGACTGGATCAAGTTGTATCGCCCAAGGACCAGGACGATGCTGGTGGCAATCGCTACGATGGTCGCCCAGATCTTGGCATCGTTGGGTACGCGGCGGCTACCATCATCATGAGTGCCGTATTTAGCCGTGTACTCCTCCCACGAAACCGTGGGTCTCGTTGATGATGCTTCGATGTTTTGAAAGTCTTCAATTTGTTTTAGCTGCGTCGCATCAGCAGCAAGGTTGTAATCGCGGCCCATTTCCGTGATCGGTGCGCTGATCGCCAAAGCCTGGCCCACGCCGCCGACGATCCCGCCCAACTGCGAAATGCTGGCCATCCACATTACTAACCAATACCAGACCAACCAGTTGCCGCGGCCCTTGATTCGCGGGCCCGGGACTTCATCCAATGCCAGCAGGGTTGTTTTACCGCTGATCAATGCATAGCGGCCGAGTTCGACCTGCGCAAACACCTTGACCACGCATCCTAAGATGATCAGCCACAGCAACGTGAATCCGGCTTCTGCACCGGTTTTGGTGGTTGCGATCAATTCGCCGCTGCCCACAATCGATCCGGCAACGATCAGCCCCGGTCCGATGCAGCGGATGATCCCCATCGTGTGTACGGGCGGATCGACGGGGCCGAGGTCATCAGTGGCGGCGGCCGCTGGCTGTGCCAACGATTCTCCTGGAGTTGGCTGGGGTTGATTGCCAGAAGGCTGCGAAGGCTCGGGTGAATCAGGCATGAATATGGCCGAAAAGTCCCATCAGTTGTGCCAGCTTCGACGGCGGAGTAGTTGCAGTGTTGGGCAGACTCTTGCCGGCCCGGGTCGTATCTTACCCCAAGATCATATCGAATTCCGGCATGTGCAGCAGCTGTGGGCGTTGCAAGTGGGCGAGGCGTGAACCGATAATGCCCTGGAGTCATATTATTTCTATCGGAGGCCCCTCTTTAACGCATGGCCGCGCCCAACGCACTCGACACGACCATCGCCGTGGTGACACCGGAGAACATTGCCTTTGAGTACCAATTGGCAGGTCCTTTTCGTCGTTTGCCGGCCTACCTGATTGATCTGGCCGTGCGGTGGGGGATAACGCTGGGAGTGATCGCTGTGTTATCGGTGATCAGCGGGATGATGAGCATTTTTGTTGCTGTGATCGGTCCTTTTATGACCGCCATCATGGTGATCTTGCATTTTGTCATCAGTTGGTTTTACGGAACGATCTTTGAGGCTTATTTCAATGGCCGCACCATCGGCAAGTGGGCGTGCGGAATTCGAGTCATTGATGTTGATGGTCGACCGGTGACGGGCAAGAGTGCGCTGTTACGAAACTTGTTACGGATTGCCGACCTCGCGCCGCTGGCTGCGATCAGCGAGATCGCCGAAGATGTGCCGCCCATTTTCTTGATTCCCACCGGCATGATCGGTCTGTTGAGCATGGTGATGACGCGGCGCTTGCAACGCTTGGGTGACTTGGCCGCGGGGACGATGGTGATTGTCGACGAAAGAAGCTGGCGATTGCCGGTTGCCAAAGTCGAAGATCCGCGTGTCGCGGCGTTGTCGTCGTTTGTTCCCGGTGACTATCGTGTCTCGCGGAGCATGGCTCGTACGCTTGCTATTTATGCGGAGCGGCGGCATTTTTTAACACCGGCGCGGCGGCGTGAGATTGCCAGGCACTTGACCATCCCTTTGATTGAACGGTTCGAGTTTCGTGCCGACATCGATCCGGATTTGTTGCTGTACGCGCTGTACTACAAGACTTTTTTGTCTGACTCCTCTAGCGAACTGCCGGACTTGGGACCGTTGGCCGGTTACAGCCCATTACTCCGCGACGCCAATAAACCTCAGGGCGGCATGCTGGATGGCAAGACGAGTTCGCCGCTGACGGCTGGACTGGGGTCACCAAATGGACTGGGTTCAACAGACAGTGTGCAGCCAATCGTGCTCGCCGCAGCTGCGGAGCCTAAGTCTCGTAGCGGAGGATCCGAGCCGTGAATGTTGCCACTTTACTGGAGTCCCGACGCGTCCAATGGCGGGAATTGGAAACTTTGTGTGATGCCATGGAGATTCGCGGCCGCACCGACAAAGCGGGCGCCGCGGAGCACAAAGGTGCGGCGGGCGTGTCGCGTTTTTCCACGCTGTACCGTGCCGCGTGTGCCGACCTTGCGCTTGCCGATGCGTATCAGTTGCCGCCAGCGACGGTGACCTACTTGCACCGTTTGGTCGCTCGCGCGCACAACCAGTTGTATCGCGCCAACAAGTTTGAACCGTCACGCTGGACAGACGTCGTCTTTCGCGAGGCGCCACAGTTGATTTATTCGGACCCTTGTGTCCGTGTTGCCACGATTGTCTTTTTTGGTTTGTTCGCATTGTCGATGTATTTGGCGGCCAACGAATCACTGTTTCCAGATTACGCAGTTCAGGTTGTTGGTCAGAAGACGCTTGAGGATACGGAGGACGCTTTTGAGCGGCCGTTTCAAGATGCTTCGGCGTTCTACATCGAGAAAGCTGCCTGGTACATCCGTCACAACACGGGTATTGGTTTACAGTGTTTTGCCTATGGGATTTTGATCATTCCCTGCCTGTTTACGTTGTCCTACAACGCGCTCGTGCTGGGAGCTACGTTTGGTTACATGTCGCGCGACGGTGTCGACGGCGCAGACAACTTTTTCCAATTCGTCACCGCTCATGGTCCCTTTGAGTTATCGGCGATCGCCTTGGCGGCCGCCGGCGGACTGCGTTTGGGCGTGGGATTATTCAACACCAGAGGCCTCACCCGAGTTGATTCGATTCGCGAAAGTGCCAGGCAAGCGATTCCAATCATGGCGGCTTCAGCCGGCCTGTTTGTACTCGCGGCGATCACCGAAGGGTTTTTGTCTCCCAGCAATTCCCCTTATTTAATCAAGGCGTTTTGGGCGATCTTGTCATCCGGGTTGATCAGTTTCTACTTTGTCATCCTCGGCTTTCCGCAGGGTCCTTCACCGCATCGCAGCACATTGACAGCGGCAAGTTACGATTCGCTGATTGATCATTCCACGACCGAGACCTCGTCACGCGGAGGTCTCACGCATGCAACTTGACCGAACCCATGTGGTCATCCGGCTGCGATCGTTGTCTGAAATCGGTGACCTGGCGTTGGTGATGATCCGCCGATATCCCTCCGCCTTATTGGTTGGTTTTGCTCTGGGGGCACTGCCCTGGGTGATTCTGAACGCTGCACTGCTGAGCTGGATTCCGATTCAGGAAGCCAGCTATGGATTGGAGGACGAAGAAGCGCTGGCGGAGATATCGCGTTATTGTGTCTGGATGGCGGTACTGGTCGTTTTACAAGCGCCGGTGGCGGGCGTGATGACAACGCTTTACTTGGGTCAGGCTGTGTTTGAGCAGAGACCGACCTGGTCCAGCGTGTTAAGCGAAACAAAGCGTCAATTTTGGAAATGGTTTTATGCGCTGGCGATCAAGCGACTTGCCGTTCCGGCGATGATCGTCGTAGCCTTGCGTTTCGAGCAACCTGCGGATCCATTCTTTGACGGCGTTTTGCCAATCATGGTGCTGATCACAACCGCGCTGATTCGCGGTGGTCGACCGTTTCTGCCGGAGATTCTGTTGTTGGAACAATGCCCGCTGAGAAGCAAGTCAGAAAATGTGATCACCGCCGCGAAACGATCCAAGTCCTTGCACAAACCGATGAGCAGCGAATTGAGCGGTCGATTCCTGGCGGTGGCCTTTATCCTGACCTGGGTTTTTCTGAGTGTTCTGTATTCGCTGGTTTGGGCAAGGGGCATCATCACCGGCCAGTGGAATTGGGGCCTGCTGACGTTGCTGGTCTTGTTTCCGGTTGCATTATGGGCGGTGGCAGGTCTGAGTGTGCTGATCAGGATGTTAAGCTACTTGGATACACGTATTCGTTTGGAGGGTTGGGAAGTGGAGTTGGCGGTTCGCGCCGAAGCGATGCGACAGTTTGGCGAAGAAGCTGGATTGCTGCCGACACCTGAGCAGCAAGTCGAACCGGTGCAGCTGGCCCAAGTTGTTTCGGAAAGTGACTTGGCAACCGGCGAAGCAATCACCGTTACTTCGGAGCTTGGCTCATGAAGCGTCCGGCCAGATCAAACTTTGGGATCTTGATCGTAGTCTTGGCTGCGTTCCTGCCGGTCGCTGCGCGAGGTCAAACGGCTGATCCAGCTTCGCCGCCCCCCAGGATGTTGGATGACACGACTTGGTACGACGCGGATACCGGTACGATCATTCCAATGCATGTCAAAGAAGTTACCGACGATTCGCTGAATCGTCACAGCCGGTGGCTTCCCAAGGCCAAGCGAGTCCCCGACAACACAGCTTCGGCAACTGCGGCGGGCGGCACCGGCGGGAACGGCTTGTTTGGGAGCGATGTTACGTTAAGCAACGTATTCGGCTGGCTGTTGTTGACTTTGGTCATCTGCGTGATCGTTGGATTCCTGGTGTACGCATTCTCGAAAGCGGAAATTGATCTGGGCGATACTCGGTCAAAGTCCGAGGGCGATCAGGAAGCGGCGCCTGACGCGCAGACGATCGAACGGATGAAACATTTACCCGCAGAATTGCGACGTACCGATGTGAATTTGCGATCCGAAGCGGAACGACTGATGAATGAGGGTCAATTTGATCAGGCGATTATCTTGCTGTTCGGGCACCAATTGTTGCTGCTGGACCACGCTGGATTGCTTCGACTTAGCCGCGGAAAAACCAATGGCCGGTATGTTCGCGAGACTCGCGGTGCGGACCGAGCGTCCGCTGACAGGTTGCGAATGACGGCGACGGCGTTTGAGCGATCTTATTTTGGACGACACGCAATCAGCGGGCAAGAATTTAAGGCGTTGTGGCATAGCAACGAGCTGTTGGAGCAACGTGTTCAGCAACGGTCGGAGGCGGCCGCATGAGTCGAGTGCAATTTGCCGTCTCCGCTGCCCTGTTGTGCGTCACATTTGTCGGCTGTGGTGGTCAATCTTCCAACCAATACGGAGCATCAAGCGGTCTGGCCGGTCGCAGTAGCCTGAACGGATTTGGTGCGCTGCGAAAGAGTTACGAACAAGCCGGCTATTCGACTCGCGACCTTTATCGATTGACCGATCGAGTCGGCAGGTCGCAGGTGATCGTCTGGATTCCCAAAGTGCCACAGAGTATTTCGCCAAAAGTCACTCGGTGGTTCGATCGCTGGCTACAGAGAGGTGGTCGGACACTGGTTTATATTGCACCCGACAGTGGTAGTGAAACACAGTATTGGGAAGATGCCAGTGTTTTAGCGCCGCCGGAGCAAAGGCTGGAATATCGTCGCCGCCTGGCACGAAGTCGTAGCGAGCGTATGCGTTGGACGATCAACCGCCGCACGATTCCAACCAACGGCTGGTTTGTGCTCGAACCTGCCTCGCAGCGTTCAGCGATTCCGTCCCTTTCGGGCGATTGGGCTCCCGTGGAGGTTACCAGTCAACGGCGACTGCTGACGGAGTATCGTGTGGTGTCTTTTGATCCAAACCAGCCAAGTGGCAGTGGAGGAGCCTCCAGCGGCGGTACGGGACCAGGGTCGCCGGGTTACGTCTACTATGGGCCAACGGAGTTATCCAGAACCAAGGTGAGTCTTGATTCGCAGCTCAACACGGAAACGGGTGACACGATTGTCGCACAAGTCACTGCTGACAAATGGAAGGATTCCAAGATCATCGTTGTTAGCGGCGGCTCACTGCTGACCAATTATGCCTTCACGCGGCCCTTCGGCGTGTGGCTGGCCGAGACCTTGGTAGCTCGCAGCGCCCCGTCGCCAATTGGCAAGGTGAGTTCGTCGGTGACCGCCGGTTTCTTGACCAGCGACATGATGCCGATCCCGGTCAGCGAACGCCAGCGAGGAGTGCCCCAGGCTTCAGGGATGGAATTGTTGACGGTTTGGCCGATCAGTCTGGTCACGATTCATGCTGCGGCTTTAGGCTTCGTGATCTGCATGATCATGCTGCCGGTGTTCGGGCGACCGCGTCGAATTGATCGGGGGACGAGCAGCAATTTTGGTGATCACTTGGACGCGGTGGCTGCCCTGATGAGTCGTGCGGGTGGCGAAACATTCGCGCGAGCTAAAATCAGTGAGTACTTTCGCCGCATGCACGGCGAGACATCGGGACCGTGGATTCTGCCGGAAACCCCGGCGTTGGAGGTTTTGCCACCGCTTGCGGGGGCCAATCGCAGCGTCTCGACAAAACCGCCAGGCGAATCGGTCAAGCCGGTCGACGATGTATTTGGTCAAGCCAACGACGTGTTCGCGCCTCAGCAGGCAGAGAATTCTGCCGGGGCTATGGAGAGCAGCGATGGTTCGCTAGGCTCCAATTTAGGCGGCAATGGCAGCACGATGCTGCCCGGCAAAGATTTCGACAACGATAAGGCAAACCGTTGAGTAGTGTGACACCCCAAAACGACGCAACGCCCACTCCGCCGCCAAAAGTTGGCGGCAACGTTTCCGAAGAATTCGCCCCCATCAAAAAACTTTACGAAGACGTTTCCGCGGAGGTTGCCAAAATCTTCGTCGGCCAAGACGAGCTGGTTTTGGGAACCTTGACCGCACTTTTTTCCGGCGGACATGTGCTGATCGAATCCGTGCCGGGACTCGGGAAAACACTTTTTGTGCGGACGTTGGGCCAGATTCTGGGTTGCGATTTTGGACGCATTCAATTCACCGCCGACCTGATGCCATCGGACATCACCGGCGCGCCCGTCTTTGACATGAAGGAAAGCGAATTTCGCTTCCGGCCCGGCCCGGTGTTCACGCAATTGTTGCTGGCTGACGAAATCAATCGTTCGCCCGCCAAAACTCATGCGGCATTGCTGGAAATCATGCAGGAGTATCGCGTGACTGTGGACGGGACCAGTCACAAAGTGCCCAGACCGTTTCTCGTGCTGGCGACGCAAAACCCGCTGGAAAGCGAAGGCACCTACAATTTGCCCGAAGCTCAGCTCGATCGGTTCATGTTCAAACTCACGATGGACTATCCCAACGCCGATCAAGAGGCGGAGATCTTGCGGCTCCACAGCGTGCAAATCGACTTGAATAAACGGCTTCAGCAGGATCTGACGAAGATCACCGGCCCCGAAACCGTGCAGCAAGCAATCGCTCTGTGCGGACGCGTTCGCGTAGAGGACAATCTGGTCGACTACATCAACAAGATGGTCCGTGCGACCCGATCGTGGCCGGCATTTCATATCGGTGCATCGCCGCGAGCCGGATTGTCGCTGATGCAGGCGGCGCGAACTCTTGCTGCTTTTAGCGGGCGCGATTACGCGATCCCCGATGATGTTGTGGAAATTGCGATTCCGGCGTTACGGCATCGAGTCCAAATGACTGCCGAGGCTGAAATCGAAGGCCGTAGTACGGACGAAGAACTGCAGACCCTGATTCGTGGCATCGAAGTTCCCCGGGATTAAACCATTCAAATCGCGTGGACGTCGGCCAGGATACGTCCTGATCCCGGTGCCAGGACAGGGAGAGCGTCCGGGTTAGGAGTTGCTGCTCAATCATCATGAAATAAGATAGCGGTGGAAGCGTAAATCTGGACCGCCCCCAAAGAACAGGTTCGCATCCAATAAGCTGCGGAGTAGCGAAAGCGTAAAGCCTGGGGTGAGCCAACGAGCGACAGCGAAGTTGGTGTAACCCCAGGAAAACGGACCGGCAGCATACGTT
>JBFJVZ010000213.1:0-12502 GCA_041623895.1 Pirellulaceae bacterium | reverse complement strand
TTCGAGGAAATCTTTGTTGGTCCCCTATGGCCGGCGTCGATCCTTGCGTGTTTGATGATCGGCTACACGCTGCTGGCTGCGATTGGCTTAGTCGATTTGGACTTCGGCGCGCCGGACGTCGATCTGGATGTGGACATTGATATTGATGTGCCCGACGTGGGTGTCGATGTTCCGGATGTGGGCGTCGATGCGCCGGATGGAGATTTGCCCGAAGTTTCCAGCGACTTGTTCGGTGGGCTCGGTGGGATGGCTGTCCGCTGGACCAACTTTGGGCGATTGCCGATCGTCATCTGGGGAGGGATTTTCACGATCGCGTTTTGGGCCGTTTCGGCATGGCTGTGGTTCACATTCGACGTGAATAACTATTCTCCGCCGACGTGGATGTCCAGCACATTGCTGACGATTCGCAATTTTGTGATTGCCACTGCAGTCACCAAGGGTTTTACGCAACCGATGCTTCGATTTTTTGTTGAGCCGACGAAGTACAACAAGGATCATTTGATGGGTTGCACTTGCGAAATTTCCTCGATTGAGGCAACCCCCACGTTCGGGCAAGCTAAGTTTCGTACGGACGCGTCCCCCCTACTGCTAAATGTGCGCACCAATGGATCGACAATTCCGAAGGGAACGGAAGTGCGGATTGTCGGGTTCGATAGCGAAAAACGAATTTACACCGTCACCAATCTTGAAGCGGAGACACGACTGTGAGCCTCGCATTTTTACTGCTAGCACTCGAAAACTCTCAGATCGTGGGGATCATAGTAATTCTGATCCTCGTGGTTCTGATCTTGGTCGCAATCATCGCCAAGAAACAATACATCGTTGTCGGTCCTGACAAAGCGATCGTAAAAACCGGCATGGGCGGTTTGGATGTGACCTCCGCCGGCGGTCGGCTAATCATTCCGTTGATTCATCGCTATGAATACATGGACTTGACGCTGAAAAGCTTTGAAATCAGTCGTCAAGGCAGCGAGGGATTGATTTGCCGCGACAACATTCGTGCCGATATCAAAGTCGCTTTCTTCATTCGCGTCGACAGCACCCAAGAGCAAATGAAAGAAGTCGCGCAGTCGATTGGTGCCAAACGCTGTAGCGAACTGGAGACATTGCGAGAACTGTTTGACGCCAAATTCAGTGAAGCACTTAAGACCGTTGGCAAGAATTTTGATTTCGTCGAACTTTATGACCAACGTGATAAGTTCAAAGACCAAATATTGAAAGTGATCGGCACTGACCTGAATGGATACTGCCTGGATGATGCTGCGATCGACTACCTGGAACAAACTCCGCTGGAAATGCTCAGTCCCAGCAACATTCTTGATGCCGAAGGTATCAAGAAGATTACCGAGCTGACCTCCCAGGAAAAAGTCAAGGAAAACCAGTTCACTCGCGACAAAGAAAAGACGCTCAAGAAGCAAGACGTCGAGGCAGAAGAAACGATCCTGGAATTGGAACGCCAGCGCGTGGAAGCGGTTGAAAAGCAGAGACGTGAAATCGCTGAGATTACTGCCCGCGAACAAGCGTCGGCTAAAAAGGTCGAGGAAGAACAACGGCTGCAAGCCGAGCGGGCGCGGATCGCCACCGAAGAAGAACTCGGTGTTGCCGAAGAAAACAAACTGCGCCAAGTTCTGGTCGCTCAGCGCAATAAAGAAAAGACCGATGCGGTCGAACTGGAACGAGTGAATCGTGATCGCGATTTGGAAGCGACCGAACGATTACGCGTCGTCGGCGTGGCTGAAGTCGAAAAGGAAAAGGCGATTGAAGTCGAAAAACGGAATATCCAGGAAGTGATTCGCGAGCGTGTTGCCGTCGAACGAGCGGTTGTCGAAGAACAGGAACGGATCAAGGACACCGAAGAATTCGCCCTGGCCGAGCGACTAAAGAAGGTGCAAATCACCGCCGCTCAGATGAAGGCCGAAGAAGAACTGATTCGCCAAACCAAACTTGCTCAGGCTGAAAAAGAAGCCAGCGAGCTGTTGGCGGAAAAGATTCGTATCGAAGCCGAAGCCAAAAAAGATGCTGCGGAAAAAGACACCGCTGCCCAGAAAATGCTGGCCGAAGCCACCGCTGCCACCAAGGCGGCTCCCGGTTTGGCCGATGCGACCGTGCAGGAAGCCAAAGCTGTCAGCTTGGAAAAAGAGGGCACCGCCGAGGCAGTCGTCTTGGAGAAGAAAGCCGTTGCCGAAGCCAAGGGCATCGAAGCAAAAGCAGCCGCGATCGAAAAGCAGGGACTGGCCGAAGCCAACGTCGACTTGGAAAAGTACCGCAGCGAAGCGACCGGAATTACCGAGAAAGCCGAAGCCATGAAGGTCTTGGACAGCGTCGGCAAGGAACACGAAGAATTCAAGCTGCAGCTGAACAAAGAAAAGGACGTCGAGATCGCAGCTATCGACGCGCAGCGCGGCATTGCCGAAAGTCAGGCGGGTGTGATCGGCGACGCACTCAAGTCAGCTCGCATCGATATTGTCGGTGGCGACGGCGAATTCTTCGAGCAGATCACTTCCGCTGTCAAAGGCGGCAAGGCGATCGACCGATTCGTCTACAACAGCCGTGTCGCGACCGACATCAAGGACACATTCTTTGACGGCAATGCGGAGTATTTTAAGGACCAACTGACCAGCATGATCAGTCAATTCAACTTGGATACCGACGGCGTCAAAGATCTTTCCATCGCGGCGTTGATCGCCAAAATGATGGGATTGGCTGACACCGAAGACGTCAAGTCGCAGTTGACCAGCTTGTTGGGCATGGCCGGAACCGCCAACATCGCTGATCAAAAGGCAGGACGATTGCTGACCGCCACAGCCGCAGGCAGCAACGGAAAAAAGGCGTAAGCACTGGTCAGTCCCGAGTCGAGGGCTGCGAAAATGGCCACCAGCAGGGCCGAGCGTTCGCTGAGCCGTGATCGTCAGGCCCGTCGGCTCGACAGGAGCCTCGCCCTCCCAAAACACTAGTCGCATTTCATGACCGACACCCAACTCGCTGCCGGCACCTATGAGGTTCTTCGCAATCGATTGCGGGACGCAGCGGGAGATTTGCGCACGCGGTTGGCCAGACTGAACGAAGCTCGCGGCGAGGTCTTCGGCAACATCGAAACCACGTTGCTGACAACCGAGCGCGTGACCACCGAGCACAATTGCGTGCCGCGTGATCTGGTTTCGATCGGTGACAAGTTTCTGTTTGGCTACAACGTTCAGTTTGGCCTGAAAACGGAGATCGGACTCGCTGATGTCTTTTCGGTCTACCGGTTTGCCGACCATCAATTCCACAGCGATTCGCTCGAATTGATTGGTGACGATCGGTTCAGGAACGATTTTCACGAGTTGTATCGTTTCTATAAAGGCACGACTTTTGCCCGCTTCTTTCGCGCCGGGCCAATCTTGCACATGGTCTTTCAGGTTGGAAAAACAACCCGCGATATCAAGACATTCAAGTGGCGCATGACGCCCGATTCGATCGAGTACCTGGATAATCGTAGCGAACACGAAGTCCGTGACCCGGATCAACACGAATTCCGCTGGCTGCGAACCAACCGTGACCAGCACCATTATGGCGCCCATCCACATATCTCTATCGCGGACCGTATCTTTGTCGAGACCGTTGGCGGTGACTTGACAATTAAGGTGGAAAACAACACCGATAGCGGCGAAGGAATCTACGCCGAGCCGGTCGAGCATCGTGACCAAACGCTGGATGACGCCGAGATCCATTACACGATCGTCGGCAACCTGATACTGCTAAAGATGCGGCCGTATCAGGAACAACAAACGCGTTACCTGGTCTACAACGGCAAGATCCAGCAAGCGATGCGTCTGGACGACATCGAACAGTGTTGCGTGATGTTGCCGAGCGACCAGGGCTTGATTTTTCCGGGCGGCTACTATTTGCAAACAGGCGAATTCAAGCAATTCGACCACGGGCTGACCGACATGCGATATCAACGCACCGTCGCCTCATCCAACGGCGAAGACTACCTGTATCTGTTCTATTCGCCCGAACATGGGACTTACCTGCAACTCCGCTACAACGTCATCAAACATACCGTCGACACGCCGCTGGTTTGCCACGGCCAGACGCTGTTCGAAGGCGGCGAAATGGTTTGCTTTGGCGGCGGACAGGAGCCGCAAAAACACCACGCGATCCAAATCTGGCAAACACCGTTTACCGGCGCCAACTACGTCGCTGATAAGAAAACCGATTCACTGCTCTTCAAAATCGGCAACAAAGAAATCGTCCGCGGGATGGCCGAATGCAGCGAACTGTTGCAGCTGATCGACAAGGAAGACAGCTACGACGGCTTGTACGTCGACTTGGTAAAGAAATCGTCGGATGTACTGGACAGCCACTTCTGGATCGACAAGCAAGAAACCGAAAATCTGGCCGAGCCGCTGCAGAAGATTCGCGAGGCGGCCAAGGCGGCTGTCGAGGAATACGAGAAAGTCGTCCGCGTTCGAGGTGATACATCCCAGCGGACGGCCGAGGTGCAAAAAGCGATCGGCGAGTTGATCAAGCACATTGAGCGAAGCCGTTTCGAGTCGATTGATGACTTCGTTTCCGCCTTGGCTCAATTGCGCGAGCAGCGGGGACACGCGCTGGGACTGAAAGAGCTGCGCTATGTCGACGAGTCGATCATCGAAGAGCTTGAAAAATCGACGGCCGAGCGGGCCGAAAGAATTAGCCGCCGCTGCGTCGATTTTTTGCTGACTCCAGGATCGCTTGTGCCCTACGAGCAGCGCGTGGAAACCGCCGCAGCCAAAGTCGGCGAAGTCGCCACCGTCGCCGAAGCAAAGAAACTGGGTGAAGAAATTGATCAGGCAGCGTCTCAGCTGGAGCTGTTGACCGAAACCGTTAGCAATCTGCGGATCGATGATGCCACCAAACGGACGGAGATCATCGACTCGATCGGCGACGTGTTTGCTTCGCTCAACCGAGTTCGAAGCGCGTTGAAGGCCCGGGTCAGCGAACTGGTCAGCGTTGAAGGTCGCGCCGAATTCGCATCTCAACTGAAACTGCTGCAACAAACCACTTCAGGATATCTGGATGTCTGTGACTCGCCCGATAAGTGCGACGAGTACTT
Source organism: Pirellulaceae bacterium (assembly GCA_041623895.1). Lineage (GTDB taxonomy): Bacteria > Planctomycetota > Planctomycetia > Pirellulales > Pirellulaceae > JBFJVZ01. The sequence goes on along the minus strand of JBFJVZ010000213.1, from coordinate 7,425 downwards.
GACCAAAGTGATGGTCCAAATAGAAGAGTTGGAAGGACGCTTTGCTGAATTCGACGAGTTTGTCGTCCAATTGGCTACTCGTCGCGAGGAAGTTTATGCAGCATTCGAATCACGCAAAGTTGCGTTGATTGAAAAGCGAAATCGGCGGGCGGAATCTTTGTCCGCGGCAGCCAGCCGCATTCTGAAAGGAATCGACACCCGGATTCGCGCGATGGAATCGACTGACGAAATCGCCGCGTACTTTGCCGGCGATCTGATGGTCGAAAAGATTCGCGACATCATCACGCAGCTCGGCGAGCTGGATGATGCCGTTCGCGTGGGTGACCTGCAAAGTCGACTCAAAACGATTCGGGAAGACGCAACCCGACAGCTGAAAGATCGGCAAGATCTGTATGAAGACGGTGGCGATGTGATTCGCTTGGGTGACAAGCGATTTGCCGTCAATACGCAGCCCTTAGATCTGACAACCGTCGTTCGCGATGGCGCCATGTGTTTGCACCTGACGGGAACGCAGTATTTTCAGCCATTGAGCGACGAAGCCCTCTGCGCCGCTAAGGATCTCTGGAATCAAGAACTGGTCAGCGAGAACCAAGACGTTTATCGCGCCGAATTCCTGGCCATCGATTTGTTCGAGCATCCTGAACTACCGACGGACCCCGCCAAGCTTGACGCAGCTTGGGTGCAAACCCAGATCGCCGGACGATTTGATGAAGGTTATGCCAAGGGCGTTCACGATCAAGACACAGCGGCAATCCTGAAGTCTTTGCTGGAGATTGACGGGATGATTGACTTATTGCGACATCCGCCTTCGCTGCGAGCCGCTTCCCAGCTGTGGTATGGCCGATTGCTGGCGGCAAAGGATCGGAAAGCAATGACCGATTGGATCGGTGGCTTCGCAAAACTTGCAAAAGCGTATCCCAAAGCTCAGCCTGCCGTCGAATTTCGCAGTCGGCTGGCCGAGTTGGCTGAGGTCGATCGTAATCTTTGGCAGCCAGTTTTCGGCCGCGATGTGTCTGCCGAGCGAATCGCCGGCTACTTGTTTGACCAGTTGATCGCCACACCCCGCAAACCGGTTTGCAGCGGCAAAGCGGCCAGGCTGTTTGATGAATTTTTAGCGGCGATCCCCGAAGCAGACCGCGACAAATTGCTGACGCAAGCGATCAAAACGGCCGATGCCGATCCGGTCAAAGCGTTCATACTGGCTCGTAACTGGGCAAACGCGTTTTTGCAAACTCATGGCAGGCACGACGAAGCTGATCCAGCTGAATATTATGCGGATGAACTGGCCTGGATCATCCAGGCGGGCGGCACATCCGCCATGCGTATCGCGGACGCCTCCGTGGCCGGCACGTTGGAAGGTTTGGCGGGCAGCCATCCCCGGATCAACAAAGGCAAATACGTCATCCACTACCACGAATTACTGAGGCGCGTCCGCCGCTACCGTGAAGACGTCGTGCCCCGTTTCCGGGAATTACATGAAACGAAAAACCGGATTGTTGACCAGTCGCGCGAAGAAATGCGGTTGGATGAATTCAAACCGCGCGTATTGACCAGTTTTGTTCGCAACCGCCTGATCGATGAAGTGTACCTGCCGCTGGTCGGCGATAACTTGGCCAAGCAGATGGGCGCGGCCGGTGAAGACAAGCGTACTGATCGTATGGGACTGTTGCTGCTGATTTCGCCGCCCGGCTACGGGAAGACCACGCTGATGGAATACATCGCCAATCGCTTGGGCGTTGTCTTCATGAAGATCAACGGCCCTGCGATTGGACATGGTGTCACGTCGCTGGATCCGGCCGAAGCGCCCAATGCGGCAGCACGGGAAGAAATCGAGCGTTTGAATCTTGCCCTGGAAATGGGCGACAACATGATGTTGTATTTGGACGACATCCAGCACACTCATCCGGAATTGCTACAGAAATTCATCTCGCTGTGTGATGCAACGCGAAAGATCGAAGGCGTCCGCAACGGCAAGACGCGAACGTATGACTTGCGCGGACGCCGGGTCGCGGTCGTGATGGCGGGCAATCCCTACACTGAAAGCGGTGAACGATTTCAAATTCCTGACATGCTGTCCAATCGTGCGGACGTCTACAACTTGGGTGAAATCATCGGTGACGCCGCCGATGCTTTCGAGATGAGTTATTTGGAAAACTGCTTGACCAGCAACCCCACGCTGGCTCCGCTGTCGACCGCGCCGCCGGAGGATGCTCGCGCCGTGATCCGGGCCGCCGAACGCGACACGATGGAGGGGCTGGAGCTGCAAAGCAATTTTTCCATGGATCAGGTCCGCGACATGTACGAAGTGACTCGCAAGCTAATTCGGGTTCGCGATGTGGTCCTGCGAGTCAATCGGACTTATATCCGTAGCGCCGCACAAGCCGACACGTACCGCACCGAACCGCCCTTCAAGTTACAGGGTAGCTACCGCAACATGAACCGCATTGCCGAGCGTGTTGCCAGTGTCATGAACGAGGCCGAATTGCAGTCGTTGATCATCAGCAATTACGAACAAGATGCGCAAACGTTGACGACTGACAACGAAGCCAATGTGCTAAAGTTCAAAGAATTGATGGGCATTCTGACGGCGGAAGAACAACAGCGTTGGGACGCGATCAAGTACGCCTTCGTCGAAAGCGTCCGCATGGCGGGCATGGACAACGAAGACCAGGCAGCCCAATTGATGCGCCAGTTAGCGTCCATGCGAGACGGCTTAGAGTCGATCCGGCAAGTCATCTCGCGGGCCATCGCGGTCGGTGACGAAGGTGCGGAGGAGCGGATGGACGCGCGGATCGATTCGCTGCGTCATAGTTTGACCGTCACGGGATCGGAGTTGGCTGAGAAACTTCAAGCTACCGGCCGGCAACTGGAAAGAATCGCCGAGCAGCAAGCCAGCGCCGAACCGCCCGACCAAAAAGTATTCGTGCAGCACAAGGTGCCGCGGGTCCTGGCCGACCTTGTTAAAGGTCAGTTTCACCTCATGCAAGAATGGTTGCGGCCGCTATTGGCCGAAGCGATCGACAACGGTCGCGACCTCGATCGCCTGCGTGCCCAGTTGGATTCGATGCTGGCGAATTACCAGCAGATCGAAAAAACGTTTGACAGCGCCTCCGATGACCAGCCAGGTTAGCCAAAGTCGTCCAATTCTCCGCATGGGATGTTGGTGACACTGTCGTCCCATTCTCCGAATGGGATTTCACCGAGGATCGAACTCGCAGAGTTCGGCGACAGTGTCGGGCCCGCTTCCTTCCGGCCCAATCATGGCATCATGGCTAGTTTGCCAAAGCTGGCCTATAATGGAGCTTGTTTTCGGCACCTATCCGCGAGTTCTGTTATGACCAGTCGCCCTGCAGACGCGATCCTAGATGAAACGTTTTTGGAGGTTCGCGCTAAGCTGTTGGAAATCGCCGCCACCCTGGATCGTATCGACCGCTCTGCTGACGAAGGCTCGCCACTTTCGGACGGTTCGATTGATCGTCGCAAGAAGCTGGACGAGGCGATCCGCTTGCTATTGAGCGAAGGGCCTGATCGCGCGGAAAGATTGCAATTGTTGTTTTCCCGCCAGTACGAGTCGACTTGGCGACAAGAAATGCAGATTTGAAACTGCCCTTGGTAAGTCCTGTTTCGATCCTCCCGTTCAAACACTCACTCAGAAGTTATGGATTACATCGACCCGCACATTCACATGGTGTCTCGGATTACGGACGACTACGCCACGTTGGCTCGGATGGGCTGCGTGGCGATGAGCGAGCCTGCCTTTTGGGCCGGTTTTGATCGCGGCAGCGTTGACGGGTTTCGAGACTATTTTCGACAATTGACCGAGGTGGAACCGAAGCGTGCCGCCAATTTCGGTATCCAGCATTACACCTGGCTGTGCATCAACGCCAAAGAAGCGGAAAACGTTTCGCTCTCGCGCGAAGTGATCGCGATGATTCCAGAATTCCTGGATTGCCCAAACGTGCTGGGCATCGGCGAAATCGGTTTGAATAAAAATACCAAGAATGAGGCGACCATTTTCCTGGAGCACGTTGATCTTGCCGTCAACCATGAGCAGCCGATTTTGATTCATACGCCGCACTTGGAGGACAAGTATCAGGGGACGCGAATGATCCTGGATATGTTGTGCGACGACGCGCGAGTCGATCGTTCACGTGTGCTGGTCGATCATGTTGAAGAGCATACGATTGCCGAAGTGCTTGATCGTGGATTTTGGGCGGGCATGACGCTTTACCCAGTCACCAAGTGCACGCCCGAGCGAGCCGTGGACATGATTGAGACGTATGGTGCTGATCGCTTGATGCCGAATTCGGCGGGCGACTGGGGGCCGAGCAAGCCGACGGCCGTACCCGATTTGATCTTCGAGATGCGTCGCCGCGGGCATAGCGAAGCGTTGATTCGCAAAGTGGTATACGAAAATCCGCTGGCGTTCTTTGCTAACAGCCGCAACTTTCAATTCACACCTCGCGATGCCGGCTACCAGCCAGCCAGCGGCGGCTAGGAATGTAGGCCAGGATCTTTCCTGGCATCGCAGCTTTGCCGGGACAGTTCCTGGCCTACGTTAAGCACGTCAGGATGACAGAATCCATGAGCCAGATCGAACGGATCGACAAAGGCAATCAATTCGGCACGTTCGGGGGCGTGTTCACACCGTGCACGCTGACCATCCTGGGCGTGATCATGTTCCTGCGGTTCGGCTACGTGGTCGGCCAAGCCGGCGTGTGGTACGCGTTGCTGATCGTGCTGGCCAGCAAATTGATCACGGTGCTGACGTCATTGTCATTGTCGGCGATTGCCACCAACACGCGGGTGGAAGGCGGCGGCGCGTACTTTCTGATCAGCCGCAGTTTGGGACCGGAGTTCGGCGGCGCGATAGGTATCCTGTTCTTCGCCGCTCAAGCGCTGTCGGTGGCGATGTATGTGATTGGATTCAGCGAAGCTATGTTGGCGTATCTGCCCACCGGCACGTCTCCGATCCTGGTGGCCTCGATTACCAATCTTGCGGTTTGTCTTTGTGTCGGAATCGGCGCCGGTTGGACAATCAAAGTCCAGTATGTGATTCTGGCGACGGTCGTCGCATCGCTATTTAGTTTTTATATCGGTGCCTGGCAGGACTTTGACGTTGCACAACTCACTGCCAACATTGGACCGGGATACGACGGCGAAACATTCTGGACGATGTTCGCGTTGTTTTTTCCTGCGGTGACGGGGATCATGGCCGGCGCGAACATGTCGGGAGATTTGAAGGATCCGGCCAGTTCAATTCCATTGGGCACGCTTTCCGCCGTTGTTGTGACGGGACTGGTGTACGTCACGCAAGCGATTTTCCTGGCTGGTTCGCGAGACCGTGAATTGTTGATCAGCGACAACTTGATCATTGCCGACATCGCGCTGCTGCCGGCACTGATCGCAGCCGGAGTATTTGCCGCGACGCTCTCATCGGCGCTGGGCAGCATGATGGGTGCACCGCGGATTCTTCAATCGCTGGCCCGCGATCGGCTGTTTCGTCCACTCGACAAACTCGGCGCCGGCTCCGGGCCCGAAAATGAGCCCCGCCGCGCGATCATCGTCACGTTTTTGATCGCGGAAGCCGGCATCTTGTTAGCCGATCTGAACTCGATCGCGCCGCTGATCACGATGGCATTCTTGGTGACTTACGGCCTTTTGAACCTGGCTACGTTTTACGAAGCGATCACCAACAACCCCAGTTATCGTCCACAATTTCGTTACTGTCATTGGTCGACATCGTTGGCCGGCGCGATCGGATGCGGGCTCGTCATGCTGTTGATCGATTGGCGATGGGCTTTGGTGGCGACCAGCATCGTGGGCGTGCTTCATTGGTATCTCAGCCGTGCTGACTTGACCGCTAGCTGGGGTGACTTGGGCAGCGGATTGTTGTTCGAGCGGACCCGCCAGAACCTGCTGAAGCTGGAGGATCAGCTTTATCATCCCAAGAATTGGCGGCCCTTTGTGCTGGCCCTCAGCGGGACCGGATTCTCACGTCCGCATCTTGTCGTCTTCGGTAGCTGGTTAACGTCGGAGACCGGTGTGTTGACTTTGGGACAAGTCATCTCGGGAGATCTGGACGATCACGGGGAACGTCGCCAGGCACAGGAAAAGATTTTGCATGCCATGATCAAGGAACGCTCGCTGAGTGCTTTTCCCGCCTTGGTGGTGGCCGCTGATTATACGGTCGGCATCGAGGCGCTGGTTCAATGTCAGGGTCTGGGTCGACTGCGACCGAACACAATACTGTTGGGTTTTCCGATGACGGTGGAGCGGATGCGAGTCTTCGCTGGACTGCTGCGTAACCTGGCTCAACTGGGACGCAGTGTGGTCGTTTTGCGACGCACCGACGAACCCGAAGACGACTGGGCCGCACCTCCGGGAACGGTCGACGTTTGGTGGCGAGGACGTGCCAATGGTGAATTGATGGTGCTGCTGGCGCACTTGATGTTGGCTCATCCCGATTGGCGAGGCCGCCGGTTACGTTTGTTGCGGGTAGTTGAAAAAGAAGCTGGTATCGACGAAGTCCGTTCACATCTCGATCGGCTTTTGAAAGAAGCTCGAATCACCGGCACGACCAAGGTTGTTGTCTCCAGCGATCCGGCAGCAGCAATTCAAACGACCAGCCGCCACGCGGCATTTGTATTTCTGGGCATGCAGCCGCCGGAGCCCGGCAACGAAGATGAGTTTTTTTATCGCACCGAAAGCTTAGTCGGCCGATTAGAGCGAGTGGCCCTGGTGCAAAGCGCAGGCGGCATGCGGTTGGAATCTTAATCAAGCCGGACACTCTCCCCCGTGCTAGCCTACGAAGATGAAGGCATGCTCGTTCGTAGCGGAAGTCAACGATCGCTCTTGCTGACTTCGATGTCGTAAGCCCCCTGATTATCGGCCAATTCAGCGACGTAATCGTTGACGCGAAACAATAACCAGCAATGTTGTTTGATTTGCAATGCCGTGTCCGTGATTGCCAACACTTTCAGATCAGGCAACATTTCCACGTCCGGCGAAACATTGGGGACCAGCACCGCCAGTAATTGTCCCAGGGGCCGGCCACGGTGATAGCGAAAAGTAATCCCTTGTGACTCGCTGATCCACGGTTTCGGCTCACTGGCAAGAATTGTCTGTCCCGTTGCTTTGATCGTCAGTCTTGTTCCGGGCGCGAGCCGCACGCCAAGGCTCTGCCAACCGCGATCGGCTCGGATCTTTTGCTTGAAAGATTTCTTGTTGCCACCCCAAAGCTGGTCCTTCATCGACAAGTCGACTCGTTCGCGCGACCAATCAAATCCGTAATTCAAGTCATGACACATCAGACGCCAGCGAGCCACGATGACCGGCCAATCCTTGAGTGCTTTTCGCAGTTGAAGATTAAACCCGGGGCCCGTATCACGACCCGCCCTGGCAGCCTGGAGCAACACGTCCCGG
>JBFJVZ010000212.1:0-12519 GCA_041623895.1 Pirellulaceae bacterium | reverse complement strand
GCAATTTCATCATTGATGTGGGATCATCGGTAGGCCAGGACTTGTCCTGGCGCCTTATTGCCAGGACAAGTCCTGGCCTACGAGATATCTGAAAATGCTCTAGTGAGCCGTGACAGGTGGGCGGCCGGGCCTCGCAAGTTGTCCCGGCCCCCACGGCCCACGGCTCACTCCGTTCAATCGATCATCGACTTCAATTACGGGCCAGGCGTATGCCGCTGAACTGCCAGCGAGCGGATGGAGGAAAGAAGTTTCGATAGCTACGACGGATGTGGCCCGAGGGTGTTGCGCACGAACCGCCTCGCAAGACAAATTGGCCGCACATGAATTTTCCGTTGTACTCACCAAGTGCGCCCTCGGCAGGTGCATAACCCGGATACGGCATGTAAGGACTATAGGTCCACTCCCACGCATCTCCAAACATTTGCCGAAGCGACGTTGTGCCTGATCCAATGGGCTCTGTTGGCTCCGGTGCCGCTGGCTGAACAGTCCTCTCCGAGGCAAAAAACTGGTCAGCGAAGTTTCCCTGCTCGGGGATATTCGTCGAGGCGATCTCCCATTCAGCCTCCGAGGGCAGTCGTGCCCCGGCCCAACGAGCGAATGCATCGGCCTCAAAGTAACTAACGTGGCAGACGGGCGCGTCGAGATCGATCGGATGAAGTCCCGACAATGTGAAATGAAACCACTTGCCGTCCTTGTTGTGCCAGTAAAGCGGCGCGGCCCAGCCTTCTTCCGCTGCGCTTTGCCAGCCCATCGCCAGCCAGCAATCCGGTTTCCGGTAACCCCCGTCGTCCATGAATTCCAAATACTCACGGACCGTCACCAAACGATTGCTCAGTGCAAAGGCGTCCAGGAATATTTGGTGCCGAGGTGATTCGTTGTCATAAGCGAATCCCTTCCCCGCATGCCCGATTTCATAAAGTCCCTCATCAAACGCTACGAACTCAGCTGGTTCAGGGACCGAGGCGACCGGAAGTTCTGTCTTGGCGTAGACGGGGAAGAGTGGATTGCAAGAGAGCACATGCTTGATGTCGGTCAACATCAGCTCCTGGTGCTGCTGTTCGTGGTTGAGTCCAATTTCGATGACCGCCATTCCTTGCAGTGACAGATTCGCAGATTCAAGACAGTGCAGGACGCATTCGTCAACGTACTTGCGGTACTGAAGTACCTCAGTCACCGTCGGCCGCGACAGCAAGCCACGCTTGGCACGGGGAAACTGTTCACCCAACGTGTTGTAATACGAATTAAAGAGGTAATCAAATTCCGAATTGAACGGCTCATAGCCGGGTTTGTGTTTCAGAAAAAAGGTTTCAAAAAACCAGGTGGTGTGAGCCAGATGCCAACGTGTTGGACTGACGTCGGGCATCGATTGTATGACGCAATCTTCCGCTGCAAGGGGCGCAGCGATGGCTTCGGAAAAGGCCCGCACCTGACAAAACTGGATGGCGAGCCGCTGCTCAGCCGAAGTCGCACTTTTTGAATGGGCAATGGCATTGGAAGTCATGATCTTCACTTTGATATCTTCTCGATCGCAAATTGAAAAGTCAATCCAGCACGGCAAAGTGTAGGACTGCAAAATAGTCGTTTTCGTCGGTCCAGCTACGCCTTAGCGTCAGACCCGCGTCGGCAGCGATCTCCGCAAACCCCTCGATGGTGTATTTGTGCGAGTACTCGGTGTGAATCAACTCACCAGCGTCGATTTCAAACGATTGCCCGTCAAGCTCGATCAGCTGGTCATTCAGGCTCCGCAGGAAAATTTCAATCCGCGTGTGCTCCTGATCATAGACCGCAACATGCTCGAATCGATCGACATCAATTTCGGCATCTAGCTCGCGTCGAATCCGATGCAATAGATTTAGATTGAAAGCAGCGGTGATCCCGGCAGAATCATTGTAGGCAAGCTCCAAAATCTTCTGATCCTTGTCCAAGTCGATCCCGATCAACAAGCCTCCGCCGTGGCCGCAAAGCCTCGCGATCGATTCAAGAAATCCACGCACCTCGTCCCGTTGAAAGTTTCCAATCGTGGACCCTGGAAAGTAAACCGCGGCGTGGGTGAATTCGCTGCTCGGTTCCGGCAATTGGAACTCGGTCATGAAGTCGGCAGCAACCGGCAAGACTTCGATGTCCGGATAGTCATGCTGTATCTCCGTGGCTACTTGCAAAAGGTGTTTACGGGAGATGTCGACCGGGACATAGGCTGCCGGATTGGGTCAATGGTCCAGCAGCAATCGAGTCTTACTGCTGCTACCGCTGCCATATTCCACCAACATCACACCTTCGCCGATCTGCTGCCCCATTTCCGCCGCATAACGCCGCATGATTTCCAATTCGGTTCTGGTCAGATAGTACTCATCAAGTTCGCAGATCTGGTCAAAAATTGTGGAGCCGCGTTGGTCGTAGAAGTACTTGCACGGTAGCCGGCGCGGACTATCCGCGAGCCCCGCCAAGACCTCGTCCATAAACACTCGTTTTGACGGATGGAGATCAACCAGTGCTGCCTCAGTCGAATGGTCCATGATGAACTTTCCTTGCCGTCAGCTGCTGCGGACGAATTGTCGAGCCGGTGGTGTTGCGTCAAGGCTCGATCGTTGAAACGAATGCCGTTTTTACCAACCAAGTGTGTTGGGGCCGCCTTTAAACGGGCCAACAATGTTTTTCGTGATCCAGCCTCCATAGAAATCGCCGGGTTGTGGCTCCGCCTGTTCACCATCGACATAGCAAGCGCCCACCTTACTGGGATAAAAAGCAAGAAAGCCAGCAATTTGCTCGAATCCAACTGACGGTGACTCGTACGTCCAGGCAGCATTGGGAATCAACCGATCGGCCAGGACCAGCGAGTAGTAGTGAGCGTGCCCTTTCCACTCGCAAAAAGAACCGTGATTGGAGACCCTCATCAAGTCCATCCGAACGTCTTGCGGCGGAAGATAGTATACCGGCGGGTGACTCGTTTCTAAGACTCGAAAAGAATTGTTCGTCTCGGCAATCGTCACCTCGCCCTCGAAGATTTGGATAAGCGAATCGCACGATTCCAATCGAGGAGGTCTGGGGTAATCCCAAACCGATTCCTGACCCGGTCCCGGATCCATGTGTTTTTTAGTCAAGAGCTGCCTTTCACTGACTGTAACGAAAACTACGCTGAAAGTGAGGTTCATAGTAACGGGAAAGTATTGCAGTCCGTAAAGTCACGGGCTGGATAACCGTCGCTAAATGTGAAAACAGGAAAGCCTCTGTAGAGATCAGGGCAGGCAATTCGCGGTGAATTCCCGAGATTTGGAAGGCCCCAACCTGAGATTTATTCTCTACAGAGGGCGACTTCAAAAGCTGAGACTTGGGCTGCCCAGCAACCGGCGCAATGCTTGCAGGCAACGATCGTAAAGGGAATGAAAAACCCCGCGAGGGAATCGCGGGGCAGATGCAGGAGATCACATCCGGATGGCACAAGCAGGTGCCGTATTATACGAATTCAGCGCGTGACTTGCGGCTCATCAACGCATTGGCTTGAGCATCGTCGATGAACTGTTCCGCTTTCGGATCAAAGTGCAATTCACGTCCCAGCATCAAAGCGATGTTGCACATGTGACACGAGGTCATTGTGCGGTGGTGTGACCAGACATCGGAAATTGGTTTGCTGCGGTCCTTGATGCACTCAAAGAAATTGCCCATGTGGCTACCAGGCTTTTTGCCTTTGCAGAGTTTGATGATCAGTTCCTCGATCTCGGCTTTGTCATCTGCGGTCAAATCTTGGACCGGTTTGCCTTCCAGTTTACCGCGATTGACAAAGATTCGGCCCTTTTCCCCCTCAAACAAAATACCGTTGCCGAAATCAACGTTGTCGCCTTCCCGTTTGTAATGATGATTGACGTTCATCACAGAGCCGTTGGCGTAGGTCAAATCGATGCTGAACTTTGTCGCGGTGTTGTAGCCATTGGGCAGCGATGCGTCGCCATCCAGAAATGCTTTCCAATTAAAGTCGGACGGAACCAGGTTGGTAAATTCACCTTCGCCTTTAATTTTCACCGGACTATCTTCGCCCGGCGCCAAAGCCCACTGCGCAATGTCGATATGGTGAGCTCCCCAGTCGGTCATTTTGCCGCCTGAATACTCGAAGAACCATCGGAACATGCGGCGTCGCTCGTCACAATAGCCCGCTTCGGGCGCGGGTCCGACCCACATATTCCAATCGATATCCGCTGGAGCTTCACTGGTCTTGAACGGCCCGCCGCCGGGCCCGCCGCCGATCGCCACATAAGCGTTGACGTTGTCGCCTAGACGACCACTTTGGACCATTGCGATGGCTGTCAAGAACTTGTCTTTGGTGCTTCGCTGTTGTGTGCCCACTTGGAAGACGCGTCCGGTTTCCTCAACGACTTTGCGAAGCTGTTTACCTTCGTCAATTGTCAGCGTCAAAGGCTTTTCGCAATAAACATCCGCGCCGCTTCGAAGCGCCGCGATCGAAATCGGCACATGCCAATGATCGGGTGTACCAATCGTGACGACTTGCGGTTTTTCTTTCTCCAACATTTCGCGATAGTCGCGATAGGTATTCAATTTGCCTCCAAATGATTCGTTGAATTCTCTGGCATGCACATCGTCGACATCACAAACGGCAATCATGTTCGCGAATCGGGCAGCTTCGCGAGCAATCTGCCCGCCGCGGTTATAGCGGCCGCGACTACCACCCACGCCGACTGAGGCGAGTCGGAGCTTCTGAGAATCGTCTTGCGCGATTGCATTGCTGGATAAGGCAACCACAGAACCTGCGGCTGCCGTTGTTTTCAAAAATCCACGACGTGTTGATGGCATTGAGAATACTCCTGGGCAATTACTGATGAGTGATGGGGAATCTGTTTGGCAGGGGTGACAACGTCACCAGACGTGAAACGGGAGAATAAATGATAACCCAAATGGCATGCCGATTGAATTCGTGGCATCTTGGGGGCTTTGTCGGCTCGGAGACGCGATAAAATGGCTCTCAGCGCCCGGGAAGTGAATTACCGAATTAGAGAGCCGTTTTGATGCATGTTCTTTCCTTGTTCGTCCTGTTTGTTCTGATTGCCGCCAATTCCGTTGGTGGCGAGGAGCCAAAGCACACCAACCGGTTGGCCAAGGAATCGAGCCCCTATCTACTGCAGCACGCCCACAATCCAGTCGATTGGTATCCGTGGGGCGAGGAAGCGATTGCCAAAGCCAAACGTGAAAACAAAATGATTTTCCTGTCCGTGGGCTATGCGGCTTGTCATTGGTGCCACGTGATGGAGCGTGAATCGTTCGTTGACCCCGAAATCGCCAAGTTACTGAACGAGAAGTTTGTCTGCATCAAAGTGGATCGCGAGGAACGACCCGATGTTGATCAGATTTACATGACCGCAGTGCAGATGGTCAGCGGCAACGGGGGGTGGCCAATGTCCGTATTTCTGTTGCCGGACACCAGGCCATTTTGGGGAGGCACCTATTTTCCGGCCCGCACCGGTGATCGCGGGAAGGCGACAGGATTTCTGTCGGTACTGGGAGAAATCGACAAGGCCTGGACCACGCGGCGGGGAGACGTCGAAAACCAGGCAGCTCAGCTGACCGAATTGATCCGCAAGAATCAGAACGTCGAACCGGAAGCAGCCATGGAATTGAACGCGGGTCTGGTCACGCGCGTCGCAGCGGCTTTGAGCGATCAATTCGATCCTGTCTTCGGTGGTTTTGGTTACTCCGCTGCCGACCCGAATCGGCCCAAATTCCCAGAGCCGGCAAACTTAGTGTTCTTGTTTGATCGGATGAATCGAGAATCTGTTGATCAGGCGGAGCGTGATCAGGCTAGGACGATGCTGATCAAATCGTTGGATGGCATGATCAGTGGTGCCATGTTTGATCATCTGGGCGGTGGTTTCCATCGTTACGCCGTTGATCGCAAATGGCAGATCCCACACTTCGAAAAAATGCTGTACGACAACGGCCAGCTGGTGTCGTTATTTGCGCGCGCGTTTGCGGAGACCAAGCGCGACGAATACCGCGCGGTTGTGCAGCGAGTTTGCGATTTTGTCTTGACGGAATTGAAGGCTCCGGGAGGTGCGTTCTACAGTGCTTTGGACGCCGATAGCGAAGGCGAAGAAGGAAAATTCTATCGCTGGACACATGAGGAATTGGATCAGGCCGAAATCGATATCGACGATTTTAGCATCGCCGCGGAAGTCTACCGTCTGGCGGGCAATCCAAACTTCGAAGGCGAGTACTTTGTGCCGGATCCAGGTAGCACGCTGACAGCAATCGCAAAGAAAAAAAATCTTACTTTTAATGCGCTCGATCAAAGGCTGGTGCCGATTCGAGCAGCGTTGATGAAGATTCGTGCGGGCCGCCAGCGACCGATCACCGACGTCAAGATCCTGACAGCCTGGAACGGCCTGATGATCGCGGGATTGGCCGATGCGGGTCGCATTTTTAAGCGTCAAGATTATGTTGACGCAGCGGCGACCGCCGCCGATTTTCTGCTGCAAGAGTTACGTGATGATGATGGTCGATTGAAACGCAGTTACGCCGGCGGTCAGGCCAAATTGAATGCCTATGTCGACGACTATGCCTTTCTGGCCTCCGGATTGATTGCCTTGCATCGCGCCACCAATGACCCACGCTGGCTGGCCACGGCGGGCGAGATCACTGACAAACAAATCGAACTCTTCTGGGACGACGCTGGTAAAGGCTTCTTCTTTACATCAGCCGATCATCCGTCCTTGATCGTTCGCACCAAAGACCCCGTCGACGCAGCGCTGCCGTCGGGTGTCGGTGTTTCTGCCGAGAATCTGCAATATCTGGCCGAACATAGCGACAATGAAATTTATTCCGCGAGATTGAAGGAAACCCTGCAAAGCCTCGTGCCTTACTTTCAGCGCGCTCCGGCGGGGGTGCCGCGAGTCGCGGCAGTATTGGCGAAGTATTTGGACCACTAGCCTTTTGTCCAGATTCAAACTGAGGGTGGTGGTCGTAGCCGATGTCGCCAGACTTCGGGTTATCTTGGAACGAACCGAATTCTGGCGAATCCGGCTACCCTAAACTCAAAAGTTGACAGAGCACTAGCCTGGGTTCTCGTACCAGATCACACCCAGATTCTTCACCTCTTCGCAAGTCATCACGTCCAAGTCGCCGTCGCCGTCCAAATCCAGGCATTCAATGCGGTCGGGCTTGATGGCAATCGTCGGATCGATCGGCAACCAAGTCTGATCGGAGTTGCGAAGCCAAATACCAGGAAGTTTTGGCTTCGCTTTCTTGTCGGCCGCAGTGTTCGCTGTCAGCACGATCACGTCGCCGGTTAGCCGCTTGATCGCCTTGCCCAGTGGTACGCCGGTCGGGTTGGCAATCTCCCTGGAAGTCCATTTCTGACCCTGGCGACGAACAAAATCGATGAACAATGCGTTGCGTGTGGCAACCAGGACGCGCTTCTGCGTCGCATCGACGAACATCACCTCGTAGCCACTGCCGCCAATATCGTGTTCGATCCACGGCTGCGTGGGAGACTGATTTGGCTGCTCAAGCCAGCCGACGCCGCGGCGGGGACCTTTCCGGTCACTGAACAACAAGTCTTGATCTCCGTCCCCATCCAGATCCAACGATTTTAAGGTCATGATCCAGCCGGCGTCGCGGATTTTATGCACCTTCCACAGATCCAATCTTTCCGCCTGTTGTTGTGGCGCGATCAGTAAGGTGATCGACCCAGCGGAGCCTTTCGAGCCAACGACCAGGCCGCGTGATTGATCGCCAAGGGAAATCGGTTCGGCAAACATCCACAACTGTCCGTCGATTCTTTCAAACACCTGCGAACTCCAATTTTTCTCCTGCATCAAGAGTTCAGGTTCGCTTCCAGCCGCATTGAAATGCACGCATACTTGACGCGTCTTTCCTTCGTGGCAACTAACGACATCCAAGTCACCATCATCATCGATGTCAAATGGCACGGCATCTTCGGGCGATCCTGCTTTACCGACGGTAACGGCCGCCCAATGTTTTTTTATTTGATCGTGCCCTGGATTCAGATACAGCCGAACAACGCCGGATTGTTCCCAACCGGTGACAACATCCTGCATCCCGTCTCCGTTAAAATCAGCAAGCCTGACACCGTCGGCTCCGCGAAATGAATCATCAATCACGTGTCGATGCCATGGTTTTTGTGCCCTTGCCGGAAATAAACCGGCGGCAACCAGATTCAAAAACAGAAAACAAGCCATCCGCATCACTTCAATCCCCCAAACCATCTTGCTTTCCAGATCATCCTTGCGTTCCAATGAATCCTGGCTTTCTCTTAATAAGGGGTCGGACCCGGGTCGGACCCTTTGGAGGGCACTCATTTTGTCAGCAGAATTCGGCGTGCCCGAAGAGGGTCAGAGCCCTTTTAAGACAAATCCTGTGGCCGGAGTCATTGTAACCACCGCTCGCCTTTATCAACTTTGACATATTGTTTTTTGGGAGGATGCAATGCATCGGTCAGCAAGCTTGCTCGTGGTGTCAACTTTAATGCTTGTGATCGGATGTTCGCAGGAGTCGATCCGAGAAAACGAATTTGTAAACAACGATAACGCCGGGCGGGCAATCGATGTGCCGCTTCCGTCGCAGGAAAACTTGGGACCACTCGATGCGGTTGGCGGAACATCCGCCGGTCTCAGTCAGTCAGTCGGTCTCGCTCGCTTTCACGAAGGCGGCGCCAGCACGCGGCAGCGATTGGCGGAACTGGAGCGGTCTGGAAATCCTCCGCCGCTGGATGTTGATCAGTGGATGAATTCGGAGCCATTGACCCTGGCAGAATTGAAAGGCAAAGTCGTGGTGCTGGACTTTTGGGCGACCTGGTGCGGGCCCTGCCTGGCCGCCGTACCTCACACCAACGAACTTGCGGAAAAGTACGGCGAGGACGTCGTGATCATTGGGATCTGCCACCAAGAAGGATCGGAGACCATGGTCCAGAAAGCGGAAGAACGCGGGATCAAATATCCGATCGCCATCGACGTCCATGGCAACACGGTGCAATCATATTTAGTCAACGGATTTCCGGATTACTTTTTGATCGATCGGAATGGCAAATTGCGGATCGCTGATTGCGACAATTCTTCCGTGGATGAAGCGATCGAAGCCTTGTTGGCGGAAGCTGCGTTGTAAGAACAACTACCGGTAGCCGCTCCTGCGACTCATTCGAGCAATCAAAAGTGAAGTGAGTTGTTACCGCCTACAGCAATCCGTCTCGTTTCAGCAAAGCCAGGATTCTGTCAACGATATCAGACTGCTGTTCGGCAACGTTATTTTCCTCGCCGATGTCTTTGGAGAGATCATACAATCGCCAATCAGCTTGCTCGCCGGACGGTTGGTTTTTTTTCCCGCCTGGTTTCTGCGCACGATATTTGACTAATTTCCAGTTGCCGTGACGCACGCCCACCGAAGTTTGCCCCTCCAAACTTGCCCAGTAAAGGTATTCGTGTTCAGGTTGCACTTTGTTTTTCAGCAAGGTCGGCAGATAAGAGATGCCATCGATCTTGTCGGGCAGTCCTGCACCCGCCAGTTCGCAAGCGGTGGGCAAGAAATCCCAGAAGGCTGAGGGATGCGGCGAGACGCCGGCCGGTGCAATCTTGCCGGGCCAACGGGCGATCAGGGGGACGCGAATTCCACCGTCGTGCATGGATCTTTTGTAGCCTTTCAGCGGACCATTGGAATCAAAGAATTCGTGTTTGTGTCCGCCTTCCTGGTGAGGGCCGTTGTCGGATGTGAACAGGACCAGCGTGTTATCATCGATCGATAATTCTTTCAGCAAATTCATTAGCCTGCCAACATCGCGATCCATCCGCGTGATCATGGCGGCAAAACCTTTTTCGGGATTCGGCCAATCTTTATTGGCGTACTCGCCATATTCAGGGACTTCCATGCCGTCCCCCGTCACACGACCGCCTTCGTTATTGGCGTGTGGGATTGTCCAATGGATGTGCAACAGAAATGGCCGTGCTTTGTGTTTGCGGACAAAGTTAAGTGCCGCCTCTGTCATCAAATCGTGGGCATACGTCACCCGCTTGCTTGAGACGCGCCCTCGTGCGAGCGGATTGTCACTCAGCACGTTGCCCGGTAACGTCACCATCTGCTTGTTCTCCCACAGATACGTGGGGTAATAGTTGTGGGCGCGGCCTTGGTTCAGGTAACCGTACCAGTAGTCGAATCCGTTATGATTCGGATGGCCTTGGTTGTCGACTTCGGCGGGATCGTCGACGTTGCCCAGCGCCCATTTGCCGACGCCACCCGTTGCGTAGCCGGCGGTTTTTAGTTGACGGGCAACCGTGCTTTCCATGCCGCTTAAATTCCGTGGCCGGTTGCCGGCCAGACCGGTATGCCCAACGTGCTGGCCCATCCACAGGACAAGCCGCGATGGGCGGCAGACCGTATGACCGGCATAGTGATCCGTGAACCGCAATCCTTCGGCAGCCATGCGATCAAGATTGGGCGTCTTGATTTGCTGCTGTCCGTAGCAACCCAGATCACCATAACCCAAATCATCACACATGATATAAATGATGTTGGGGCGATCGGCGGCGGTGGCTGTGCTGACGGCGGGCAGAATCAGCAGCAATGTGATGAAGGTCGACTTGGAATACATCGATGATCGGGTCCGGGTTGCGATTCGCGCTGTCGTTGGGCGAACAAATGACTTGATTTGGTTTCCGTTGGGCACGTCAGCTACCGGGTGGTTGGTGGCTTTCTCCGGAGTAGGGGTACCCGATCTAGAATGATGGGATCGAAGCGCGATCGTTTTGATCCAGTATAGACCGATCCCGTGCGTCTGTGTCGCTTGAATGATTCGACCGCTTGCTTGATCGCCGCGTGTAATCACCTTAGATTGATTCAGGGATCTCGTCTTTCTATCGATCTTTTTTAGCTAATCGGACAGTTGTGGATATCAAGGCAACTGGTGACACCTTTGACCAACTTGAGCACTCCACGGCTGAGTTGCTGACCACGCTAATCAATTCAGCGGAGCACTTGATTTGGTGCACCTCGCTGGACGGAACACGGATGTTGTATGCCAATCCGGTCGCCGAGCGAATCTATGGGCGGCCGTTCGAGGAATTGCTTACCAATCAAGACTATTGGATTGAAGCAATCCACTCCGATGACCGGTCATACGTGCTGAAGAATTTGACCAGCCTTTTAGATCGTGAACAAATTGAACAAGAATACCGCATCGTCCGGCCTGATGGATCGGTGATTTGGCTGCACGACCGTATCAAGGTCGTTCGCGACGCTACGGGCAAACCGTTGTGTGTTGGTGGAATTGGTACCGACATTAGTGCAATCCGCGAATCGCAGGCGTTGTACGCTTCGCTGGTCGAAAGTTTGCCGCTGCACGTGATCCGCAAGGACATTGATGGCAAGGTCGTATTTGGGAATCAAAGGTATTGTGAAGCTATCGGCTTGCCGCTGGAGGAGCTGCTGGGCAAGACCGATTTCGACCTGTTCCCTACGGACCTGGCCCAAAAGTACGTCGAAGATGACCAACGGGTGCTGGCAATCGGAAAGGCGATCAATGAGATCGAGGAACACCAGAACAAGCATGGCGAACGTGTGTTTGTCGAGATCTTCAAAAGCCCGGTCCGCGATTCCCTGGGCCTGGTCAAAGGCGTGCAAGTCATGTACTGGGATGTGACGGAGCGAAAGCTTGCGGACGAGGAAGTTCGCAAGGCCAAGGAGCTTGCAGAAGCTGCTAATCGAGCGAAAAGCGAATTCCTGGCTAACATGAGCCATGAGATCCGCACTCCGATGAACGGCATCATCGGCATGACGGAGTTGCTGTTCAACACGGATCCAACGGCGGAACAGCGAAATTACTTGAACATGGTCAAGCAGTCGGCGAGCTCGCTGTTGCGGTTGCTGAACGACATTCTCGATTTTTCAAAGATCGAGGCGGGCAAACTGGACCTGGAGTCTAAGGAATTCAGTTTGCGTGATTGTGTTGGACACACGGTGCAGTCGCTGGGAACGACAGCCGGCGAGAAAGGATTGGAATTGCTGTGCCGTATTGACCCGGCAGTGCCCGACATTCTTGTCGGCGACGCGGTTCGTTTGGGACAAATCATTGTTAATCTTGTCAGTAATGCAATCAAGTTCACCGAGTCAGGTGAGATCGAAGTTGATGTTTGCCGCGAAGCTGATTGCTCAGGCCCCGTTTGTATACGGTTCTCCGTCCGCGATACCGGTATCGGGATTCCGCCGGAGAAACAGGAAAAGATATTCGAGTCATTCAGCCAGGTAGATGCCTCGATGACTCGGCGATTTGGCGGAACGGGGCTAGGGCTGGCGATCTCGTCGCAGTTGGTGGAGATGATGGACGGTCGAATCTGGCTGGAAAGCGAGCTGGATGAAGGGACGACGTTTCATTTCACAACGTGTTTCGAAGTTCATCGCCAGATTGAAAAGCTTAGCGAACTCGCACAGCTGCGTGGAATTCCGATCCTCGTCGTCGACGACAATCGCAGTAATCAACGGATTTTGGGCGAATTGCTGCACCATTGGGGTCTG
>JBFJVZ010000211.1:0-12638 GCA_041623895.1 Pirellulaceae bacterium | reverse complement strand
TCTTCGGGGAGAGCCTCACAGCAGCCTTCCGCGAGTGAGTCAGGGCCATGTTTTTTCAACACGCCCATGAGTTTGTCGAGCACCTGCTTGAACTGTTTTTCATTGATCCGCTGATACAATTTCATACGAAACAATGCGGTCAGCAATTGCTGAAACTCTTCGTCACTGATGTGCCCGTCACAGGCGCTGGCGGCTAGCAGAATACCTGCAAAGGCTTCCTGCGGAGAGAGTTTCTTCTTGGTCTCCATCCCGCTGAATAAGGCATCAAAGATTCCCATATTTAGTCTCGTTTCGATCGAGAAGCGAACATCAATTCCTCAGCATCGTACAGCGTTTGCCGAGTAATGCCAACAAGCGAACGGCTTAATAACGTAACGGATTTGTGCCGCTGAGGTGTCGTTGTCGCCCACGTTTCATCGCCGATTAAATCACTGGCGATTGAACATTCAACGCCACCGTGCGCATCGGTTTCTCCGCATCACGCTTCTTCGCCGTGGATCTTCCACCACTGCCGCGCTTGATCGGCTGTCCAAAGAAAATCACTGCGCAATTCGTCGACTCTTGCCGAAAGTGCCTCAACTGACTCAAAGCGATCATCGGCATTCTTTGCCATGCACTTGGCAACCAGGTCGACCAATTCCGGCGGGACCGGTTCGTCACGATGCACTTTCATGCTGATCGGTTCTTCGCTGAGCACCAGCGCGAACAACGATTCGGGGTCACATTCGATGTAGGGTGGCCGGCCCGAGATCAAAAAATAGGCGATGCAACCTAGCGAATAGATATCCGAACGCGGATCCATGCCGGCCGGATCGCGATATCGCTCGGGGGCCATATACATCGGCGTTCCCGCCCAAACGGTTTCGGCCGTCTGGTAGGCGCCGGCTTCGGGCTGAACGAGTTTCGCCAAGCCAAAATCGAAGACAACGGCCCAGTCACCAACGGATGGATCGAGCGAAAGCATCACGTTTTGCGGTTTGATGTCACGATGTAACAAGCCCAGCTTATGCGCCTCCCCCAGGCCATCACATATCTGTCGCAGGATAAACAAGACGCGCCCAAACGGCTGCGGGCCACCGCGGGTCACGACCTCGTACAACGTGATGCCTTTCAGAAACTCCATCACGCAAAACGCTTCGCCTTCTTCGCTTCGTCCGTAGTCGTAAATCATCACACTATGGGGACTGCTCAGCGAGGCAGCCAATTTCGCTTCACGATCAAATCGCAACCGGTCTTCGCGATGTCGCCGGTCATCACGGAGAACTTTCAGGGCAACATCACGGCCGAGCTGGCGATGCCGAGCGCGATAGACCACGCCCATGCCGCCGCTGCCAAGTTCGCCCAATAATTCGTATCGACTGAGTGGATGAACCGCAGCATGAGCGCGTGCGGACTGTTTGGCGATTTGCGATGCTGCTGCCAGTGCCGTGATCGTCAGCATGGCTGCCAAGAACAAGAAACCAAAGCGGACGATACGGGCTGGGGCGAAAGCAATTTGATACTCGCGTTCAACCACGATCCCCAATTGCCAATCGCTGATCCACCGCCATGCACCGACAACCGGGATGCCCGCATAGTCGTTGTAAGGTTCGATTTGTTCGTTTGCCTGTCCGCTCGTCGCGCCCGCGGCGGCCAATGTCAACGGCAAGGCATGGCGATGGATGGTGCCTACGTTTTCGGGACCCGTTGGCTTGCCCGGATCACTGACACGAAGGTTGGCCGCAACATCATCGGGTCCCAGTTCCAAAGAGATGCGCCCGGCCAGGTACATCGCTTTGGGACTGCGGGTCACCATCACTCCGCGGCGGTTGACGGCGTAGGCGTCCAAGCCATCGGCTTGTGAGGCTTCGCGAAACAGATCGTCAAAATGATTGAACGTATTGATTCCGCGGACCAGCAGCGCGGCAACCACGCGGTCTTCGTCATCGCGAATCGGCACCATGTTGGCCATCACGGGTTCACTGGTATCCGGAACAAGCCCGTCAGCGGAATCGGTCAATCTTTCCGGACCGAACAAAACTCGCTGGCCGCGAAAGACGCGGACCAGATTAGCGGCGCCACTGGGCGCAACCTGGCTGCCGACGTCCGCGCGATCTTCAAGCCAGCTGGCGAGAATCGTGCCTTCGCGATTCCAAACAACAAACTTAACGTCGTCAGAGCCGGATAATTCCTGCAACTGACCTTTGATCAGGTCGGTCTGCGGGGCAGCCTTGAGCAGCGTCACCGCATCTGGCTGCCGGCTCAAGTCAGCCAATTCAACGATGGCATGGCGAATCGCGGGCTGCCGCGACCAGGACTCGACAAGCTGCGATCGATCGTCCAAGAAACTCTGCGTCGAGATCGTCACAGAGTTTGCGACGCCGGCCAGTTCTTTGCTAACGGCGGTACGCAGGCTGGCGTCAACTTGCCGATAGGTCCACCATCCAACCAGCGCCGTTGGCAGTACGGCAGCGACCCACAGCCAGCCGGAATTCCATCTTCGATTCCGCCGCGTTCGTTGATCCCAGACAATGGATGTCTTCCGCGAGCGACGTTTGGTGCTTTCGTCACGATATCGCGGCGATGCGTGCGTACGTTGAGCGCCGTGTTGGGTGATTTGCGCACCCCCGACGGCAACTCCGCGACGGGTTGTTTGCAAATGAGATTCTGACGACAAGAGTCGCGGTGTCGGCGAACCGGCTTTGCCCGTCGTGGTTGGCATCACCGGAGTGGCGGATACCAACGGGGGCTGCACCGGTTTTGCGCTTTCGCCTTCCTTACGCGCCGAAACAGGATCGTGCTCACGCAACAGCGACATCACTTCTTGAATCAGCTGCTGATCATCACCAGCCCGGTTGCGGAGAAAAGCTGCTCGTTCGTCAACCGGAAGTTCCTCGGCGGCCAGAAACAGTTCTCTGATCAGCGCGTATCTGGTTGCGTCCATCAACCGTTCTCGGCAGGCGTCGTCTTTGATTCAGGTGAACTAGGTGCTGGTCCGGACTCTGTTTCTGACTCGCCGTTGCGCAATTCACGGCGCATCCAAGCACGCGCCATGGCCCATTCTTTTTCAACCGTTCGCAGTCCGAGATTCATCTCGGCACTAATCTCGCGCATCGTCATGCCGCCGAAGAAACGAAGTTCGACGATCTTTGCCTGCCGTGGATTCAATTCCGCAAGCGTCTTTAACAAATCGTCCAAGGCAACAACGTCGCTATCGTGACTGAGTTCAAAAGTCACCTCGTCGGTCAGCTGCCGTCGATCCCAACCGCCGCCTCGTTTTTGCGACTGAACCTTGCGGGCATGGTCGACCAGGATGCGACGCATGACCGTTGCGCCAATGGCAAAGAAATGCGTCTTGCCTTGCCAGTTGATCCGGGTCTGATCCACCATTCGCATGTAAGCCTGATGGACCAGCGATGAAGAACTCAGACGGTGCCGCAGAGGCTCGTTCTGAAGGAATCGACCCGCCAGGCGACGGAGATCGTCGTACATGACCGTGAACAGCCGGTCTGTATCGACCGACTCCCCTTGGCTGCTTCTGGATAATAGGTCCGTGATAGAACTCATGGGCGGGATCGCTCCGCGATCGAAATGACTACGTTTGCGGAATATGACGTAGCTTGGACGGTAGGTCCTCTATGTTAGTTCCCCCCCCAACTTCCGGGGGCCTAACCTTCATTACCAGCAATTATTTTAGCAGAAAGGATCGAGGGCGAATTGCCCAAAGCGGCGCTGGCAGACCTGAGCGTGGCAGCGTGGATGTCAACGATGTCGTCAATATCGGGTGCATAGCCCCCGGCCATGGTCAATGCCAGGGGGATTTCGCGTTGGCGGCACCAATCAATGACCTTTTGATCACGGCTGATCAAGCCGGTTTTGGTCACATTCAACCGGCCCAGACGATCAGCGGTGTACGGATCTGCCCCTGCCAAGAAAATTACCAAATCAAATTGACCGCCGGCGCGAGAGGCCTCCTGAATGACTTTCAGCGCTCGGTCGACCGCCGCCAGGTAGTCGCGATCGCCTGTCCCATCGGGCAGGCTGATGTCCAAATCACTGTCCATTTTTCTAATGGGAAAGTTTTTCACGCCGTGAATCGACACGGTGAATGCGGTCGGGTCATCCGCCAGAATCGCGGCAGTGCCGTTGCCTTGGTGCACATCCAGATCGATCACACAAGCGCTACGAATCAGACCTTCGGCTTGCAAGGTGCGAATCGCCACGGCAGCATCGTTGAACACGCAATAGCCTTCTCCGGCATCGGCAAAGGCGTGGTGCGTGCCGCCCGCCAGGTTCGCGGCCACACCGTCGTTGAGCGCCGCGCGTGAGGCGGCAATCGTTGCACCAGTGCTGCGCCGGGAACGCTCGACCATGTTCTCGGACCAAGGAAACCCGATGCGCCTGATCTCGGCATTCGTCAATGAGCCGTTGATGACCGCATCGAGGTAACGCTTGCAGTGACACAATCCCAGTTGTTCGTTCGTAGCCGCCGGTGGCACCAGCAGCGTGTCGTGGCGATGCTGGTCGCTGCCGGTCACGCGACGACGCAAACGACGATACTTGTCCATCGGGAATCGATGTCCGCGTGGCAGCGGCAATTCGAAGTGATCGGTGTAATACAGGCGCACGTGTTCACACGGATAGAAAGGACCAGAATCGACTTCTTGATATGTTACGATATGCGGACGTCAAAAGGTCGCTGGCCAGCGTTCTGATTTACCAGCGTTGTGACTTAACTCTCCACCGCGGATCCAACCATGGATGATCCTGTCAAGAATCCTTACATCAGTCCAGCGGATGTCGCGAAGTCATCAAGCTTTGGCGGCGAAATGACGCTGATCGGCTACGTCCGCACGGGCCAGATCATTACGTTTTCTTTGATCATGGGCGTGGTCGTCATGGTGGGAATTCTGATGGCGATCGACAGCGGCGAGGACAAGAATGCGCGTGAACTTTTTCTCTGGATTGGAGTGGGGCTTGGTTCCCTGGCCTGCGTCGTATCGTTTGCGTTGGGGAGGGTGCTTCGAGCTCAGGCCCTATCGAGTTTTCGCAATCAATCGAGCGGCGATGATGTGCTGGAAGTGGATGACAAGGTGGTCACGCCCGCCGTCCATCAATTATTGAGTAACGCTTTCGCTGCTCAGTTGGTTGGTCAATCCGTCTTGGAAGGCGTCGCGGTGGCCAACGCGATCCTGATGTTGCTGGACCATAACTTGCTGCATCTGGCCGTGATCGTCGTGATGATCGTTGGCATTGCGCTCTATACGCCGACGATCAGCAAGCGACGAGAGTTGATCGAGGAAGGATGCCGCATGTAAGTCGGGACCGACTCCACATGGCTCATTGGCCGACGACGTAGATCGCCTGGTCCGGCGCGATCGCAATCAGGTAGTGGTTTCGGCCGTCTACAATCTCGACGAGGCGTCCGTGTTCCGCGTAGGATTCTCCTTGATAACCCACCGCCGATAGCTGCACGTTGTGCCTGCCGGTGGGAAGTTCCGCTCGCAAGACCTGGATCTCTCTGGGCAACAATCCCCAACAACGCGTGTCGGCATGCTCGCTGCCGGTCCAAGCCGTCGAGGCGGCAAATTGAAACAAGAAACGCGATGTGCCACGAAGACCGAGTTGTTTAGAGACACCGGCAACCGCGGTTTCCTTGGTGATGCGCCGCATCACGGCACGGGCAATCGTCCACGGCATCTCCGCATCGACCTGGTTGCTGGCAAGTTGTCCGACATCCGAGAGTGTTTGCGTGCTGCCGTACAACTGGCCACCAATCGTGACGTCGATGGCAGCAACGGGGCTGTCAGGGATTGTAACTGCCGGGACGTTGACGGCAGATGCTACGGGTGGTGTCGGTGAATCAGAGTCCTCGTTTGCCTCCGCTCGCAACGCAACTGAGGCGATCGCAAGTGCTGTTGATGTTGTCGGCGCTGTTGTTTCGCATAACACTGGGCCGCGGCCAACACAAGCGATGATGTACAAAACACCGTGTCCGGCGGCGCTATGGGTGCCCACGCTGGCACGTTGAATGTCGGCTTGAGCCGGAGCGAAATCGGGCCGCACCGCACTGACCAGTTGATAGGCTCGGGCCGCATCGTCGTAATCATGATGCGTTGCCTCGCGGATGATGCCCCGAATGTACGGTGCGACCGCGAGCGGCTGATAGAGATTGCCGGCGTCTGCAATTCCGCGATCGGTAGCTTTGACTGCCAGTTCATTTTGCTTCATGTTCGCCTGCAGGGCATAACTTTCGGCATCGGCACCGTCACCGGCAAGTGAACAGATCGCCAACATTGTCCGCACCATCACTTCCTCGTATCCGGCTGGCCGGAAATCTCGGGCGTTGTCATCGGTGGCGATCGATGCGGCTTCCGAGAGTGGCGCGAAGGGTGGCAGCCGATCGAAATGATCGCGAAGACCTCGCAGCCGTCGCTCCGCGGCCGTTGGCTTTCCTGAAGCGAGTTCGACGATAGCAAGATCCAACGAACTGGTAACGGCTTGACGCTGATCGTTTTCAGCAAGCTCTTGCAAGGTTTGGGCAGCCGAGTTCAGATCGCCCAGCGCAAAAGCATTGCGGGCAGCGTCGATTTTGGGTGTTGTGGATCTACAACCGGCAAGCGTGATGATTGCCAGCAAGACAGCAGCGCGAATCCACAGCCGGCATTCTAGTCCTGCTCGCC
This sequence comes from Pirellulaceae bacterium, assembly GCA_041623895.1. Lineage (GTDB taxonomy): Bacteria > Planctomycetota > Planctomycetia > Pirellulales > Pirellulaceae > JBFJVZ01. The sequence goes on along the minus strand of JBFJVZ010000211.1, from coordinate 5,976 downwards.
CAGCGGCCTGTCGGTCGCTGACGCAAATTGAAGTTTCGTTTTGTCGAAAAAGCAGAACTTCAATACCGGCGATTCGGGTAAACAACTGATCCACGACTACCATCGATGACCCGCGGTGATTGTACGGTTCGACAAATCAACCGTCTGCTTGATCCATGGCGCCGTAATTCCACCACTTGCCAAACCGAGTCTTCGAGTATCCTTTGCGGATCTCTGCTGATTCCTTGAGGAATTCTCCGCTGTGCAGATTGACCAATTCCAAGGTCAACACGTAATCACGCTGACTGCTCTTGTTTCGATCGGTCGTCCCCGTCGTGATCGTCGCGAACAGCAAGTAGTCCACGGGGGTCCCCTGGCGGCCCAGCGCCGCTGCAAACGTGTCGCGATTCTGTGGTAGGAAAAGCGAGTCTGGACGAAGTCGGGTTTCGATCAGGGCCGCCTCGACCATTCGGCGGCTGATGCTGCGAAATGAATCGGCGGAGTTGATCTGGGAATCGATCCGCTCAAACAACTGATCCTTGAAGTCGACCAGTTCTTCGGCACTTTTGTTTTCGATGCCGACAAAACAAACCGCCGCCGGGCCGGACGCCAACGCCGATCCGATGACCGGATCCAAGGGGGCATCACCCACCGACTCGAATGTGACGGGTTGGATGTGGGGCGGACATCGCGACAGCAGCTGGGCGACGGATTGATCAACCAGGGGATTCCACGTTGCCGCACCGGCAGCGTGGCTGCCAACCAAGTCCTTGTCGCCGCTGGCGAGCAAATGTCCATACTGGCGACCAGCACAGCCAATCGTGGAAAGCAGCGAAAGTAACGCCAGCAGAGCGGTTAAACCGATAGCGGATGAAGGGACGACACGCGTGACGTTCATGATTTGCATGATCTCAGAGGTAGGGAACGAGTTTTGCAGACAAATGCCACCCGTGATCTGCCGGCTCGCCAGCTGAAGAAAACGTGGTAGATTCTCCGGCCGTCGACTTGCCCAACCCACTCGACCTATCAAAATGTCGGATCGTTCGACTAGACCACTGGGGTCGGCCGCTAGACTGCGGCGGCCGAGCCTCCATTTTTCCAATTGATCGGAATTCGCCCTGTCCGGTCGTTGACAAAGATTTCTTGCCCGAGAAACTCTTGAGAGCCTGCCGAGCCTGCCTGAATCCCGCAATTTGCCGGTCATCAAACCGTCAATACTGTGGCGGAATTGAAAGCAACGCGGCGGCTTTGTTTAAAGTACTTCTGAACAGATCACACCCGACCTAGACACGTTCTTTCGCCAATGAGCATCACTGTCGCATTCCCGAGCGCATTCCCTGGCAATGGCGTTCCAAATCCCGGCGGCTTCCCTGATCAAGTTCAAGCCGGCAACCAGCCGACGAAGCCGTCGACCGAGAGGCTGTCGGTCGACGATGACTTGGACGACGATGACGACGACATAGACGATGATGACGACAGCGGTGCCGGGGACGTTCCCGATGATGGGCTGGACGATGATCTGGGCGACGGTGGCTTCAATGACGGCCTGGATGATGATGAAGAACTCGATGATTTTGACGACATCGACGAGGACGATTTCGACGATGACTTCGATGATGATTTCGAGGAAGAACTTGAGGACGACTACGAAATCGAAATCGACGACGAAATTAGCGCTGAATTCGGCTTGAATACCGCCGGCGAAGACGAGGCCGAGGACGACATCGAACTGGAAGACTTCGACGATTTTGAGAATCTGTATTCGGATTGAACTCGTCAGTGGCGATCGGTGGTCTCAATTTTGGTGAGTCACGCTACAATTTGGTGTCACTGAACCTCTATCGGCCAGGGTCCGTCCTGGCAGAATAGACCCGCCCCAAAGGGTCCCGGGCCTCCCATTTCTAGCAAGCTGATGTCTACCTCTGTGAGTCCATTTCGCGCCGCTGCCGGTAGCCCCAAATTCCCAGAACTGGAACAGGAAGTCCTGCAGTTCTGGGACGACAACGATGTCTACCACGAATCACTCAGACGCCGTGCCGATTCTCCGTCCTTCGTTTTCTTCGAAGGCCCTCCCACGGCCAACGGATTACCACATCCCGGCCACTGCCTGACACGTTCGATCAAAGATGTCTTTCCCCGCTATAAGACGATGCGCGGCTACCGCTGTGAGCGAAAAGCGGGTTGGGACACCCACGGATTGCCCGTCGAAGTGGAAGTTGGCAAGGAACTGGGGATTCACAGCAAAGAGGAAATCGAAGCCTACGGTGTCGAGCCGTTCATCCAAAAGTGCCAGCAGAGCGTCTGGCGCTATATGCAGGAGTGGGAGACGCTGACCCGCCGGATCGGCTTTTGGGTTGATCTGGAGCAGGCCTATGTCACTTACCACCAGAGCTACGTCGAGAGTGTCTGGTGGAGTTTGAAAAACCTTTTTGATCGCGGCTTGCTGTACGAAGGCCACAAAATCGTTTGGTGGTGGGCTCAGGGCGGAACCGCGTTGTCGGCGGGCGAAGTCGGTCAAGGCTACCGCGAAGTGGCCGATCCCAGCGTTTATGTCTTATTCCCGCTGGTCGATCACCCCGGCCGCTCGCTGCTGGTTTGGACGACGACACCGTGGACCTTGCCCAGCAACATGTTTGCAGCGGTGCATCCTGAGCTGGAGTACGCGGTGGTCCGCGACCAGGAATTGGACACGGAGTTAGTGATCGCCTCGGATCTGCTGGAGACGATCGCGGGCAAGCTAAAACGCGAGCTCCCCGTACTGGAGACGATTTCGGGCCGGTCGCTGTTGGGACTGCGGTACGAACCGCCGTTCGCCGACTACCGTGACGCTCTGGGTGATCCCCAAGGCGATTTGGTTGGCGGTGGCAAAGAGCACAAGTATTGGCGTGTCGTCGAAGCGGACTTTGTGACGACTGATTCCGGCAGCGGCATCGTTCATCAAGCTCCTGCCTTTGGTGAAGTCGACCATGATGTGTTAGTCACCGAGCGGGCACGTTTTGTCGGCGATAGCCTGGAACTGTTGTGTGCGGTCGGCCCCGACGGCAAGTTCACCGACGCGTTTCCCTCAATGAAAGGAACGTGGGTCAAGGATGCAGATAAGGCGCTCACTCGCAGTCTTCGTGATGCCGGCAAATTGTTGCTGCAAGAACAATATTTGCATGAGTACCCGTTCTGCTGGCGTGCCGATGACGATCCGCTGATTCAATATCCGCGGCGAAGCTGGTTCATTCGCACGACCAGGTTCCGCGACTTGATGCTGAAAAATAACGCCAAAATTGGTTGGCTGCCCGAGCACATTCGTGACGGTCGCTTCGGGAATTTCTTGGAATCGAATGTCGACTGGGCGCTTTCCCGAGAGCGTTATTGGGGAACACCGCTGCCAATTTGGGTCTGTGGCGAAACCGGCCAAATGGAAGCGATCAGCAACTACGACGAACTGCTGGCCAAACCGGGAATCAAAGGCACGGAGGTCTGGCAACAGGCGAAGGCCGACAACCCAGAGTTGGTTGACGATCTGCGAGTGCATAAGCCGTACATCGATTCGGTCACTTACGATTCGCCATTCGCTGACGGCGCCCGGATGACGCGAGTTCCCGACGTGATTGACTGCTGGTACGACAGCGGGGCAATGCCATTTGCCCAATGGGGTTGGCCGCATCAGAACGCAGATCGCCTGACGGATCAGTTTCCGGCGGACTTCATCAGCGAGGCGCTCGATCAAACTCGCGGTTGGTTTTACAGCCAGCTTGCCATCAGCACGATGTTGTTTGGCGAGGGTGCGGCGATTGCTCAGGAAGGCGCCACGGGAGCAGAAGATGCCGGCAGCCTGCCGCCGCTTGAGTACCCACATCCGTTTCGCAATTGCATCGTGTTGGGGCTAATGCTTGGCGAAGACCGCAACAAGATGAGCAAGCGATTGCGGAACTATCTTCAGCCAAGTGAGATCTTCGACAAATATGGAGCCGACGCGCTCCGCTGGTTCTTCTTTGCCGGACAACCGCCGTGGACGGCGATTCAGTACCGCGAACAGTCGATCAAAGATTCGATTCCAGAGTTCCTGTTGCGGTCGTGGAACGTTTTCAGTTTCTTTACGATTTATGCCGAAATCGATGGCTTTGACCCGACCACGGCAACCGCTGCCGATGATCAACTCAGGCCGCCAAGTCTTTCATCGTCACCGACTTATCGCGCCATCAACGCGCGGAGCGAGATCGATCGTTGGATTGTGTCGGAATTGAATCAAACCATCGCGACGGTTACCGAGCGGATGGATGCGTTTGATAACTACAACGCCTGCCAGGCGATCATCGGATTTGTAGATGGGTTGAGCAACTGGTATGTCCGCCGCAGCCGCGATCGCTTCTGGGCCAGCGAAACCAGTTCAGCCGACAAGCAAGACGCCTACTGGACGCTGTACGAGTGTTTGCTGGAATTATCCAAGTTGATTGCGCCGTTCGTACCGTTCTTGGCCGAGACACTGTGGCAACGGCTGAGCGAACCGTTTGCCGGATCGGTCGTCAAGAGCGTTCATTGGTGCGATTATCCCGTTGCCCGGGACGATCGCGTCGATCTCAAGCTTTCTGAATCCATGAAGCTGCTGCGCGAGATCGCGTCGTTGGGCCGTGCCGCCAGAGCCGATGCAAAACTGAAAGTTCGCTTGCCGCTGTCAAAAGTCGAAGTCGTTCTGACCGATGATTCCAAAATCGCCTGGCTGACCGACCATGACGCCTTGGTGCGCGAAGAGTTGAACGTCAAAGCGGTCGAATACACGACCGACGGTGATGAGTACGTTCAATACAACGTGGTTCCCAACTTCAAACGGCTGGGGCCAAAAGTCGGCAAACAAGTTCCCGCGGTAAAAAAAGCGCTCGCGGACGCCGACGGAAACACGTTGCTGAATCAGCTTAACAGCGAAGGCCACGTGACGCTCGATCTGCCGGACGGACCGCTGCAACTTGACAGCGATGACATCGAAGTCCGCCTCCAGGCTCGTGAAGGTTGGGCGGCCGCACAAGGGCTGGGTTGTGTGGTCGTGCTGAACACGGAAGTTACCGATGAACTCCGCCGTGAAGGAACCGCCAAAGACTTGATCCGCAACGTCCAAAACGCACGCAAGGATATCGGCTGCGAGTACACCGATCGTATCGAAATCGGTGTGGTCAGCGATGACGCCGAAGTGCTGGCAGCCATCGAGACTCACCAGGAATTGATCTGCAGCGAGACGCTTGCCGTTGGATTGGTTGCCGAAGCGGTCGCTGGTTGCCAGCCGCTGGACACGGAATTTGGCAAGTTATACGTCAAGAAAGTTGCCGCTTCATGAGCGATGCAAGGGTCCCCGTCGCCGTCTTTCTCAGTGGCGGCGGACGAACGCTGGCAAATCTGATCCAGCATCGCGACCATCACGCACTGCCGATCGATTTTCGCCTGGTGATCAGTAGCAGTGCCAAAGTTCGCGGTTTGGAAATCGCTCGCAACAGCGGCATGGAAACGCTGGTGGTTCGTAAACGCGAGTATCCAGATCCGCTAGATTATTCCCGAGCGATGTTTGATCCCGTCCGTGATTGTGGTGCGGAATTAGTGATCATGGCCGGTTTCCTGAAACACGTGCTGATTCCAGATGATTTCGCCGGCCGTGTGATCAACATCCATCCCGCACTGTTACCGGATTTTGGCGGTGAGGGAATGTACGGACACCATGTTCACGAGGCGGTCTTGCGTAGCGGCGTGAAGACCAGCGGCTGTACCGTGCACTTCGTGGACAACCACTACGATCGCGGGCCCATCATTCTGCAGCGCAGCTGCGACGTACAGCCGGATGACACACCCGAGTCGCTGGCAGCGCGAGTCTTTGAGCAAGAATGCGAGGCCCTGCCGGCCGCGATTCGAAAGATCGTTGAGGACGGAGGCTGGGGGTGAGGAGCAACGCTGTAAACGGCTTTGATTCACCAAAAGTACAACCACGAAGCGCGAGTTTTGTGCCGCGAAAAGGGGTCAGAG
>JBFJVZ010000210.1:0-12655 GCA_041623895.1 Pirellulaceae bacterium | reverse complement strand
TGGATAAGCAATGAACCTGGACTTCGCGAGAAATTACCGCAGCGGAACTCTGGTTTCCGGACTGAAAGATGTGCCATTCGTGCGTATCGCGGTGATCGTACTCTTTCTGCTGAGCTACGTGGACGCCGCCGAATCACAAGATTCCCAAATGGTTTACGAGGGGTTTACTGAACCGCATTTCGACATCATGGTTGCCGCAACAGAAATCGGCCGCCTCCAAGAGGTCTTGGTGGAAGTTGGCGATCACGTTCAGCAGGGGCAAACGCTCGCGGTACTGGAAGACAGTCTGCAAGAAACGGCACTCAAGATTGCAAAACTGCAGGCGGAGATGCACGGCGACCTTGACGCAGCCAAGGCAGAGGCTCTGCTGCAAAGAGCGCGGCGTGACCAAATCCGTGAACTTGCAGCCGATGCCATGGCCCGTCCGAATGAATTGATGCGAGCGGAAGCGGATCTGAAAATTGCCGAGGCTCGCCAGGTGGCAGCGGTCGAGCAACAAGAACTTCGCAAACTGGAACTCGATCGTTATCGGCTTCAATGGGAACGCCGCCGAGTGACGGCGCCGATGAGTGGCATTATTTCCAAGGTGTTTCACCAACCGGGCGAGTACATCACACCGGGCGATCCAGCGGTTTTGCGTCTCCTGGTGATCGATCAAATCTTTGCCGTCTTTAACGTGCCGGCCGAGGATGTTCGTGCAATGAAAATCGGCAGCAGAGTGGAGGTTCATTTACGCAGCACATCAAAATCGGTTTCCGGGCAGATCCACTCCATCGCTCCGGATATCGACGGCGAAAGCGGGACGGTGCAAATCAAGGTCGCTTTGAATAATCAAGGCGGACAGCTGCGAGTGGGTGATCGCTGCACCATGCAGTTGGGGGCTCGCAATAAGGTCGCGCAACGTTCTGTGATCACAACACAACCATCCAGTGAAGCGAGGTAGCAAGATTTAGATGACGCTGGGCTCACAGTCATCGTCGGGGCACGCTACTAATCCTATAGCAGCGATGCACGTCTCAATTGTCGCAGAAAGTGATGACAATCGGGGATCCGCTGCGCACACATCCGGCACGTCCCCGGCAGCCAGCAACGCATCGCTCGATGATGTGTCGAAAATGCTGGACATCATCGAAGATGTCGCCTGCGCCGTCAATCGATCAAAAGCAATCGAACAAATCGTTGCTGGGATTGCGGCTTACTTTCCCGACGCGTCGGTGCGCGCCGGAATCGGTGGAGACGTGATGAAGCGGTTTTATGACCAGCGGCTTGGCTGGTTGGGATCCGAAAGCAGCTTACACCGTGATGCGAGCTGCCAATGGGAAGAATTGTCGGTGGAGCATGCCGACTGTCAGGTCATTGACGCGGCGATCGTTGTCAGTCTTCCCGAGATTGGCGGCCACGGTCGCCTGATTGTTTGGATCCAAGGCGACCACGTGGTCGAGTCCTCTTTCGATTGGTTGGTCGGCGGATTACACACTTTACGTGTCGTGTTTTGGGAGCGACCGGTTCGAACGTGGCTGCGGATTTTTCAAAAGCTGGGATTAGGCTCGACGTTCTGGCTTGCGATTGCCATATCCTGCGTGCTGCTGGTGGCGATTTGGCCGGTTCCTTACCGAATCGCTTGCACGGTCAAGGTCGAGCCCCTGCAGCAGCGGTTGGTGGCGGCGCCGTTCGAGGCAACATTGCTGGAATCGAAAGTAGAACCGGGCGAGGCTGTGACGATGGGAGAAGTGCTTGTCATTCTCGACGGGCGGCCGTTGCGATTGGAGTTGGAGTCGATCGAATCGGAGATCCAGCAAGCGTCGCAACAAAACAACTCGGCCCTGGCAATTGGAAAAATTGCTGAAGCGCAGCAAGCAGCGCTGAAAGTCAGGCAGCTGTCGCGACGTCGAGACTTAATCGCAGACCGTTTGAATCGGCTCCGCGTGGTTAGCCCAATCGATGGTGTCGTGGTTAGCGGCGAGTTAGATCGATTCGTTGGTTCGCCGCTGAAAACCGGGCAAACATTGGTCGAGATTGCGCCGTTGGAACGAATGGCAATCGAAGTGGAAATACCCGAGCACGAAATTGGTTATGTCACTCCTGACGCAAATACCAAGATCAAAATTGCTGCGATTGGCGGTCCATCGATCCGGGCCTCGCTGGACGATTTGTATCCCTCCGCGGAGATTCGAGATGACCGGAATGTCTTTATTGGACGAATCGAAGTCGACAATCCTGACAACAGGTTGCGACCGGGTATGCGGGGCAAGGCCACCACGTACGGACCGCTAAGACCGTTGAGTTGGTCTTGGATTCGCGGCGCCGTAGAGCGAATCGTTTGGTGGATGGGTTATTAAGCAAGCGTTGCAATGGATCAAGCACAAACCTCTGACTCCAGCGCCTCGCCGCCACCCGTCAAAGTGGCGATGGACCCGGATGTCGATTTCTCGCGTCGCGAGTACGGGGGAAGCACATCGTACGTGCTTCATCATGGTCAGACCGGCAAGTTTTTCCGTTTCGGCGTCGAAGAGTATCACATTGCCACGATGTTAGACGGGACGCGGACATCCAAAGAAGTTTATGATCAGGCTATCGACGATGGGCTACGCTGGAAGCACGAAGACGTTGCCAAGTTCATCGCGCAGCTGGTTGGTCATCAACTTGCAAGGACGGTCAGCGCTGCGCCATCGAAAGCCGAGCCTGCAAAACCTGCGGCGAAGCCATCGGTCCAAAAGCAAGAATCGGCGGAGTCTTCAGCAGCGTGGAGCCGGCGTTTGCCGGTTGCCATGTCGATGATTGTCAGCCAACGAATTCCCTTGGCGGACGGCGCGGTTGCCGCTGCTAAAGCCGAACCCATTCTGGGTCCAATGTTTTCGCGGCTGGGAACTTGGCTTTGGGGCCTGCTTGTGATCAGCGGTTTGTGCGTTGTTTATGGAAACACACAAGAGTTTGGTGAGGAGATTCGGCGGCTATTCGACACGGGGCTGTGGTTGCTGCTGATCTTGATCTGGTGCATCTCCAAGCTGCTTCACGAATTGGGGCATGCCGTTTGCGCTAGCCGGCATGGCGTTCGCGTGGGGCGAATGGGAATCATGTTCTTCCTGTTGGCGCCGCTGGCCTACGTTGACGTCACGGATGCCTGGAAATTGAAACGTCGATTTCAACGAGTCAGCATCGCTTTGGCAGGTGTTTACATCGAGTTAGCGGTCGCCGCGGTCGCTGCCTGGGCATGGTGGCTACTGCCGGTCGGTTTTTGCAAGCACGTTGCCGCACAAGTATTTCTCGTCGCTGGTCCGGCCACGTTGCTTGTCAACGCTAATCCACTGCTGCGTTTGGATGGCTACTACGTGCTCAGCGACTTGCTGGAGATTCCGAACTTACGAATGCACGGTCGGCGTCAATTGGGCGGGATGATCGAATCGCTGATGTTTTCGATTCCGCGCCCGAAATCATTGCTTAGCTCTTGGCGGCGGCCCGCGGCCACGATCCACGCCGCCTGCTCCGTGATTTTTCAATTCTTTTGGATGACGGGACTGATCATTGCCGCATCGATGTGGTTAAAAGGCCTGGGCATCATCTTGGCGATCGCGGCGTTCCTGCTTTGGGGGCTGCTGCCGCTGTCCAGATGGATCCAACGAGTCTGGACCTACGAACCGGCACATCGATTCGGGCTCAATCGAAAGCGAATCAGCCTGCTTGGCTATGCCCTGATGTTGGGACTGACTGTGCAGCATTTATCGGTGTCCACGTCTCCGCTGGCAAGACGTGTCCCGGTGGTGGTCAGGTATCAAGATGAGCAGATTTCCCGCGCTACCAGTGATGCGTTTGTTGACGCCGTGTATGCCGTCAGAGGGCAACGAGTTTCCAAAGGTATGTTATTGATTGAACTGCGACAGCCGGAGCTGCAACTGCAACGCGATGTGTTAGCGGATGACTTGACATTGGCGGAGCAAAGGGAGGTGCAGTATCGACGGCAGAATCGAATCGCCCAAGCAACCTCAGAGTCCGAAAAAGCAGACAGTCTTCGTCGCCAACTTGCTGAGCTGAACGATCAGCTGGACGGCCTGCGAGTCTTTGCCCTGCGAGACGGTCTGATCACATCCGCGCACACCGAACGATTACTTGGGTCTTACGTGGAAGCGGGGGACGAGCTGATTCGAGTTTCGGATCCGAATGAAAAAGAGTTATTGGTAACGGTTGACCAGAAGAATACTCAAGCCTATCAGCAGGCCGTCGGTCGGGATGCAAAAGTCAGATTGCGCGGAGGCACGAAGCTGACCGCGACTGCCGCGCCGCTACGGCCACGTGCACGTCAGAGCTTGTCGCATCCTGCCTTGGCCGCAACGGTGGGCGGCCCGATCGCGGTTGAGCCGGCCACGGACGACCAGCAAGCCATGCGGATGGTGGTGCCGCAATTGGAAAGCGTCACGCCACTGGATCCGGTGACCAGTGCCGAAGTTCGCGCCGGACAGATCGGAATGATGACGATCGCGGACGACCAGTCTCTCATCTCTCGGATCGTTGACTCGTTTTGGCCCGAGCGTCAGATGCGACGTTAATCACACGCGACTTGGTAAGCTTGAACCATCGAATGCCTCGGGCAAGAGCTGCGAGAGCTTTCTGGTGGTTCGCGTGCCGTCGATCACGTCGATCATGATCAGCGTCAAATTGGTGCCGAACTCAGCAAGAAACTGACGGCAGGCGCCGCACGGCATCACGCCGCCCACGCTGGCAATCGCCATCGCCTTCCAACTCCGTTGCCCGCTGGCGACCGCCGCAGAAGCCGCCACTCGTTCGGCACAGAGGCAAAGAGAGTAACTGGCGTTTTCGACATTGCAACCAGAGATGATCATCCCGTCATTGGCCATCACCGCCGCACCTACGTAAAAATGACTGTGTGGTGCGTAAGCTTGATCTCGAGCCTCGATGGCCGCACGTGTTAACCGGTCAATGTCTTGTGGTTTCAACACAGGCATGAGAAGTGCTCGATCGAAAGGGAACCAAACTTATCCGTGCTGCTAAGTACTTGATGTCGCTCGCAAGTGCGATTGATCCAGTCGCTTGAGGATCAATGCACGCCGCGGTATCGACTCGCCCACAATGGATACCGCAGCGGACAACTCCTTAAGATACTCCCCTGGATCGTCGCCGTCGAAGTACGCAGTCAAAATCGGCTCGCCCTGCTCGACTTTGTCGCCGATCCGGGCGTGGACTCGGACACCGACGCTGTGATTGATCTGATCTCCTACCTGACGGCGTCCGCCGCCGAGTGAGACCACGGTGCGGCCGATGGCACCACAGTCAAATCCCTGCAAATAACCACTTTCCGGAGCAGCAATGGGGTGCTCCGCGGCCAGCGGCAATCGGCCCGTCAAGCTGCCCCCCTGGGCTCGAACCATCGCCTCAAATCGCTCATAGGCCGAACCATTATCCAGCGTGGAGGAAAGTTTCGTGATCGCATCATCCCGCGTCGCCATCCGCTGCACCTGAAGCAACAGGTTCGCCGCAAGTTCCACTGTTAAATCGCGGACTTCACGTGGTCCTTCGCCGCGGAGAACATCCATCGCCTCATTCACTTCGATCGCGTTGCCAACGGCTTGCCCAAGTGGCTGGTCCATATCCGATATGATCGCGGTCGTTGGCAGGCCGGCTTGACTGCCGACGCGAATCAAGGATTCGGCAAGCGCCAGCGCCTGATCTTCGCTCTTCATGAACGCAGCTTGACCAACTTTCACATCCATCACCAAAGCGTCCAAGCTGGCAGAGAGTTTCTTGCTGAGAATACTGGCTGTGATCAGTGGGATCGACTCAACCGTGCCCGTCACGTCGCGCAACGCATACAGTCGCCGATCGGCTGGAGCGACGCGCTGGCTGGCACCGACGATGAATGTTCCCAGCTTTTCAAGAACTGCGGACGATTCGTCAACCGACAAGTCCGTGCGATAGCCGGGAATCGCTTCAAGTTTATCAAGTGTTCCGCCGGACAGTCCAAGACCGCGGCCACTGATCATGGGGACATCGACGTCAAACAGTGCCAGCATCGGTGCCAGGATTAGCGAAACCTTATCGCCCAATCCCCCCGTGCTGTGCTTGTCGACTCGCGGTCGCTGGTGACGATCGGAAACATCGCGAGGCAAACGATCGCCGCTTTCCAACATCGCCCGTGTTAACGTCACCGTCTCCCGCGGCGTCATCCCCTTCAGGCAAATCGCCATGGCCAACGCCGACATTTGATAATCGGTGACTTCGCCGCTACAGAATCCCTCGATCAAAAAACGGATTTCTTGATCCGACAATTCTTCACCTTCACGCTTTTTTACCAATAAGGGGGCGGCAAGCATCAATCGAGACTCAATGGAGAACTTGGAAAGGGCGTCTGGGAGTGTCTGGCACTAGCCGGCGATCCGTTATAAACGACAATCAGCATCGTAATACCTGCCTGACCCGGTTACGCTCAGGTTGCAAAGCAGATGAGGGCCTGAACAGGATGGCAAAGTGATCGCTATATTGGAAGCTTGATCCTCACAACGCTGAGACATGGACACGAATTGATCAGAGAATCTTATGATGAAACGCTTCTTGTTGACCGCAGTCTGTATGTTTCTTGCTTTGGCGGCTCACCAGGCCGGCGGCCAGGAACCCGACACAGACGAGACCGAACAAGCGAATATTCAAGCGGGGCCGCGAGCCCTCTCTCGAGCTTTTCGGGTGGCTGCTCGTAAAGCGACTCCGTCGGTTGTGACCATCTACGTTTATGGCCAGAACATCAATCAACCCGCAGCCAGAAACAACGATCCGGCTGCTGCCGATGCCGAGCCGCAACTGCCGGACGAAGAGCGACTCTCGGGGCTCGGTTCCGGCGTGATCGTTGACGCCGCCGGGATGGTGATCACCAATACTCACGTCATCACCGGTGCCAAGCGAATCGTCGTTCAGCTGCCCGATGAAACAGAATATGAAGCCGTGCAGACGATTGGCGATCCCGATAGCGACGTGGCTATGTTGAAGATCCAAGGCGACCAACCGTTCCCGCCGGCTGGCATCGGTGATTCCGATGCCATGGAGATCGGCGACTGGGTCTTAGCCATCGGTAGTCCGTTTAAGTTAGAAGCGACCGTTAGTGCGGGAATCATCAGTGCAAAGAACCGTCGGCTAACTCGCATTCGTCGCAGTCGGCTGTTTCAAACAGATGCCGCAATCAATCCCGGGAATTCCGGCGGACCGTTGATTGATTTGGACGGCAATGTGATCGCAATCAATACCGCGATCGCCACCCGCAACACGGGCTACCAAGGTGTTGGCTTTGCGATCCCCATCAATCAAGCCAAGTGGATTGCCGATGAGCTTGCCAAGCATGGCCGCGTCCGCCGCGCGGCAATCGGGGCAACGCTGGTCGATTTGAAACCGCGTATCGCGGAAAAATTTGACTTGCCCGCCAATCTTGGCGTCCTGGTTTATCAGATCATCAAGGGCTCTGCTGCCGATCAGGCTGGATTCAAACAGTTGGATGTGATCCTTGAATTCGCCAGCCAAAGAGTACAAAGCTCAAGTAGCTTACGCGAACTGATCGAGCGCGAACCGATCGGCTCAACTCAGGACGTCAAAGTCTTACGGGCTGGCGAGGAACTCATGCTGCGGGTCGAACTAGCGCCGCTGGATGACCCCACAGGAGGCGAAGATACCGAGAGCGGCGACGATCCAGATGCTGCTGGCGGCCCTGCCTCGAAAGATGTTCAGTCTGCTGACGATCCCAATCCGTAGTACCTGGGTGACCGGCAGAGGAGTGAAGTAGCTTTAGTCGCCAAGTCTTTCGGCTGTTTTGCGTTCGCCAGACCGTAACTCTTGGCTGTCGGGAAAAGCGGTCGGTGATCTTGTTTCGCGATCATGGGAGGCTAACGCACAGCAGCGGATAAGCCTCCCGCGGTCCAGCTAGACATCCACCATTTCACGGATGAAATTCGGTCGAGGATTCTGTTTGCCTTTGCGATCGCACTTGAAGAATTCAGCGACGTAGCGCTGCGGCGTTCGCTTTTCGGGGACTTTGAATCGGTCGCCTTTTTGCAGCACCGGCCGATACTCATCCATCCGTCCGAATTGTCGCGTTCCGGCGGCCTGGCAAGGAAACCAATGACCTTCGCCGTTACTGTTTTCTAAATAGAATTCGGGATAGCAGTGGTCGGGAATCCACACCATTCTTGCCGGCACATTCGCATTCCGGCAAAGGGCGACGAATAGGCTGGTCATTTCTTCGCAGTCACCCGAACCATCGCGCAAGGCTTGCGATGCGCTTTTCAGATCGCCCTCGACATACTCAACTTTTTCGCGCACGTAATCGTAGATTTGTTCGATGCGGTTCCAATCGTTTTCGACGCTCCTCGCTGCCAGCTCTTTGGATGCACTGCGGATACGTGCATTCGAGGCGTCGATGAAAGGACTGTTGCCCATGTACATGCGCAGTTCGCGAGATAAACGCTTGGGGATGACAAACTCGTCTGTATTATCCGGCGGCAGGATCCTGGAACGTTCGATTTTCAAGTTCAGCGTCAGCTCAGCCCTTGATCCGGCCGGGATGCGAGCCATCTGTAGCACGACTTCTTTTACTCCCGGCGCCGTATCGCGTACCTTCCAAGCGGTGACCAATGGATCCACTGTTTGGCTTTCCACGGTGACTTTTTGTTCCGGCCAATCCATGGGTACCGGAAAGGTGGCGAACACATTCGTGCAGGCTACCGGAGTCGTTAACACCAAGCCGATTCGCCAATGCTGTGTTTGCGGCGCATCGAACACCAATGGCGAGTCCGCCAGCACCATGGGCGCGGCGGCCGCAGCCACGCTACCGGCGATCATCGTTCTTCGGTTTAGTCGAAAGCTTGGCATTCTGGTTTTTGGGTCAGCTCGCCGGCAGGGAGAGGTTCGCGGAAAGAAACCGAACGGCCGGAGCAGGCTACGGAAGAATCCGAAACTGCTCCGACCGTCGCTCACTCACGTTTTGAACCTATCATACTCGCGGGTGCCCGACGAATCGAATCGGTCGCTTGTCGGTGGAAGCTAATTAATTGGGGTAACGCCCGGCGGTAGTGGCTCTTCGCTGATGATGCGAGCCCCATCCGTGTCGAATTTGTTGCTTCGATATCCCTGCGAGTCGATTTGAGCGGGTACGAAGTTGTCGGGCATGATTGTTCCCGGCAGCGATGATCCGGCGGGGTATTCGCCAACAATCACTCCGTCACCGACGATGCCGCCGGAGAGGTAGGGATCATTGATGACGCCGCCATAGCTCTCGATGCCGCAACCGATTTCAGCCGCATAAGCCGGCGTTGCTGTTTCACATCCACATCCCGCCTGCGGCATCACGGCCGCGGGCTGCTGACAGAGGGGAGAGCGACATGGCGTTGCTGGCTGTCCAACCGGAGCGTACCTGGGTGCATTCGGCCCACACCGCGCGCCGCGTCCAAACCAGAATTGTCGCATGACTCCGCAGCCAGATGTCAGGCAAAGCAGTGTTACAGATGCGACTACCGTAATAATGCGAGTCTTCATCGAAATGTCCTTGATTTGCATAGTGAGCTTATTCGGTGGACCCGTATGCGGGACCGTACAAAACTAGGACGCTTTCGACGATGTGCAAACGCAACACGTTTTTTTTCAGCAACAATTCGTTGACCGGATCCAACGCCCTGAACTCCTTTGGCTACGTAGACATCATGACCAGCTTTATCCGCGCGATCGCAATCGTCGTTGCGACCACCAGCCTTGCTTGTTCCAGCCGCGGTGAAGCGGTTATCGATCAGACGACGCAAACGTGTGAGCTGTTTGACGACAGCGAGCAGAGCTCAGGCTTTGGGGTTGAAACGCCGGACGCCGAGATGTCTGTCGGCGAACGTATTTGGTTGGTCTCCACTCGCGGATTGCCATTCGACGTGCCATGCGCCAATCTCGAGAATCCGAAATTGCGTGTTTATCGGCTGAATCCCTGCGGCGATAGCACTCCGGTTTCTTTAAAAATGTTTGAGTCGATGCTCAGTCCGTCGCGCCCGTTGGTGGTCTACGTGCATGGCAACCTGATTGACAAACAGGCTGCTGCGAAACGCGGCTTGGATGTGTATCGCGCGATCAGAAGTTGCCGTCGGCAGGAACCGGTTGACTGGGTGATTTGGAGTTGGCCCAGTAGTTTCGAGGGCTGCCGGCTAATCAAGGATTTCAGAAGGAAAGCCGACCGCACCGATGCTCAGGGTCTGTATTTGGCGTGGTTCCTGCGGCGCCAAGTCCAATCGTCGATGCAAATTTCCATGATCGGATATAGTTTTGGTAGCCGAGTCATTAGTGGCTCGCTGCACGCCCTGGCCGGTGGTTCGCTGGACGGCCGTCGCCTGGGAGGATCGGTCGTTACAGGCGCAAAGATCTACGCCGGATGGATTGCTCCGGCGATGGAATCGACCTGGATGTGTCCCAACGGTTATCACGGTCGCGCGACCAAGAATTTGCAGGAACTGCTGATCCTGTACAGCCGCCGCGATGCGATTCTAAAGCGTTATTGGTTGATTGACCGTGTCCGCAACAGCGTTGCTTTGGGATACAGTGGACCACAGGGATTCGGACCGCGTGCCGACGGTACTCCCTTGCCCGTGCGATCTCGCGATTGTGCCGGTGCGGTAGGAATACGGCACGATGAACTTGAGTATTACGAACAGTGCCAATGCAACGCCACCGCCGAAATGGCAAGATTGATTAATGTCAGATTCACCAGCGAAGGCATCTGAACTGCAGCAGACGAGTCTTGGCTTTCTGAATGGCCGATGGGTCAGCTTGCATGAAATCTCGATTTCCGCTGCCGATCTCGGATTTCGTCAGTCCGTCACCGCCGTGGAAAGAATGCGGACCTACAACGGCAAGATCTTTCAGCTCGAAGCACATCTTGAGCGATGGCTGCACACGGTTGCAACACTTGGGATTGCCGCTCTGCCCTCCGTACAAACAATTCGAGCGCAGCTAAATGAATTGATCGATCGCAATCAAACGGTGCTTGATCAGTGGCAAGAAACCGGTGTCACAATGTTTGCGACCCCGGGAGTCGTGGGAGACGAGCAGCCGACGTTCGCGATGCATCTGAATCAGATCGACCTTGAGCTGTGTGATCAGAAACGAGCGGTCGGCCAACCGCTGGTGATTACGAAAGTCCAGCAGCAGCCACCGCAATCGTGGCCGCGGGGCATCAAGGTTCGTTGTCGGCTGCACTATTATCTTGCCGATCAGTTCGCCGCCACATGCTTCCCCGGAGCGCTCGGAGTCTTGATCGATCAGGACGGAACGATCACGGAAACCAGCGTTGCCAACGTTGCTATCGTTGAATCAGGCCAGGTCGTCTCCCCGCCTGCGGAGCGGATTCTGGGCGGCGTGACCCAGTCGGTCATCGAGCAGATTGCCCGGAAGCAGCAAATTAGCTGGAGCAAAGAAATCATTTCGGCCCAGCGATTGGAGCATGCAAACGAGGTGTTGTTGATGGGAACCGACGCCGGTATTTGGTTCGCCAATCGTGTCAGCAATCGTTTGATCAACGAGGGGAAACCAGGTTCGGTTTTTCAAAAGCTTGTTCACAGCTTCGACCAGATGACGGTAAAGTCCTGACAACTGCGAAGCAACGAGCGACTTGTTGCCCGCGCATGGCTAAAGAGTCAAACGCACAGATGCACTCTCTTGTCCGTGCTCCAACACCGCGAGGATTGGCCCGGCTCCGGCCGCCAAATCGTATCGTAACCTGCGAACGGAGCCCTCGAGCACCGCAATAAGATCGGATCGGGCCAATCCCGGCAACGCACCTGTCCGCTTTGTATGCCAAGCGGTTAAACTTGTGTGAGCGATCCGGTCCTAACAATCCCTCGTTTGGAGAAGCCACACCGTGAAGAGTGCTCGTTTATCGTGCTTGTTTTCGATTGCCGCCCTGACGCTTGCCCTCGGCTGCAATTCGTCCTCGAAGTCCGAGCCCAAGGCGGAATCGTCCGACGGCGACAAGACGATTCGACTTGCGGTCATCCCCAAAGGCACCAGCCACGAGTTCTGGAAGTCGATTCACTTCGGTGCAAAACAAGCGGCTGACGAGATCGGCAGCGTCGAAATCATTTGGCAAGGACCCGTGGTGGAAAGCGATACCGGCAGCCAGATCGAAGTGGTCAAGAACATGATCACCCGCCAGGTGGACGGCATCATCCTGGCTCCCAATCAGAAAGGCGGTCTGGTTGACGCTGTCAGCGAAGCGATTGATGAAGGCATTCCCGTCGTAATCTTTGATAGCGGGTTAGACGAGGGTCCTGAGATTGTCAGCTACGTGGCAACCGACAACTTCAAAGGCGGCAAATTAGCTGCCGACGCAATGGCCAAAGCGATCGAGGAAAAAGGCAATGTCATCTTGTTGCGATACCTCGCCGGTAGTGAGAGCACCGAACAACGCGAAGAAGGTTTCTTGGAACAAATCAAGAACTACCCCGACATCACAGTCGTCTCCAGTGATCAGCGGGGCGGCGACAACGCGACATCCTCCAAAGAAAAAATGGATCAGTTGCTTCAGGTGCACGGCGCAGATTTGAACGGCGTGTTTTCTGTATGTGAACCAAATGCAAACGGGACGCTGGAGGCGCTGCGTAACGCCGGTCTGAACAAGAAAGTGAAAATGATCGCC
>JBFJVZ010000209.1:0-12674 GCA_041623895.1 Pirellulaceae bacterium | reverse complement strand
GGTGGTCGTCGTCTCGGTCATGGTGGCGGCCTGATCCGAGGCGACGTGATGGTGCGTGTCTACGGCCGCAGCGATTTGTCCGGAGGTCTTAGCTAACGTGTCAATTGTTTGCGCCAGGGCCGAGGTGATTTTTCGCAACATCATCCCAGTGAACAGCACAATCAAAGCAAAGCCGGAGATCACCACCAATCCTTGCACCAGACTGGCGGCGTACAACTGCGACTTGGCTTCTTCGACCGGCACCTGCACCTCAACCACGCCGCGCACATCTCCAACTTTCCAATCTGTTTTCGGCGACTCGGGATGCGTGTTATGGCAATTAACGCAAGAATCGCGCATCACGTCGGCGACCGCATAACGCATGGACAGGCTGCCGCCCACGTCCTCCAGCCGGTAGAACGGAGTCTCGGGATGTTCCTCCAGCGCCGCGAGGGCGGCTTGTTGGAAGTCGTCTTTTTCCTCGATTTTCTGGCGGTTTGAAAACGGATAGTCGCTGTAAAGCTTGACGTCAGTTCCCGGATACGCCTTGCTGATTTCTTGCCCCAGAGTTTTCACCATCGTCGCCGGCAGCGGAATCGTTTTTTCCTTTTCGTGGAAATCGTAATCCACGTCCATGCCGGCGGCTTTCGCGGGCCGCACCACATTGTTGGTGTAGAACGTTCGAAGTGTGACGATCTGTTTGGAAATGGCACGAGCGGTGGTCAGTCCGGCGACTTCCGTGTTGTTGATGGCCTGCCGCCACGTAACGAGGGTGGCGACCACGATGACCATCACCGTGGTCGTGATCATCGTGTACATCAGCTTGCGGCTGATCGACATTTTAGTGAAATGTTGCATCAGCGAGTTTACGGGTTTGTGGATGATGTTAAGTTCATCGTGGCACCTATCCTTTGTCGCGGTCGACCATTTCCTTGAGTCCGAGAATTGCCGAGGACTGTTCCCTTACGTTCAGAGTGATTTGCCGCACACTGGACGCCGCGCCGCGGGACGAATCGGCTAAGGCTTTGAACGCATCTCCGATCTGTGACGTCAGACGCGTTCCCTTTTCGACTTCCATGGCGCTGGCGCCAAACGCGGTGACGGTGGCGGCAGTTGCTTCTTCGATTTCCGAAACGAGCGAATGAACTTTGGCCAATGACTCCTGACTTTCGTCGGCCAGTTTTCGGATCTGATCGGCGATCACACTAAATCCCGTGCTTTGCTGGCCCGCACGCGCTGCCTGTACCGAAGCATTCAACGCCAAAACGTTGGTGTCGCTAGTAAACTCGTCCAGCATATTGATGACGGCTCCGATCTGTCCGAGACGTTCGTTCAGGTGGCTTACTTCTGCAACACTCTTATCGGCCGTCTGTTTCAACTGGTTCATCGCGCCCAAAGCTTGTTCCACCGAATTGGCGCCTTCCTCGGCGACTTGCATCGATCCTTCGGTTGCTTCGGCAGCGACGGTTGCCAGTTCGGAAGCTTCTTGAGCCGCGGGTGCGAGCACGTCGATGGTTTCCAAAATCCGATCGTTAAGTCCCTTAATCTTGTCCACCATCGTGCCGATGTAGGTATCCATCACCAAAGATTGATCAAGAATCATCAATTTGTTCAGCGCCAGAATACAGCGGGTAAGTTGGCTCGGCCGAAAGCGGAACTTTTTCACCAGTAACGACACGATCAATTCAAAAAACACGGCATTCCCACCGAGATACCATTTGGCCGGCAGCCCGATCCGTTCATGAACGACGCCGATCTGCAGTCTTCGTTCCATGTACGCGCTGTCGTAATTGCCGCGAAACAGATCCAACAGATACTCTCGCTGAGCTGCTTTTGCCCGCCGCACGGAGGCATCATCCGCGAAGAACGCCTTGGTCTCCGTAAAGCTGAGCAAATGCACATAGAACTGATTCACAATCGAATCGACATGCTTTTCCATCATAGGCAGCGCGGATCGCAACAACTCAAAATCGGCTTGGTTAATATTCAGGAAACTTTTCCGGCGCGCCTGTTCCCGGTCATCGATTTGGAATTTGCTAACGAGATTCATGATGCTGCCGTATTGATCTGGCCGGTTTTAAACAATTCGCTGAAGCCGACTGACGGCCTCGGTCAGTTGCGCGATCCCCTGCTTCGCACTGGATGCACGGTCTTCGTTTTGTTGCGCGCCGCGATTGATGTCATCCATGGCGGATCCGATATGACCGATGGCATCGGCCTGCTCTTTGACGTTGAACGAAGTTTGTTGAATTCCATCGACGACTTCGCCGACCGAATCGGCCACTTCGTGAAATGCGCAGGTGGTTTTGTCAGCCAATTCAATTCCGGTCTTCAGCGTCTTGGTACCTTCTTCAGTGGCCATGACGGTTGAATTGGTCGACGCTTGGACTTGTTCGACAAGCTGTTGAATACGATCGGCTGATAATGCGCTCTCTTCGGCCAGTTTGCGAATTTCGCCAGCGACGACGGCGAACCCCGCGCCCTGCTCGCCCGCTTGCGCGGCCTCCACCGACGCGTTCAGAGCGAGGACATTCGTTCTTTTCGCCAAATCTCGAACCAGCGTCGTAACATCGCTGATCTGACTGTTCTGATCACTTAGCTGGACGATCTGGTTTGCCACATCGTTGACGCGATCCTTCAGATTGCTCATGCCTTCCATGGTCTGAGCGACAATGCCGGTGCCGTCACCGGCCAGACTGAGAGCGCGGGTGGAGCGGTCGAGCGCTTGTTTCATCTGTCGTGCTGACGATTCAGCCGATCGGTTCAGTTGCTCGATGGTGGTAGTCACTTCGTGTACTGCCGCCGCCTGCTGCTGGGCCATGACCTGTTGCTTGTCCGTTGCGGCCGACATTTCGGCCGCCGTGGCAGCCACGGTGTTGACAGCATGGCCGATCGTGGCGACCAGCTTGCGGCTGAGCGCCACTGCCAAGCTTCCACCGATGGCGACAGCCAGCAGCAAGATGATGATCAGTGTTGTTGTCAGGGCCGTGCCGGCGGCAACCGCGTTTGCCCGATCGCTCGCCATCCGAGCGTTGGCTGACTGGCGAAGATTTCCCACAGCCTGTGAGACTTTTTCCGCAAGCGGGACGGCTTGTTCTCGCAACAGGTGGTTGGCCTGGTTCCAATCATCGGCCTCGCGTAATTGCAGCATCTTCGTTGGCAACGGGTCGAATTCCGCATGCAGCTCCGCAAAGCGGTCCCATTGGGCGAGTTGAGTATCAGTCATCCGCGTGAGTGTTGGCAAAGCCAACTCGTATGCCCGCCGATATTTCTGCCACTGCTGATCAAAACGCTGTCGCAGCTCGCTGTCGCCCGAAACAATGTAGGCACGCATGGTTGTCAACGAGACAGCAAGTGTTCCACGAATGTCGGACATGATTTTTAAAAACTCCTTGCGTCGGAGCGTCGCTTCCAGAGTTCCTTCCTCCTCGATAATTGCCGCGAGTGCCAAATCCATGTCTTCGGCCTTGGGCGCGGCCTCCGTACGCAACAGGTTGTCGGCAGCGATGTTGTTGTCAGCGTAAGCGATGTCCTCCACGTCCTGCTGCGCCGCCGACAACCGTTGGATTTCGGTATCAATCACGCGCAGATTGTTCATGTCCTGCTCGTCAGTCCACAGCTTGCTCAATTGGGACAGTTCCTGGGCGGCCGCATTGATGTCTTCCCAGGCGAGCTGTCTTTGTGACTTGAATCTTTCCGCCTCGTCCGGATCGGTACCGAGAATGATGTATCCGCGGAGGCTGGCTAGGGAGCGACTGAGGCCGGTTTCAAGGGCGTAACAGGCAGTCAATGCGGGAAACGTCTCTTCGCTGGTTTGCGTAGCGCTGCGCTTCATGCTGGCGACCGCGTAGTAAGCGACAATCGCACTGATCGAGACCAGGGCGATCACGGTGCCGAAACCAAACGCCAGTTGTTTGCCAATCGTCATTCGCACTGTGCACACTCCTTTGTTGTTGACACCGTGTCGCGCATCTTATTGCTCCGCGTCTATGTTGACTTGACCGAGCAGGTATTCGATCAAACTCGCTTGCTCGTGCACTTTCATCGGGTCCTTGGCACTCTTGACGGGAATCGCCAAAGGTGTGCTGCTGATCGTTCCCGTATGCAGCTTCAACAGATTCAATTCGGCGATGATGATCTGAGTTTGAAAATACACGTCACGGGGTCTGATCTCGTAATCCCCGGGCGCAGTTGCCAGCGGCACCTCAGGCAGACCCGCGTCCAGTCGGTGCTTGTTCATCGCCGTGCGGATGTCCAGACATTTATTAAAGACGTCGGCAGGGATCTTGCCCGGCTCGCTGGGCGGCGCATCGACGCGGTAGCGGGACTCCGAATCCGCCTGGCGCAAGACGGATCGAACATCGTCGGCAATCCGCACCATTTCGGCATAGACTTCACTCGGAGAAATGTCGTCGTAACCGCACAAGGCGTTGAGCTTCAAAAACACCGAGCTGGCCTGATTGAAGACGTCCGTTGGTGACATGTCGGAAAACGAAGCTTCGTCGGTGGGCAAATCTTCGACGTCGAACGTGGCGGCGACCCGCCGCAGGCCCTCCAGCATCAGATCGGTGACATACAGGACGTCTCGGGGCGCGTACAACCTGGGTTTGGCGGATAGTGTTGGGACGGCCAGTACGCCCGCCTGATCGCCAAGCTCCTGGACCCGGACTGAGCAGGCCAGCACCATTTGATAAACGTGCAGCGGACCAAGCTGGGTTTCCATCTGCGGCGGCAGCGACGGTGCAGTGATGTTTCTTTCGTCAAGCAACCGATCCAGGCAGCGGTTGACCAGGTCCATCCGCGCAAACACATCGCTGGGCGAGATCCCGTCGGGAAACGATTCGCCAGCCCCTTGCGCGGCGGAGGTTGTTGACTGAGCAAGGACCAAGACATACATGATCGACGAGACCATCAACATGCGGCGGATCGAAATGACTTGAAGTGATGCCATTGTCATTCTGCGGATTGGAGTAAGCGATCGTCGGCGATCGTGCCGTCGATTTCCAAGGGCACCATGGAGTGCTGCAACTGGTCCATTTGTGCCCGCATACTTCCAGCCGTCGTGGAGAGTCGATCGGATGTTTCCGCATTACGGCGCGAAGTATCTTCCAGATGCTTGATAGCGGATGTCATTTCCTGAAGACCGCTCTTTTGCTCGGCCGACGAGTTCGCGATGCCCTGTACCAGAGTCGCCGTCTGTTGCACGCCGGGAACGATTTCATCCAGCAAATTGCCTGCTCGTTCGGCCACTCGCAGGCTTTGATCGGTAAGTTCATTGATCTTCTGGACCACGCCGCGACTCACTTCGGCTAACTTGCGAATCTCCATCGCCACGACGGCAAAACCACTCCCCAGTTCACCCACGCGGGCCGCCTGGACTTCCGCATTAAGCGCTAACAGATCGGTGTTCTGGGCGATCTCCTCGACACTGCGAGTCTTTGCGGCGATCTGTTTCATGGCAACGATGGTGTCCTGCACGGCCTGACCGCCTTGCACCGCTTTGTCTGCACAGCTCTGGGCAATACTGTCGGTTTCCCGGGCGTGGTCGGCGTTTCTTGTGACTGCCTCGGCCATTCGCTCAACTGACCGCGTGGTCTGAGCAACGCTCGAAGATTGCTGATTGGCGTCGCTGGATAATTGGCTTGCCGTGGTGTTTAACTCGCGGCTACTGGAGACAACGGCGTGCGCGGCGGCACGCACCTTGTTGACAGTTTCGTGATTGGCTGCGCTGGATGCTTCCAGTCGGGCTTGTTGCCAGGCATCTTTCTGCCCCTGGTTCAGGCTTTGGCAAATGGAGTAGATCAGAAAAATATCTTCAAAGACCACCCAGGCTGCGTGTTCGATGATTCGGCCTGGACTGACGGTCAGCACACCGAAAATCGATTGTGGCCAAAGAAGACCGCGACAAACATGGTCGACTGCGGTTACCACGGTGGCGGTAATCAGGACCCGCCAATCACGATAGAAGGCCAAAAAAGCCAGCGATCCGAAAATGTGAAAATGAGTTTCGATCCGGCCGCCGGAGAGGTGAATTAAGAGCCCCGAGGTCAACATTTGACCGATCGCGATGGTATGTCGCGTGAGCGGCCTGCCCGGCAGCAGAAACGCCATCGCGATCGGCAGAGCGGAGATGATGCCACCGAGAAATACTGCTGCCAGGACGTGGATGTGCGTATCGCTGTCGGATCCCGCCCACGTCCGCGGCGAAATCACCACGGCCGTGATGATCCCGCCAATCCACTGCACCAGCATCAATGCGGCGAACAGCTTGTCGGTGCGCTGGCACGTCGTCTGTCGGTTTTCCTCAAACAGTAGCCGAGCGCGTTGATGGATTGTCGAGGAGTTTTCCAAAGATTGGTCGTTGCTTGCCAAGCGTTTGCTCATGGAATTATCTGCTACCTGTGACCGACTTCTTCATCGATAACCCAGCGATCGAGCGCCAACAGGCTGGGCACATCAACGATGCTCATCATGGTCTCGCGAAACGGCGCGGTGCCTTTCGTTGCCGCGTTCACAGCGGTTGTCAGACTTGTTACTTCGGCGCTGGGGAGATAAGTTACACCGTGAAGTGCGTCGACCAGGACGCCGACCGTCATTTCGTCCGTCTGGGCGATGATAACCTTGCCTTTGGCTATCCGATCTTCGCTGGGCAGATTCAGCTGACCGCGGACATCGATCACCGTCACCACATCACCGCGGAGATTGACGTTGCCGATGATCTTGGCCGGACAACAGGGCACGGGCGTGATTTCCTGGACCTCAAAAAACTCTCGCACATAATCGAGTTCAAAGGCATAAAATTCACCGCTGATCTCGGCGACCGCCAGCGACGTCATCTCATCTGCCTCGAGCCCCAGGCTTGATTGTCGCAGTTGATTTGCACGACGTCGAAAGACAGCCAGTTCCACATCCGAGGCACCGGCCGTGATCGATGGCAGTTCCGTGGCGGCGTCTTCATCCAGGTATTCGGCCTCCACGGGGCCCGCTGACGAGAACAAGCCGTCAATGTTCAAGAGCATGACGATCTGATCATCAACACTGACCATCTGATGGATACAGGACGCGGCAATTTCACGCTCCGTTGAATCGTTGGCAGTGTTGTCGTCCTGTTTCAAGTCAAGTTGTTTGACGCCCAGGACATCGTTAACAACAACGGCCACTCGCTTGCCGCCAGACTCCAACACCAACAGATAATCATTCAGCGAATAGCAACCAAGTTTTCGACCGAACCGCAACTCAAGATCCATTACGGGAACAATGTTTCCGCGCAGGTTCACCGCACCGATGAAGTGACTTTTCCGCTCGGCCAAC
Organism: Pirellulaceae bacterium; assembly: GCA_041623895.1. GTDB lineage: Bacteria > Planctomycetota > Planctomycetia > Pirellulales > Pirellulaceae > JBFJVZ01. The sequence continues at coordinate 5,384 of JBFJVZ010000209.1, read as the reverse complement.
ATTTTCAGTTCGGGCAGCAAGACGATTTCGTGCACGTTGCCCACATGCACGCCAAACACGGTGTCTTTGATTCCGAATAGTAAATGAGGTGCCGACTGCTGGGCAGGAAACGCCAGCCTTCCGGCTTCAGACTTTTCAACCATGCCTCACCGCTTGGTTTAGTTGCTGAACCAACTCCCCCACCGTCAGAGCTTCATGGCATTCGATCGGCGATGAGTCAGGCTTTGATTTGAGCATTTCCACCAGGGCAAGACGTGTCTTCTCCGCCAATCGCAAATCACCCTCTCGCTGGTAAAGCCCCGCCAATGCCAACTGGGCCGCGATGTGTGACGGATTCAGATAGATCACTTTGCGGAGAAACGCTTTGGCATCATCATAACGCCCTTCGGCCTCAGCGATGTTGGCCAGCAGATATTGTGGTTTCACTGAGAAGGCGTCGCTTTGCATCGCTTGTTGGCACCAGTCGATCGCCTGTTTGTGGTTGCCCAAGTCCGCATGCCCCTCCGCGATCAGACAGCAGACCCTCGCGTCGCCGGGGTTTTTGCTAATCATCCGCATGGCCTTCTCTAAACCCACCGCGTGAAAACCTTGCTTGTAAAGTTCCTCAATTTGTTCAATCGAATCATCGCTCGGCTCCACCTGGGGCGGCAAATTGGGTTGCGGCGTTGCCGTTGCCGCCGCCATCGCGTTGACCGAGGCGGAGGATGGACTGTCTGACCAGGTTGGGTTGGTTGACACCTGAAGTGCCGTGCTCGCGCTTCCTGGCATGCTAGCCGGCGGCGAAGCATCCTCCCGCTGCAACACAATCGATTCAGAAAAGACTCGCTTGACAAGCGGATCGGTCTTTTGTCCCTGCAGTTCACCATGCCCCGTCAACAGGAATCCGCCAGGCCGCAGTGTCGCGGCGAATTTGCTGACAATGGACGCAACGTCCTGTTCGCTAAAGTAGATAAATACATTTCGGCAGAGGATCAAATCCATATCGCGTGCGAGTTTACTGGGAAATACGTCCGTCAGCAGATTCAGCGGCTCGAACGTCACGAGTTTCTTGATTCGTTCGTCCAATTCCCATTTGTTCCCGAGCTTGCGAAAATACTTCTGCCGAATCGCGGGATCGACCTGGCGAAAAGACCAGTCGCTGTAGACGCCCCGGCGCGCTTTCGCGATCGCATCCAGATTGATGTCGGTCGCCAGCAGAGAGATCGACCAGTCATTGCCATTGGCTTTTAGTTCGTCCAGCATGATCGCGATAGAATACGCCTCTTCGCCGGTTGAGCATCCCGCACTCCAAATCCGCAAGGAACGCTGCTGCCCGCGATTGCGCATTAACTCTGGCAGAATCTCGCTGCGAAGCACTTCCGTATGCGCCCTGCCGCGAAAAAAGAAGGTCTCACCCGTCGTCAGCAAGCTTGCTAACTGCTCCCATTCCCGGTCGCTACGCTGGCCGGGAGCCTGCAAGAAAGCAGAGTATTCAGCCAAGTCGGACAACTGCAGGCGTTCACACCGCTCGGAAAGGGTTCGTTCCAGTCGGTCGAGATCTTGGCAGCGCACCTGGATTCCCAATCGCTGCGAAATCAAATCGCGTAAAAACCTCATTTGACTGGATATTCCCATTCGTTCACATCTTCGTGACTGGCGCACAGATCGAGCGTCAGCTGATCACCCTGTAGTTATAAGAGGCGAAAAGGAGCAGTTAGACCCGCACCCCAATGGGGTGTGTTCGAATGGATTAAGATACCGCACGATCCAGTCAGGGGGTGAAACGTGACGGGGGCATCAGGCACCGTGATGAAGGTGGGACGGTCGCTAAAACTGTATCGACAGCAACTCGTCCTGCGTCTTGTTGTCTTCGCTGACAGAATTCCCTGGACCTGGCTCCCCGGCGGTTTCCAGCGGGCCGCCGCAACCCAAGTTGGCTACAAACCTCCAGCTGTGAGAAAGTGCTCGAAGAAAGCATAGATCACTTCGTTCGACTCGTCGTTTGGCGAATGATCCGGACGGTTGGTCATGGCCACTCGGTTTTGATAGCCCAAAACTCGGTTGACTTGTGCGCTGTGGTTCAGCGCCTCCCAGCGCCGCGGCGGATCTTCCGAGCCACCGGAAACCAGAAACGGGCGCGGCGCCATCAGCGCATGCAATTCGTGTAAGTCGTGACCGGCCGCCCGCAGTTTTGGATAAAGCCCCCGCGCCGGATTCTCAGCCGTGATGATGCCCCGTTTGCGCCACGGTCGGGGGTGATAGCCCAGATACCAAGGTTCCCAATAGTTGACGCTCGGCCGCGCTTCGTCGAACACGATCCCCGGATCGGACCAGGCGGCACAAGCAAACTTGTCAAACAGGCAGGAGGCGAACATCGCCCACTTGCCGCCGAACGAATGGCCCACGATGCCGATCCGCGTTGCATCCACTTCGGGTCGAGCAGCCAAAACATACCAGGCGTTGGCTGCGGCATAGCCGAGCATGGAAAGCGGTGCGACGTCGGCAGCTTCGATGCTGGGGTAGTAGAGCGCATAGGTTCCGGCTTGGCTGGCCTCGCTCGTGCCAATCGAGAGTGTCACAAAACCGCGGCGGGCGAGTTGCAATGCGAAGTCACGGTTTGCTGTTCCCAAACCGATCGCCGTTTCCGGTTCGTAGAAAACGGTCACCACCGCGGGACGCAGATCATCACCATCGGGGATCAATAAATAACCTGTCGTCTTTTCCTTTGGCGTCCAGGCAAAGCGAATACGATGCTGTGTGAAATTCTCGCGACGTTTTGATTCCAGGAATTCCACCTCGGGGTTGGTGATCAGTGGCGGCCATTTGCCCAGCAGACTTTCCCACTGGGCAACGAGCTCCGCACGGCGGCGTTTCCAATCCTCGGCTGACGTTACTCTGGTTCCGTCGGCAAACTGGAGTGGTGAGGCGTAGTCGCCGAATTTGCCTTGCCAATCTTTTGGAGCTGAGAAATATGCTTTGATCTTTTGCCAGGACTCTTTTGAGTCTGTGACTGATTCCTGGGCGATCGCCGTGCAAACAATCAGCACGGCCAGCGTCAGTGAGAGTAGCTTGCTCATCATCATCATCAGTGTTGGTTTCTTCGCTTTCCGTGATTCTCCCTGTTTCAACCGTTTGAGTATCATAGAATGTTAACGCCCCGCCGCTTCGTCACCTGCCCAAAATTCTTACCTTCGCCCATGTTTGATCGCCCAGCCTTGCTGACTGCCGGCCTGTTTGCTCTTGCAGTGCTGGCAAACTGTGCAGTGGTGGCGAGTGCAGAACAACCGGATAACAGCAGCGCTGATGCGGCAACCGAGACGCAGGTTAGCTACAACCGTGATGTGCTGCCGATCTTGGCGGAGAATTGTTTCGCATGCCACGGCTTTGACGAAGAAGCACGGAAAGCCGGTTTGCGTTTGGATACGCGGGCGGGCCTGACAGAATTGGTTGTGGTGCCCGGCGATCCGGCGGCCAGCGAATTGGTTTCGCGAATCAGTGATGACGACCCCTACACCGTCATGCCGCCGGCGGATTCGGGAAAACAGCTTACCGAGCCGCAACGCGAAACGCTGCGGCGATGGATTGCTGAAGGCGCCAAGTACGAAGAACACTGGGCTTTCATTCCGCCAACGGATCCGTCCCCGCCGCCGGTTTCCGGTGTCCAGCATCCAATCGATCGCTTCATTCAATCGCGGCTGAGCCGGGAACAATTAACGCCAGCACCCGCGGCTACACCTGCGACACTGATTCGACGCATCAGTCTCGATTTGATCGGCTTACCGCCGACGCCGGAACAGATCGACGCGTTTGAAGCGGCCGCCGCGAAAGACTTCCAGCAGGCCTGGCAAGACTTGGTCGACCGCTTGCTGAGTAGTCCGCACTACGGCGAACGTTGGGGGCGGTTGTGGCTTGATCAGGCTCGCTACGCCGACAGCAACGGGTATTCCATTGATGCGCCTCGATCGATCTGGAAGTATCGTGACTGGGTCGTCCAGGCGCTCAACGACGATATGCCCTTTGACCAATTCACGATCGAGCAGCTGGCGGGTGATCTGTTGCCGGCCGCATCGGTCAGCCAACAAGTGGCCACCGGTTTTCATCGCAACACGCAAATCAACCAGGAAGGAGGAATCGACAGAGAGCAGTATCGTGTCGACAGCGTGTTCGATCGCGTGGCAACAACGGGCACGGTCTGGTTGGGACTGACGATCGGCTGCGCGCAGTGCCACGATCACAAGTTCGATCCGATTCAGCAAAAAGAGTTTTATCGCATATTTGCATTCCTGAACGACCAGGATGAACCGACGATCAAGGTCTACGATCCCGAGGTCGACGTGGCGGCAATCAGGGAACAACGTAAAGCCGTGGAAGCCAAGCTGTCCGCGATCCTGGATCAACGCAGCGATGAAACACACGCTTGGGAAATGAGTCTTGACGAGAAGAACCGCAAGACGCTGTCCGCTCCGCTGCGCAAGATCCTGGGCGTGGACGCAAAGAAACGCAGCTTCGATCAAAAGCTGACCTTATTCGCAGCCGGACCCGTTGCAGACGAAGAGTTTTCCACACTGAAAGCGGAATATTCCCGTCTGGGTGATGTGCTCAATAACGCTCCGACCACGATGGTACTGCGTGAACGAGCGACGCCGCGAGCCACACACGTGCTGATCAAAGGCGACTTCACACGCCAGGCCGACGAAGTCACACCGGGAACACCCGCCGTGCTGCATCCACTGGAGACGGATGCGGAGCGCGCCAACCGGCTGGATCTGGCCCGCTGGATCGTGAGCCCCAAGAATCCGCTCACCGCGCGGGTGATGATCAATCGCCTGTGGCAGCAATATTTCGGACGCGGTCTGGTCGCGACGGAGAACGATTTTGGATTGCTTGGCGCGCGTCCCACGCATCCGGAGTTGTTGGATTATCTGGCGACCGAATTCATGCGTTGCGGATGGAGTCTGAAAGAAATGCACCGGCTGATCGTCAGTTCGCATACGTATCGGCAATCCTCGACCGTACGCCCCGAGCATGCCCGGGCCGACCCCGATAACTTTCTGCTGGGACGCCAGAATCGACTGCGGTTGGATGCCGAAATTGTTCGCGATGTCGCATTGGTGGCAAGCGGACTGTTCGTCCCCAAACTGGGCGGACCTCCAGTGTTTCCACCGATCCCAGCCGGGGTGATGGGACAAGGGCAGGTCAAACGGGCGTGGCAGGAAAGTCAAGGCGAAGATCGTTATCGCCGCGGCATGTACACATTCATCTACCGCGGCACGCCGCCGCCGTCATTGAATGTATTTGACGCTCCCGACGGATTCAGCACCTGCACGCGGCGCAATCGAAGCAACACACCGTTGCAGTCGTTGACGTTAATGAATGATGCTGCTTTTTTTGAATGCGCGGTGGCG